>CAYUIW010000001.1:0-61328 GCA_964444905.1 uncultured Muribaculaceae bacterium
GCGCTGTAAAAGCATGCGGGGGTGTAAATAAAATGCCAACTATGGCGCAGTTGGCAGAGATTGCAAACTACATCTACAACACAGACCAAGTACAAGCTAAAAACAATGTATTAAACCTAACAATGGACACCTCAAAGGCAACATCTCTAGGCTTTACATTAAACTCATCTAACATATTCCACGTTTGGTCAGGTGAGGAGTACGGCAACGGCAACGCGTACGGCCGCAACTTCTACCCTACCATCACGGGCTGGAACGGCAACTACCGCTACGGCAGCAACCTACAGGCGGTGTGCATCGTTGATTAGGTAGTTAACTATGCACAATAAAAAGAGGTCATATGACCTCTTTTTATTATAAACTTCTGTTACGTTTTTGTCATGCTGTTGATTATAAATCAAAACTGGTGTAAAATTAAGAAATAATCATGCTATTAAGCATGCTTTAAGGGATTTTATCTATTAATTATATAAAAGACTATGGAGGTTAATGTGACAGAAAACAGTTCTACGTGTATTGAAGAAGTTTGCTTATCGGAAAACGCCGTTAAGGTACTTGAAAAAAGATATCTTAAACGTGACAAAGAAGGCAATTGTGTCGAAAGACCGGCTGATATGTTCAGACGTGTTGCAAATTCAATTGCTGCAGGAGATTTGAAATTTGGCAAATCTCAATCCGATGTTGACAAATTGGGTGAAAGATTTTACAAAGCTATTACTAACAGATATTTTATGCCAAATTCACCAACATTGATGAATGCCGGTCGTGAGTTGGGACAACTTGCAGCTTGCTTTGTTTTGCCGGTTGAAGATTCGCTTGAAGGCATATTTGAAACTGTTAAAAATACTGCTTTAATTCACAAATCAGGCGGCGGCACAGGTTTTTCATTCTCAAGATTAAGACCGAAAAACAGTGTTGTACGTTCAACAATGGGTGTTTCTTCAGGGCCTGTTTCGTTTATGGAAGTGTTTAATGCCGCTACGGAAGCTGTTAAGCAAGGCGGTACAAGACGTGGTGCCAATATGGGCATTTTGAGAGTTGACCATCCGGATATTTTAGATTTTATTGAATGTAAATCCGATAACAACAGATTGAACAATTTCAACATCTCTGTTGCTATTACTGACAAATTTATGGAAGCTTACATCAACGGTACTGATTATGACTTAATCAATCCGCAAAACAACGAAGTTGTCGGCAAAATGAGTGCTAAAAAAGTGTTTGATATGATTGTTGACGGAGCTTGGAGAAACGGTGAACCCGGTATTGTTTTCATTGATAAAATGAATGCTGACAACCCAACTCCGCTTATCGGAGCAATTGAATCAACAAACCCTTGCGGTGAAGTTCCGCTTTTGGCTTATGAAGCTTGTAACCTTGGTTCAATCAACCTTGGCAGAATGATTAAAGAAACTGCTTCCGGTGTTGAAGTTGATTGGGATTTGCTTGCAGAAACAACAAGAACAGCTATCAGATTTTTGGATAACGTAATTGCGGTTAACAATTACCCACTACCTCAAATTTCCGAAATGGTTCAAAACAACCGTAAAATCGGACTTGGCGTTATGGGTTGGGCTGATATGCTCATGAAAATGGGTATTTCTTACGCTTCAGAAGAAGGTACAAAACTTGCCGGTCAAGTAATGGAATTTATTGATTATGAATCAAAATGTGAATCTATTGAACTTTCTAAAGAACGTGGAAGATTTAACAATTTTGCAGGTAGCATATATGACAGTGAAAATTATCTTTATAATAAATATAAAGGTAAATCAGCAGGCAAAATTTCTGATGAACAATGGAAAGAGCTTGATGAATTGATTAAAGTTCACGGTATCAGAAACGCAACAACTACTTGTATTGCACCTACCGGTACAATTTCAATGATAGCAAGTGCATCAGGCGGTGTTGAACCTTTATTCGGTCTTGTATTCTCAAGATTGATTATGGATGGTACCGAAATGCTTGAAATCAACCCGATTTTCAAAGATTATATGGTATCACGCGGTTTATACAGCGAAGAATTGATGCAAAAAATTGCTAAAGAAGGTTCTGTCGCTCACGTTGCAGGAATTTCAGATGAAGTTAAACATATTTTTGTAACAGCTCACGACGTTTCACCTTATTGGCACGTTAAAATGCAAGCTGCATTCCAACTTCATACAGACAACGCTGTTTCTAAAACAGTTAACTTTGAAGAACATGCAACTCGCAAAGATATTGAAGAAGCTTATATTTTGGCTTACAAAAACGACTTGAAAGGTATAACTGTTTACAGAAACAATTCACGTCAGTTCCAACCGATGAACCTTGATGACAAAAAGAAAACCGAAGAAAAGGTTGAAGAAGTTGTTGTTGAGGAATTTGAAGAACCAACAGGTGAAATTAAAACGGTTAAATGTCCTGAATGCGGAAACGAAATCCAAATGGCGGAAGGTTGTTTCATCTGCTTAAAATGCGGATATTCAGGTTGTTCATAATATTTTTCATAAATATTTTACTTTTCTAAGAGGCATGTAAAATGCCTCTTTTTTTGTAAATATATGTAACAAATAAATTTTACACATAACAAAAAATAATTTGTACAAGCATTAACATGAGCGTATATAAGTGTGAAAGGACAAAATATGTTAGTAGCATCTATTCCAGGATATGGCGTACAAAAACTCAAAAAAAACGAGTATTTAGTTTATAAAGATAACGTTTCAACAACTATGAATAAAAAAGAATTGAAAGCTTTTGCAAAAGCTAATGACGGTTACGTGAAGAACACTTCTTCAACCGCTAAAAAAGTGGCAGGCGGTTTAGTTCTTGCAGGTGGTATAGCTACAGCAGTTGCACTTCATAAAAATAAAGTTGATTTTACAAAAGTTTTAGAAGATATAAAATTAAAAGATATTGCAGGAAATGCTTACGCAAAAGCTGTAACAGGTGTTGGCAAAGTTAAAGATGCAGCAGTTGATGCAGCAGGTATTGTTGGCGAAAAAGCTTCACACGGTGCTAAAACATTAAAAAAATCTGTTGGTAATTTATATAACAAAGTTGCAGAATTTGTTGTTGCGGCTTGGACAAAAGTGAAAAATTTCGTTATCGGACTTTTCTCTAAAAATAAACCGGAAGCAAAGGTTGCAGAAAAAGTTCCGTTTGGCAAAAAATTCGGAAATGCTTACAATGATTTAGTTGACAGTGCAAAAAACTTTGGCAAAAATTTTAAAAATTTATTTATTAAGTCAAAAGCTGAACCAAAAAGCAGAACAATATTTGATACAGGTTTAAGCGCAAAACTTGAAAAAGCGAAAAAAGAAGGTATCGTTGAACTTGCAAATAATGCAACAATAAACCCTTCCGGAAACACACACGCCCAATGGCGCAACGAATTAGCTTCCGTATTTGGCGCAACAAATGTTCATTAATAAAAAAACACCTCTTCGGAGGTGTTTTTTTATATCAAACCTTTAATAAGTTCATTAAGAGTTTTCAATTTGATAATGTCCCCCTTCAATAAATTAAGTCCGCTTTGGATATCATTATAGAGTTCTTGTGCATCATCATCGGAAACGTATTCAAAAAGTTTTGCAGGTGCAACAACAAGAACTTTCGACAAACTCGCAAGTGTTTTTGCAGAAACAAAACCTCTACCCGTTTCAATTAAGCTCAAAGTTTTAATTTCAATTCCGACAGCCTCCGCAAGATTTTCTTGAGTCATATTGCGAAGTTTTCTATATTTTTTTATATTACTTCCAAGTATTTTACAAATTTTGTCTTTCATAATAAACCCTACTTAAATATTACCAATTAGAAATAACATGTTAACGAAATAAAACTACTTGAAATAGAAGTTTAAATATGATATAATAGATAATAAGTGCATTTTAATGAGCGAAGAAAGGAATAAGATTTATGACAAAAAGATTTGGGAAATCAGGCTTTACATTAGCCGAGGGTGCTACGCACGTAGTTATGTCTGACAATATCCGTCGATACGCATTCACATTGGCGGAAGTTCTCATCACCTTAGCGATTATTGGGGTAGTGGCGGTGTTGACTGTGCCGACACTTATTACTAACAATCAAGAAAAAGGTTGGAACACTGCTTCAAAAGTTTTTGAAGCAAAATTAGAACAAGCTTTAAAAGTCATGAATACGCAAGGTACTTTAGCAGGTTACAGAACTACTAAAGATTTTGTGGATGAGTTATCTAATCATTTGAAAATAGTTAAAATTTGTGATAGTGACAAATTAACTGATTGTTTTGAAGATAAAATCAATTGGGAAGTTATTAACATCTCAAGACCTGAACAAAAAGTTGAAATTATTGACGTTGCTAATGTTAAAACAGCAGCTGATTTAGGGCAAGATGATTGGAATACTGAAGTTTTAGGATTTCAATTAAACAATGGTACAAGTGGGCTTATAGCTTACAATCCTGATTGCAAGCAAGACCAGTTTAGTAATCAGATTACAGGTACAAGCTGTGTTGCGGTTGTTTATGATACATCCGGTTTTAGTAAGCCGAACACTTATACGAAAGATGTTAGAAGTATAAATTCTATGCTCGGTAGTTGTGCGTTTAAATCTGATAGTACTTGTTATGGGGCTCCGTTTATACCGACACCAATGAGTTATGCAGAATGTGCAGGTGAAAATGCAACATCTACAGGAACAACCACAAGAATTCCAGGAGCAGAAGCATCTAAATTAGGTATAGGAGAATGTTATGTTGAAAACGATTACTGGGCAGGAGCTGTAAAAGTTTGTGGTGGAACAAATAAAATACCAACAATGGCTCAATTAGCAGAGATAGTGAACTACATATACAACACAGACAAAGTACAGGCTAATAACACGGTAGGTAACCTAACAAGGAACGAAAGTAGAGTTTCTTCTCTAGGCTTTACTCTAAACTCTTCAAATTCGTTCTACGTTTGGTCAAGTGATATGTTCCGCAATCACTATGAGTACGGACGCAATGATGCGTACATCCGCTTCTTCTACTCTACCAGCACGAGCTCGAGCTACAGCAGCAAAGACAACAGAAGCATTCATGCGGTGTGTATTCAGTAATAACAAATTTACACAAACGGCACTCACAATATTGTGAGTGCCGTTTATTTATGCTAAACTTTAAACAAAAAGGAGAAGTTATGGGACAAACTTTAGCTGAAAAAATTATATCGGAACATGTTGGTAAAGCTGTAAAAGCAGGTGAATTAGTTATTGCAAAGGTTGATGTTTGCGCAGTACAGGACGGAACAGGTCCTTTAACCGTTCAAGAATTTAAAAAACTTGGCAAAGAAAAATTGAACAATCCGGAGCGCACAATTCTTTTTATTGACCACGCTTCACCAAGTCCGAAAAAAGAACTTTCGAATATGCATACAACTCTTAGAGATTTTTCAAGAGATTACGGAGCTGTTTTATCGGAAGTCGGTTCGGGAGTTTGTCACCAAAGATTGATAGAAACTTTTGTAAATCCATGCGAAATTCTTGTCGGAGCAGATTCTCATACTTGTACTTCAGGTGCGTTAGGCGCATTTGCTACCGGTATGGGTTCTACAGATATTGCAGTTGCAATGGCTCTTGGAAAAACATGGTTAAAAGTTCCGGCAACTTTTAAAATTGAAGTTACCGGCAAATTCAAACAAGGTATTTGTTCAAAAGATTTGATGTTGCATCTTATCGGAATGATTGGTGCTGATGGTGCTACATACAAAACTCTTGAATTTACGGGCGACACAATTGACAATATGGAAATGTCTGAACGATTCACTCTTGCAAATATGGCTGTAGAAGCAGGTGCAAAAGCAGGTCTTTTCGTCGCTGATGAAAAAACTAAAGCTTATTTAAAAGAACACGGACGTGAAGATAAATTCCGTTCACTAAAACCTGATAGTGATGCGATTTATGAACGCATAATTAAAATAAATGCAGAAGACGTAAAACACACTGTTTCTTGTCCGCATACAGTCGATAATACAAAAACTGTTGATGAACTTAATGAAATAAAAGTAAATCAAGTTTTCGTCGGTACTTGCACTAACGGCAGAATTGAAGATATGCGCACTGTTGCAAGCATTCTAAAAGGTAAAAAGGTAAAAGACGGTGTGAGAATGCTTATTTGTCCGGCTTCAAAAGATATATATATGAAAGCTTTGGAAGAAGGACTTCTCAAGATATTTCTTGAGGCAAATGCTGTTATTTTACCTCCCGGATGTGGTCCGTGTGTAGGTGTTCATGCCGGTATCCTCGCTGACGGAGAAGTTTGTTTGACAACTCAAAACAGAAATTTCCAAGGCAGAATGGGTAATACCAACGGGTTTATTTATCTTTCATCTCCGTATGTAGCGGCTCACACTGCATTAAAAGGTTATATCTGCGCTGAATAATTTGTATTTTCGTATTTTAAATAAAAAAATATAACCTTACCTTTATGTAATAAAGTATGAGTAATTACGGGCTAAAATTCCTTACTATTAAAGTAAGGAGATTTTAAATGCCCCGTCTGCAATACAAAAAAATGCCATTAGAAGAAATTATTGTTCTGTCACAACAAAACGATTTTAAAGCTTTGGAAGAACTTATCAGACGTGAACAAAAGAATGTATTTGCAGCGTTTTCTTATCTCTGTAAAAAACGTGAAAATATCGCCGATTTAACCCAAGAAACTCTTTTGAGAGTTGCTAAAAATATTCATACACTAAAGAAACCGCAAAATTTTAAAAGCTGGCTTAACCAAATAATAACAAACTTGTTTTATGATGAACTTAGAAAAAAACAGCGAAAACCCGACATTATCTCTATTGATTGTGAAAATACGGATATAAAAACACAACTGCCCGACCCAAAATGCAAACCGCACGAAAAATGCCTTACATCAGAACTTGAAAAAATGATTAAAGAAGCTATTCAAGATTTACCTGAGCAGTTTAGAATTGCAATTATCTTACGTGAACTGCAAGGGTTAACCTATGAAGAAATTGCCGATGTTACAAATTCAAATGTCGGTACTGTAAAATCAAGAATTGCAAGAGCCAGAGGAAAATTACAGAATGATTTGAAATCTTATATATAAGGAGTTTTATATGCAAAATGAACTTACCTGTAATCAGGTTATCGCTCTAATGAGTTTTTATGTAGAAGATAAGCTTAATTACAAATTAAAACAATATGTAGAAAATCACCTGCAAAAATGCCCTAAATGTCGTGAAATTTACATGCAATCAAAGAAAATTGCAAATCATATAATCAATCTTATCCCACAAAATGAAAACTCGACTTTCGTGACAAAACAATATGAAGATTTTAAACATAATTTATCTGCATATGTTGATAATGAACTTAATGAAAATGAAAGTATTAAAATTAAAAAAATTGCCATATCAAATCCGCTTGCAAGAAAAGACTTGGAAGAAATATATACATTTAAACGCTTATTACACGATTCTTTTGAAAAAACTCGTGCCGAATGGAAAAATGATTATTCAAAAATTATTATGAATAAACTCCATAAAATTGAATACTCAAAACAAATAGATCCGTTTTACAAACTTATCGGAATGTTTACGGCACTAATAACGTTAATAGTTCTGGGGTTTCTCGTAACACTATACTTTTAAACTGCCGGAATGATATTTCATTGCAGAATACTTTTGAAATTCATTCATAGATATCCCACGTGGCGGTAAAAGCTTATTATTAGTTCGCATTTCTGCTATACTTTTTTTCTGCCTTACTGCAGCGTATTTGTTACGCAAAATCGGTGTTATAATATTGCAGGAAAGTATTGAACCTATTGTCATAGCAGTTACATCAGTACCGTTTTTAAATTTAAAATAATCTTCTTTAACAGTATCAAAATTAGCGTATTTCTCAATATTAATTTTTGTTGTTCCTAGTCCTTTATCTAAAGTTACACCGGTTTCATTAAGATATTTTCTTATAGCAGGTGAAGCAAGTTTACCGGTAGAAACAAGTTTTGATGCGAAATTTTTTATAGCTGATGTTACAAGGAAAAATGAAAGTACGTTAATCGCACCGTCACCTACTTCTTGCGGAATTAAGAACACCTTTTGTTCTTTAGGAATTTTATCATTTACGGCAATTGCAACAACCTGTGCCGCTGATGACAAAAACCAACCCAAAACACCTGTATAAATAAGCATTTTTGCAGGCTGTTTCGCAAACTTTGTACAAACAGTATCTTTAAAATTCGAAAAGAGTTTACTTGGATTTAGCATTTTCAACTCCTTTCTCATTCGTTAGCAGGTTTGTCAAGAATTTTGTCAATGGTGCATCAATCAAGAAATTGGTAAATACCATTACTCCGAGTGCAGCCAAAGTACCCAATGTATTCTTATACTGCGCCATTTCATCTGTCATCATCTTCATTGACGGTAAAAGACAAGTACGAAGTTTCTTAAACTTTGTATCAGGTTTAATTTTTTCGGGTAGTGTAGTAAATGCATCAATAGATTTTATGCATAGTTTTCGGATAGAATAACCGGTAACGGTTCCGGCTATAATTTTAGCAACAGTACGGGCAATCGAATACTTACGGGTTTTTTCATCTACATCTTTGTTAGCAGCATCAATAAACGGTTGAGATAAAAGTGCAGAACCCCCTAAAATCAAACGGTTTTCAGCAGATGAAAGATTTTTACCTATCCATTCGATTTTGTCAAGGGTTTTAGGGTTTGTAACAGTTATGGTAGGGTTTTCTTTGCTCCCAAGTTTATTCAACACAAAGTCCGTAACCTGATTTGCCTTTCTGCTGCAATAGTTACGCACTGTGTAAGGATTTATTTTTGATGTAAATGATACTACCATATTTCTACCCAAGTAAGTAAAGATAGTAAATGTATATAATTGCCTGAAAATCGCGTATTATTAAGAAAAATTTACAACTTTACAGCTTAATTATACACCAATGGCAGTATTTATAAAATAGCTCCTTTTGGTACTACGGTAACACCGTTGGGAGAAACATGGAAACCTCGTTTTACATCTTCTTCCCAATTGAAACCGATACGTGTATTTGGCGGTATTATAACATTTTTATCAATTATGGCTTTTCTGATTTTCGAATAACGTCCAACTTCAACATTTTCCATCAAGATACTGTCCATAACTTGAGAATAACTGTTAATACGAACCTTAGGCGATAAAACACAATGTGACAAAACCCCACCGGATACAATACAACCTTCTGATACCATAGAGTTTGTTGCCATACCTACACGGTCACCTTCCTGCCAAATAAATTTTGCAGGCGGATAATTGTAGTTAAATGTCCTTAACGGCCAATCTTTAGAATATAAATCCAATTCCGGAACCGCTTCCAATAAATCCATATTTGCTTGCCAATAAGCATCAATACTTCCGACATCACGCCAATAACCACGTTCACAATCAGTCATTCCGTTAAAAGAATTGTCATTAAAATTATAAACATAGATATTCTTGCCTTCGTTTAAAAGCATAGGTATAACATTTTTGCCAAAGTCATGACTTGATTCTTGAATAGCATCATCTCTGTATAGAGCATCAATCAAAACATCTTTGTCAAAAATATAATTTCCCATTGAAGCCAAACACATATCAGGACGTCCCGGAATACATTTCGGCTTTTCTTTCGGCTTTTCAACAAAATTTACCAAACGCCAATTGTCATCAACTTCCATAATCCCAAATTCAGAAGCTTCTTCTATCGGAATTGGAATTGCGGAAATAGATAAGTCAGATTTTTTAGTTTTGTGAAAATCAAGCATTTGTGAAACATCCATTTTATAAATATGGTCACCGCCGAAAATACATACATATTTAGGATTTTCATCTTCTATATGGAATATGTTTTGGAAAATAGCATCAGCTGTTCCTCGATACCAATCATTACCCGTACGCATTTGCGCAGGTGTCAAATCAATGTACTGATTTAAGAACGGAGAAAGCATCCACCCTCTCGTAATATGCTTGTTCAAAGAATCCGATTTGTATTGAGTTAAAACTTTAATCTTAAAGAAACCCGAATTTACAAAATTATTGATAACAAAGTCAATAATTCTATATCTGCCACCAAACGGAACTGCAGGTTTAGCCCTGTCTTTTGTAAGCGGGTAAAGTCTTTTACCTTCACCACCTGCCAGTATCATAACCAATGCATCATCAATAGACATATACACTCCTTCTTTTGTATAAATATTATACATAAAATATAACTTATTTGTAAAGAGTTTTTTACAAATAAATTTTGAATTACTAAAAAAATATCTTTACCAAATAGAATTCCTGTTGTATAATCTGTATATGAATAAAGCTAAATTATTGGGGTTTAATATTGATACATTTGATTTTGCAAGTGCTGTTGATTTCGCCAAAACAAACAGCGGACAAGTTGTAACTATTAATCCTGAAATGATAGATTATGCAACTAAAAACCCTGATTTTGCACAAATTATTAACGAAGCGGAACTGATTATCCCTGACGGTATCGGGGTTCAAATCGGATTAAAAATATCAGGTTACAACGTACGCCGTATTCCGGGGATTGAGTTTGCAAGAAAATTGTTAGATGAATTACACTCTGCGCCAATTGCACTAATCGGTGCAAAACCACACGTTATTGAAAATGCCGTTAAAAATTTGCACAATGAAATCCAAGATTTGAATATTGTATATGCACAAGACGGTTACTTTCAAGATGAGAAAAAAATCATGGCAGAAATTGTTGAAAAATCTCCACGACTTGTGCTTGCAGCTTTGGGTTCACCAAAACAAGAAGAATTCATTTATAAGCTCAAATTAAGCTTGCCGAATGCGATTATGGTAGGTGTTGGCGGAAGTTTTGACGTTTGGGCAGGTGAAGTTGAACGTGCACCGAAAATTTGGCAAAAACTCGGATTAGAATGGCTCTATAGAACATTAAAAGAACCAAAACGTTTTAAACGTATATTCCCAACTTTGCCGTTGTTCGTTTTAAAAGTTTTTAAAAGTAAATGGAGTTAAATATGTTAACAGAAAATGAAGTATTAGAATTAAAAAAATTAGCGAATGAAAATCGAAAAAACGTTTTAAAAATGGTTTATACTGCAAAATCAGGTCATATTGGCGGTTCGCTTTCCGCAACCGATATTATGACAGTTTTGTTTCACAAATGCATGAACAATGCAAAAAAATGGAATAATGACGAAAATTTTGAGCAACGTGACAGATTTGTACTCTCTAAAGGACACATTTCACCAGTTTATTATTCGGTTCTTTCTCAATTAGGATATCTACCGGAAGACGAACTCTTAACCTTTAGAAAATTAGGTTCCAGATTACAAGGTCACCCTACTATTAAATGTCCGGGGGTAGAAGTTTGCACCGGTTCTTTGGGACAGGGGCTTTCTATAGGTTGCGGAATTGCAATTTCTCTAAAACTGGACAAAAATCCGGCACACGTATTTGTACTTACCGGTGACGGAGAACTTCAAGAAGGCAATATTTGGGAAGCTCTAATGCAAGCACCTCAACGAAATCTGAATAATTTAACGCTGATTGTTGACCGAAATCGCTTGCAAATAGACGGTTGCACAGAAAATATCAAATCACTTGACCCGCTTGATGAAAAAATTAAAGCTTTTAATTGGAATGTTATAGTCGTTGACGGACATAATATAAGCAAATTATACAACGCTATTGAAACTTCAAAAAAATCAGACAGACCTACTGCCATTATCGCTAATACTACAAAGGGCAAAGGGGTTAGTTTTATGGAAAATAACGCAGGTTGGCACGGTAAAGCTCCGAGTACTGAAGATTTTGAAAAGGCAATGAAGGAACTGGAATGATTACAGATAAAATTGAAAATATAGATAAATATAAAGAAATTCCTATAGATATTCAGCATTTTATAAAAAATTTATCTCGTGATATTGAACTCGGGCGAATTGCGTTGAATGATAATAATTATGCGAATGTCGAAACATACCAAACTAAAAAGCATGAAGATTGTTTATTTGAAGCACATGAAAAATTCGCTGATATCCAAATAATTCTCGAAGGTAAAGAACGACTTGATTATGTGTCAAGTGAAGGGTTAACAATAAAGACACCTTATAATCCGGAAAAAGATATTGTGTTTTATGAAAACAACAAACCTGAAACAGCAAGTGTTATACTCGACGGAAGTAATTTTGTAATGTTGTTTCCGAATGAACCTCACAGACCGCAAATGGCAGCTTCTAACGGCTCTCAAACAGTTAAAAAAATCGTGGTAAAATTAAACACTAAATAAAGGGAAAACCGAGGGAAAGACCCTCTCTCAATGAGAGAGGGTAAAAATATAAAATATTAGAGATGCTGAAACAAGTTCAGCATGACAATTATAAAAGGAGATACCAAATGAAAAAAATTTTAGGGAAAAACCAATTTAGAAAACTCGGTTTCACACTTGCCGAGGTGTTAATCACTTTAGCGATTATTGGAGTAGTGGCGGTGTTGACTGTGCCGACACTTGTTAGTAATTATTAAAAAAATCTTTCGAAACCGGTATAAAAAAAGCATATTCTGTATTCACGAACGGAATTAAACTTTTATTGGCAGATGGAACAACATTTTATTATGTAGCATTTGACAACAAAAATACATCTTATTGGTCAATTGATACAAATGGAGAAAAAGGTCCGAATGTTCTTGGACGAGATGCTTTTCTTGGTTACGGCGGAATTACTGTTACTGATGTTTCCGGAGCCTCAAAATCGTTACCTGCAAGTAAAATAACTACTATTTTTAGTATGATAGCTGAAAGCACCAAAACTACTTCTACTAATTATAATTACACTCAAGCAATAGAAATAATTAATCCATCTGATGGTGAAGCTTGTGGTACTATTGGCAGCGATAGCATTAAAAATGTCAAAGGTCTATATGGATGTCTTGACAGAATTATGGAAGAAGGCTGGAAGATGAATTATTAAAAAATCATTAGAAGGGTTCGACGAAATAGTCGAACCCTTCTTGTCTCTCCACCACAAAATGTTAGAAGTTTTATAAATCAGGAGTATATTCCAAAAGTTCAGCAACTGTGCAACCTAAATAATTGCATATAGTATTTATTGTTTCCAATTCAATATTTTTACGTTTTCCATGAATAATTTCGGATATAGTTGATGTGCTAATGCCGGTTGCTTTACTCATTGCAGTAGCCGTAACATATTTATCCCACATTATTTCTCTTAACCTGATTTTAATCATAGGTTAATTATATATTTTTTATACTTTCTATTGAAATTTTATACTATATATGATATAATATTACTATATATAATAATATTATTTTGTATAAGTTAACAATTTGGAGGTTTATATGAACAAAAAAGCATTCACTTTAACAGGCAATATCCGTCGAAACGCTTTCACTTTGGCGGAGGTCTTAATCACTTTAGCGATTATTGGCGTTGTTGCTGCAATAACAATTCCAACTTTAATAACAAATTATCAAAAGAAAGTATATGTAGCAAAACTACAAAAGGGCATTTCTGTTTTAAATCAGGGTGTTAAATTAATGATGGCAACTGAAGGCGTAAGCAGATTTGAAGATATTGAAGCTAATTCAACGGCTTGCGGAGAAAAAAATACCGGCGGAAGTGGACCTCTATTTGCAATAAATACAAATGCTAGAGAATGTTTTAACAGTTATTTTTCTAAATATTTTAAAATTGTAGATTATAATAAAAGTCTTAATTATCAAGATGAAGATTTTTATAAGTATAGTTCTGTTATATTTCATAATGGAAAGACTGGAAAACTATTCAGCATGATGAATATGGGGGGGTATTATGGATTTAGGACACAGGATGGGATGATAATTTGGCCAAATGGATTCAATGCGGATGCAATAATTGATGTGAATGGTTCTGATGAACCTAATGAAATTGGTAAAGATATATTTATTTTAGATAGGAATGAATTTGGAAACTATTCAGTATCAGGATTAGATACGTGGGATGACGAAAGCAATAATAATGATTATTGCGGTGATGATAAAAAAGGTAACGGTTACGGCTGTTCAGGGCGTATTATGGCTGAAGGCTGGAAGATGAATTACTAAAGCAATGCTTTTATGGCTTCAATCATACTTGTCGGGTTAGCTTTGTTTTGACCTGCTATGTCAAAAGCTGTACCGTGTCCCGGAGAAGTTCTTATCACATCAAGACCGATTGTCATATTGACTGTTTTGTCACCTGCAACGGTCTTGATTGGTATTAAGCCCTGATCATGATAGTTCGCAATTATACAATCGTAATTGTTATATTTGGCAAACAATGTATCAGCAGGTAACGGATTTGTAATATAGATACCTTTAAAACGTAAAATATCAACTGCAGGCTGTAAAATATCAATTTCTTCATGTCCTAAAATCCCGTCTTCACCTGCATGAGGATTAAATCCGCACAGAGCTAATTTTGGTTCTGCTATTCTCAATTTATCAGCAAAAAATGTTTTTAGGTTAGCAATTTTTTCAACGACCATTTCTTTAGTTATTTGAACATCCTTTAATGCACAATGGCGAGTTAAAAGTAATACCCTGAAATTTCCCGCAACAAACAACATCTCCGCAAGTTGATTATCGTGTGCAAGATATTTTTGCAAAACTTCGGTTTGTCCGTTAAAATCGTGACCAGCAAGATGCAATGCGTTTTTTGCAACCGGAGCTGTGACAATGCCATAACCTTTTAATTGGCAGGCTAATTTTAAAGATTGAAAGCAAAATTCACCACTTTCTGCTGTGACTTTTCCGGTTTGAATTTCTCCCTCAAAAGGAACTTCAATAATTTCATAATCTTTATTTAACTTCCCATAAAAATCCAGTATTTTTTTATTTGAAATTAATAATATTTTTTCTGTCGGCAAATCCAACTGATTTAAAGCTTTAATTGTAATCTCAGCACCAATACCGTTTGGGTCGCCTGTTGTGATTAGGATTTTATTCATATGCCCCCTTATTCATGGTGCTCAAAATATTTAAGAATATCAATCAATGTATTCACACCACCAAGATTGCCTGATTTCGTTACAATCCATTGGGCCTTATGGTCCATACTTAATGCTATTGCCGGTGCAACTTCATCAATCAATTGCAACTGTGTTGCTCCGATTTCAGCACAACATTTGTAAGACGTTTCACCACCTAATGTTATAAGAATTAATTCTTTCTTCTCAACTACCTGACGGGTTAATTCCGCAAGAAAATCGGTAATCACTCCGGCAAGTTCAGCTTTGGTAAGTTCAGCACGCAAAGATTCATCCGAAAATCCGTCAAAATTTTTCATCAATTGTGAAGTGTGAACGACAACAATATTATTTTCACCAAGGTTTGAAACTATTCTGTCAACAAGTTCCGGTTTAACTCCGCCCAAAACTGTTAACAAATCCAAACTTATAACAAGCATATTGTCATCATATTCATCACTTTGTTCCAGTCGTTCAATTTGGTTTGCAGTAATCTGTGTTGCACTACCGGACACAATGAACTTTGGCAATTCAGGAATTGTTTTATTAATGTGTTCAATTTGTACATCCGAAAACCATACGTCACTCAAAACTCTTGCTGTTGCAGCAGTACCTGTCGGCAAAATTTTATAATCCGTTTTATTCATAGCAAGAACTATTTGTTCAATATCTGTTGTAGAAACCGCATCAACAATAATAAGTTTTTTACCGTCCGCAATTAATTCATTCAGACATTTTAAAATCGGTCCCGCACCTTTCATAACAGTTTTTAATTCAACAGATGCAACAATTTTATGAAATTCTTCAGGAAGTTGCGATTTAAATAATGTCGGCAAATGTGATTCAAAAATCGGTGAATGCGGATCTCTCGCCATTTCTGTTCTTTCAATAGGAACACCTTTTAGCAAATGATACCCGCCAACAGTAATCCTGCCTTCCAATGGAAAAGCCGGAATTACAACAACTGCATCCCACCCCAAAACTTCCAACATACCAAGAGTTTCGACAGCAATATTTCCACGGACTGTTGAGTCTATTTTTTTATAAAAATAATCAGGCTTAACCTTGTCCAAAAACATTTTTGTTGTTTCTTTAACTTTTTCATAAGCTTCATGCGGAGTGACATTACGTGATTCTGTCGAAATAGCCCAAGTTTGCGTACCGGCTGTATTTAAAAGCTCAATATCATCACTTAAAAGAATTTGAGTATTCGCACCTCTCAAATGAAACTGTAAAGCTGTATCGTTTGCTCCGGTTAAATCATCCGCTATTATACCGACTATATTAGAATTTATTATCATAAAACTTCAGCATCTCTTTTGGAACCCAGCAATCTAATACTGTTCGCTACAATTAAAAAGTTTTCACGGTCAGTGCCGGTTGCTTTATCAACCCATTTGTTCTGACCTATACGACCATCAATTGCAACCTGAATACCTTTTTTAACATATTCACCAGCAAATTCAGCCTGTTTATCCCATACATCAATATTAAACCAGTCAGCCACTTCAGACTTGGTCTTTGAATCCCAACGATTTACTGCAACTGAAAAATTAGCTTTAACTTTGCCTGACTCAAAATATCTTATTTCAGCATCTCGACCAACACGTCCTACGACAACAACTGTATTCATTATTACCTCTTTCCTTTTTCTTTTAATATACAATAAAAGAATGTAATAAAATTAAAAAAACATAAGTTGGTTAATAAATGTTAATATTAACACTGGATATCTTCATCGTTAAATTTACACTTATGGTAATAAAAATTATTTTATGCTATTATGAACAATGTAGATAGTTAGGGGGATCCACCCCGTGGGGTAAATATAATATGCTCGCAGACGTCACTGCTTGCTGAGAAAAATTTACTCTAAAAAGGATAGAAAGAAAATAAATGGAAAAAAACAACGAAACTTTGAGCGTGCTAAGGCACTCTTGCTCACACATCATGGCACAAGCTGTTCAGAAGTTATTCCCAACGGCAAAGTTAGCTATCGGACCTTCTACGGACACAGGTTTTTACTATGACTTTGATTTAACAGACGGACATGCTTTTACAGAAGAAGACCTTGTTAAAATTGAAGAAGAAATGAAAAACATCATCAAACAAAACCTTACTTTCGAAAAGTATGAAGTTGAAGATGTTGATGCAAAAATTGCAGAATTTAAGTCGGAAGGTGAAGTTTACAAAGCCGAACTTTTGGAAGAACACAGAAATGACAACCCGACTTTATTTTTAACTAAAGACAAAGAAGGCAATGTGCTCTTCAATGACCTTTGCACAGGTCCGCACATTCCAAACACATCATTTATAAAAGGCAATGCAATAAAACTTCTCAAAGTTGCAGGTGCATATTGGAGAGGTAATGAAAAAAATAAAATGCTTCAAAGAATTTATGCGACAGCATTCTGGACAAAAGAAGATTTAGCGGCATATCTTAATTTTATTGAAGAAGCCGAAAAACGTGATCACAGAAAACTTGGCACTGCCCTTGATTTATTCTCAACAAGAGAAGAAGTCGGAGGCGGACTTGTTCTATGGCACCCAAATCTTGCAGTTGTAAGAGAAGAAATCGAAAATTATTGGAGAAGTGAACACAGAAAACGTGGTTATGTAACCGTTCACACTCCACAAATCGCAAAATCTAAACTTTGGGAAATTTCAGGTCACATGGACCACTATAAAGAAAACATGTTCTTTATCCAAAAAGATGAAGATTCTGATGACCAATTCGTTGTAAAACCAATGAATTGTCCGTTCCATATCATGATTTATCAAGCAAACAGATACTCATATCGTTCATTGCCATTAAGAATGGCTGAACTCGGAACAGTTTACAGAAAAGAAAAATCAGGTGCACTTTCAGGTTTAACCCGTGTTCAAGGTTTTACGCAAGATGATGCTCACATTTTCTGTACTCCTGAACAACTTGTTGACGAAATCAATGAAATCATCGACTTTGTAGCAGATACAATGGCAATATTCAAAATGGATTTTGAAGTTGAACTTTCAACTCGTCCTGAAAGCTATGTCGGCGAACTCGAAAATTGGGAAAGAGCTGAAGCCGGCTTAAAAGAAGCTATGGACAGACGTGGAATGAAATATGACATCAACGAAGGTGACGGTGCTTTCTATGGTCCAAAAATTGACTTCAAGGTTAAAGATGCTTTGGGCAGAACATGGCAATGTGCAACAATTCAGCTTGACTTCAACCTTCCTGCAAGATTTGATATCAAATATCAAGACAAAGACGGTTCAATGAAAACTCCGATTATGCTTCACAGAGTAATTTTCGGTTCAATGGAACGTTTCCACGGTATTTTGATAGAACATTATGCAGGTGCGTTCCCAACTTGGCTTGCACCAACTCAAGTCGCTATCGTTCCGATTAGCAACGAAAAACACGTTGACTTCGCAGAAGAAGTTTACAAAAAAATGCGTGCAGCAGGAATTAGAGCAAAACTTGATGACCGTTCTGAAAGTATGAATTACAAAATCAGAGAAAGTTTGCAAGATAAGAAAATTCCTTATGTTGTTGTAATTGGCGATAAGGAAATTGAAGCAAATGCTGTTGCAGTTCGTGCTCGTGGTATCGGTCAAGTTGGAACCCTTGGTGTTGATGAGTTTATTGAAAAAATCGAAAATGAAATCAAAACTCGTTCAACCGATTCGTTTGCAAAAAACTAAACACAAAAAAGCGGGTTTAAAAAACCCGCTTTTATTTTGTATCTATTATATTTGTAAACCCTAAAAGAAGTTTTAATTTTTCAAGTGAATAAATTTTTATTTTATCATCCAACTTCTTAATAATTGCATCTTTATCATCAAATTCAGAAAAATCAAATAAATACCCAATATCAATTTTCAAAATTTCACAGAGTTTTTCCAAAGTTTTTAATGAGGGTGAAGACAATCCTGTTTCAATTCTGCTTATATACTTGGAATCAATATCAATCATTTCTGCCAATTCTGATTGAGTTAGATTTCGAGCTTTCCTTATTGTCTTAATTTTGTGTCCTAAATTTTTTGAAATATCACTCATAAAATGAATTATATTTTCTTGTTAATCAAAAATAAACTACCTATTAATTAGCCGTAGGGTGCGTTTATACGCACCATTAATTATTCTAAATCCATTATAGAAATATTATTTTTATCCTCGTAATTACACCAATTCTTTTCATAAAATTTATTTTTAACAAATTTATTGAATGATGAAAATATCCAATTTTTTGGTAAAATATTGTAATGTTTTACAGAATTAAAATGAATATAATCTATATGTTTCCATAAATCATTTTCATTTCTTATTACGTGGTCATAATACCTTCTTTGCCATATTCCTTTTTCATTACGCTTTCTCATCGATTCGGTTATATTATCGGGATAATATTTTTCAGGTATTAGCTTTGTGAAATTTTGTTTTATTGTTCTTACTATTTGTGGTAATTCATTTTGTGTATCTAATGATATAATCATGTGAATATGATTTTGCATTATGCAAATAGCAATAATTTCAAATTTATAATATTTTTTTGTAATATCAAAAGCATTGCGTAATAATTCAATATGTTCAATAAGTATATCTTTACGATTATATGTAACCATCGTTATAAATATAGGATTTTTATTGATAAAATATCTACAATAATTACTCATAAAATGATTATATCACAATAAAGGTGCGTATAAACGCACCCTACTAACTGTTTATGGCGGAAGATGGTCTTTCTATTATATCATCTATATCACAAAACAAATTGCCTTTTGCATCTTCCCCAACATTTATTAAAAAGTCAACATTTTTGTTTCCAATATTTGCTCTATTTGCTAATTTATGCACTCTAACGAACTTGTTACTTTTACCAGATAATGCTTGTTCAGTCGTAGGGTGCGTTTATACGCACCTACTCTAATTTTAAATGATCAATATTAATTAATTTCGCAGGTAAAGACCAAAATTCTCCTGTCTTTGCCCTTTCAACAGCATCTTCAGGAATGGAACCATTTGTATCTAAAATTTTTACATCCTTTACACGTCCCACTTTTTGTATTTTTTTTGCATATTTGACCATTGTATATCTGTAACTATTATTTCAGTATCTCGTTGTAGCAAATATTCTATCTCTGTGCCTTTCTTTGTTTGATCATTATATGTTTCAATAAATGTTCCTTTTGTACCCTCCGGTACATTAAATTCCAACAAATTTATTCTTGCTATAATGGATTTAATTAATGGTGCGTATAAACGCACCCTACTAACTATTTTTTATATTATTACCGTAGTTTTTTGATTTTAATAATACATCTTCTTCATATTTTTTCTTTGTTAAAGTAAAACCCATATAATTAAATATGTCAAATTTTTGTTTTTTAATATATTTAAAACGTCCTGTTTTTTCTTCATTTCTAATAAAATTTATTACTTCAGTATCATTCATGTTTTTTATTTTATTAATTTCTGAATCAGATAATTTTAATAACTTTAATCCTCCATTTCTTAGATAATACATAACTGAAGCATCATAATAACTCCATAAACGTCCGGTACGTTCATTTTGCGTTTCTACAACATAATCTGGGAAAATCTTACTTAATATTTTTTTACCTGAATCAATAATTTTTTCGGTAAAAGGACGTTTATATTTTATATTTTTTGATTCATGCTCAAATGCATAACTATCTCTAATTGCATCGGGTAACATCCTAGATTTATGTGTTAATTCATATTTCCAAATATAAAAGTAATCAACTTTATTTATTTTCATATAAATCTCCTTATAATTCTTTTTGCTTGATATCAGCCTTTATATACCAACAATCAAAATCTTTTGACCATTGTATATCTGTAACAACAATTTCAGTATCTCGTTGTAGCAAATATTCAATTTGTGCGCCATTTTTATGCATATCATTATACGTTTCAATAAATGTTCCTTTTGTACCCTCCGGTATATTAAATTCAAAACAAATTTATTCTAGTTATAATGGATTTAATTAATGGTGCGTATAAACGCACCCTACTAACTTAATCCATCCAAAATCGTTGTATAGGTTTTGGTTTTCCTAATTTACCTTCATCATATAGTTTCCGAAGGTAGCCAATTAATTCATCGCGATCAAAAAGTGAATATGCTTTATTTATTTCATCTTTACTCAGATTTACATCTTTGATTTTATTCTTTTTTACTTTATCAAAAAAATCAAAAAAAGCATCAACTTCGTATGTATTCAAATGAGTTCTATATCCATATTGTTTTTCTGTTTCAACCAAATAATTAGGAAATAAACGGTTAATAAATTTTTGAAATTTTTCTGAAAAACTTTCTACTGGTGGAAGATATGTTTCATAATAATAATTAATCATGGATTTAGGCAACAACCTAGATTTATGTGTAAACCTATATCCTAAAAATTTGAAACTTTTGACACATGGTATTTTCATATAAATCTCCTTATAATTCTTTTTGTTTAATGTCAGCTTTTATATACCAACACTTAAAATCTTCAGACCACTGTATATCTGTAACTATTATTTCAGTATCTCGTTGCAGCAAATATTCTATTTGCGTACCGTTTTTATGCATATCATTATATGTTTCAATAAATGTTCCTTTTGTACCCTCCGGTACATTAAATTCACAATGAATTTATTCTAGTGGTTTACCTAAGCGTCCTTCATCGTATAATTTCCGAAGATAGGTTACTTTGTCATCCCACCATAAACTGCCTATTTTTTTAATTTCATCTTGAGTCAAATTTATATCTTTAAGTTTATTGTTTTTAAGCGAATCATAAAAATTTGCAAAAATATCTAGCTCAAAACAACTATAATCAGTTCTCCAGCGTTTTTGTTTATTCGTTTCAACTAAATAATTAGGAAATAAACGATTAATAAATTTTTGAAGTTTCTCAGAGATTGTCAAATTAGTGCTATATGTTTCTTTATAGTAATTAACTATTGATTTAGGGAATAATTTAGACTTATGAGTGAAATTCAAGCCTAAAAATCTAAAATTGTCAATTCTTTTAATATTCATTATAACACCTCCATGATAATTATATAATCATAATATTATTGTACCAATACCGCCTTAATATACCAATGACCATTCTCCCAATCAATATCTTTTATAATTAATTTAGAATTTCTTTGTATTAAATATTCAATTTCATTCCCTTTCTTTGTTTGGTCATTATATACTTCAATAAAAGTACCTTTTGTACCTGCCGGAATATCAATTTCTAATCGAATTGGTTTTTGAGCATCAAATCTATTTTCTTTAACAAAATTCGTTGACATAAAACGTTCTTGTATTATTTCATACTCATTTTTATTTTGTTTTATATAATCAATTAATTCATTTATTTCAGGCAAATTGCTAATATTATTTTTATAATTTGTATGTAATCTTTCAAGTTCATTGCCCAAATTTCTACCATCAAGTAAAGTTACGTTCTTAAATTTAAAATAACCATCATCTCTATAAACTTTAATGGGTTTTTCAAGACTTGTTGTATTAATATATTCAGTGACATCCTTAATATATTTTTCAAGTTTTGGTCTTCGTGTCTCTATATCTGGTGGAATTACTTCACCACTTTTTAAATATGACAATAGCTTGTTAATATATTCTGATGTTTTCTTATATTCCATCATCGCTTCTTTATATGCACCTGTGGGAGGGGTTTGTGAACTTTGAATAATCGCCCGCCAATAATCATCATTAAGATTCGCCAAATATCCTAAATGTGTTTTGTTTTCTATCATTATTTTCATAATCTTATCGTAATCTTCTGGAAATCGTGCAAAATAGTCTTGTGTCACTGAGCCTACTGAATTGTAAACTTCTGTTTCAACATATCTTACCATGGATCCTTTCGTTTTTGCAACTCCTACTATTATCGGAATTACGTTCGCTATCGTTTCTTGTGTAATATTATAATCACCTGTAATCGCCATATCCGATACTACTCCCAATACCACGTCTATTCCGTATTTCGTTACAAAAGATAAGGTGCGGTCACAGTTCGCCATTACCATTCGGGCAAATGCCATACTCGATACTTTGCCTACTGCTCCGCCGGCTGCAACCAATGCAACTGATTCAACTATTTCTTTTGCCATGGCTTTTTTATCTGCTGCTGTTATGCCACCGGCTTTTGTTGTGTTCTCTACCAATTGGGTTGCTACTCCGCCAAATGTCGCTGTTGTTAATCCGCCATATATCATTGCTGATGCTACTTGTCCGCCTACAGGTATTAATTGACCCGCTATCATTACAACCATTCCTACGGCTTCAATACCGCCTTTTATGTATTCAACACCCTCTTGTTGACTGCGTATAAAGGCTTTCGCTAATTGAGTACTATTCTTTTCGCCATAGGCTAGTTTGTAAGAGTCTTGGTATTCCGCTTGTATGCTTTCTATTGTCTTACCTTTTATTAGTTTTTTAAAGTTCTTTTCTAATGTCTTTTGTATGCTATAATTAATAACAAAAAATATTATGTGCTGTTTTATAAATAATATAAGGAGTAATATATGAAAATACCATGTGTCAAAAGTTTCAATTTTTTAGGATACAGATTCACGCATAAATCTAGATTACTACCTAAATCAATGATTAATTATTATTATGAAACATATCATCCACCAGTAGAAGGTTTTTCAAAAAAAATTCAGAAATTTATTAACCGTTTATTTCCTAATTATTTAGTTGAAACAGAAAAACAACACCGATATAGAACTCATTGGAATACATATGAAGTTGATGCACAGATTGATTTTTTCGAGAAAGTAAAGAAAAATAAAATCAAAGATGTAAACCTTAATGAAAATGAAATAAAAAAAATATATTCATTCCAAGATTATTACGAACAGATAGCATACCTTAGAAAGCTTTATGATGAGGGCAAATTAGGAAAACCAAAACCTATACAACGATTTTGGATGGATTAAGGAGATTTATATGAAGATACCATGTATCAAAAGTTTCAAATTTTTAGGGTATAGATTTACACATAAATCTAGATTACTACCTAAATCAATGGTTAATTACTATGAGCGGACCTATCGTCCTCCATTGAGGACTTCTGAAAAAATTCAGAAATTCATTAACCGTTTATTTCCTAATTATTTAGTTGAAACAGAAAAACAACACAGATATCGAACTCATTGGAATATATATGAAGTTGATGCTTTTTTGGATTTTTTTGATAAAGTAAAAAAGAATAAAATCAAAGATGTAAATCTGAGTAAAGATGAAATAAATAAAGCATATTCACTTTTTGATCGCGATGAATTAATGGGCTACCTTCGGAAACTATATGATGAAGGACGCTTAGGTAAACCATTAAAATAAAAAATATACCTATAATCCTTTTTGCTTGATATCAGCTTTTATATACCAACAATCAAAATCTTTTGACCACTGTATATCTGTGACAACAATTTCAGTATCTCGTTGTAGCAAATATTCCATCTCAGTTCCTTTCTTTGTTTGATCATTGTATGTTTCAATAAATGTCCCTTTGGTGCCCTCCGGTACATTAAATTCAAATCTAATAGATTTAGATTTATCAAACCTATTTTCTTTAACAAATGTCGTTGACATAAATCGCTCATTTGTATATGCATAAGTTTGTTTTATAGACTTTAAGTATTCTATAAATTCTTTAATATCTTTTTCACATTTGCTGTTATATAGTTCTTCTAAAGTATTACCTAAATTTCTACCATCCGGTAATATTACACTTTTTAATTTAAAACTATCGTCATCTCTAAACGCTATTATTGGTTTTTCAAGATTTGTTGTATTAATATAATCTGTTATATTTTTAATATATATTTCGATATTTTCGGTGGAAGGTATCATTTTTGAAAGAGTTTTATTAATATATTTCGATGTTTTCTTATATTCCATCATCGCTTCTTTGTATGCACCTGTGGGAGGGGTTTGTGAACTTTGAATAATCGCACGCCAATAATCATCATTAAGATTCGCCAAATATCCTAAATGTGTTTTGTTTTCTATCATTATTTTCATAATCTTATCGTAATCTTCTGGAAATCGTGCAAAATAGTCTTGTGTCACTGAGCCTACTGAATTGTAAACTTCTGTTTCAACATATCTTACCATGGATCCTTTCGTTTTTGCAACTCCTACTATTATCGGAATTACGTTCGCTATCGTTTCTTGTGTAATATTATAATCACCTGTAATCGCCATATCCGATACTACTCCCAATACCACGTCTATTCCGTATTTCGTTACAAAAGATAAGGTGCGGTCACAGTTCGCCATTACCATTCGGGCAAATGCCATACTCGATACTTTGCCTACTGCTCCGCCGGCTGCAACCAATGCAACTGATTCAACTATTTCTTTTGCCATGGCTTTTTTATCTGCTGCTGTTATGCCACCGGCTTTTGTTGTGTTCTCTACCAATTGGGTTGCTACTCCGCCAAATGTCGCTGTTGTTAATCCGCCATATATCATTGCTGATGCTACTTGTCCGCCTACAGGTATTAATTGACCCGCTATCATTACAACCATTCCTACGGCTTCAATACCGCCTTTTATGTATTCAACACCCTCTTGTTGACTGCGTATAAAGGCTTTCGCTAATTGAGTACTATTCTTTTCGCCATAGGCTAGTTTGTAAGAGTCTTGGTATTCCGCTTGTATGCTTTCTATTGTCTTACCTTTTATTAGTTTTTTAAAGTTCTTTTCTAATGTCTTTTGTATGTTTTTTGAAAGTAGTACCAAACGATATGATGTACTGTCTTTAAAAACTATTTTCCCATGTATTAATTCAGCACCGGAACGCTGTAAAACCTGTTCTATTTTTTCATCATCGCTGTACAAATCCTTTAATACACATAAAATATTTCTCTCCAGATTGTTTACAACTTTACCTGTCGCATCTACAAAACCGCCACCGTAACTGTTCATGTCTTCGACACTCTTAGTTGCATTATACAAAATTTCTTTAACTTGTCGAATTTTATAATCCGCAGATTGAACAATAGATAAGTATGTTTGTTTTTCCGTGAAATTTTTAATATTTTCAGGATTATATGCAACTCCTTTTTCCAATTCAAAAACTTCTTCAAACGGCATTAATCTAAAAGCATTTTGGCTTTGAATTAAACTCTCTATTGAATTAGGATTCTTAATCTGTATGTTAAAATTAAGTCTATCTAAAAATTTTGGACGATTTTGAATTTGTTCATCAAATTGAACTTTCTTTAAAATATTTTCTTTTACTTGCGGAATTTGTTGCTTATATTCATAATTATTCAAAGCTAAAACGTTAGAAATAAAAGTATTCAAGGTTTCGGGTTCTAAAGAAGCCAAGCCTTTGCGCAATTGTTCTGCTTTTTCTGAATTATTACCAAACAATTTAACGGCAAAATCTAATTTGGCTTGCAAGTAATCTTTTTCACTTAACTGATTATTAGCGGCAAGTTGAAGTAATTCAACATCCAAAGCTTGCTCTGCAAGAACTCTGGAAACCTGCGAAGCCGACAAATCTGTACGAAACAAGTCTTTAATACTACTATAAAATTTACTTATACTACCTTGATTTGTTTTTTGCGCATTAAACAAATCAAGCGCTTTATTTAAATCTTCTTTCAAAAAATCTGTTGCAAAAAACTGTATTTCTTCTGCTGTTGGCTCAACCGGAGGAACATTTTTTATTGAAGGAATGTAATCAGTTTTATTAAAACCAAGGGTTTGGAGCAAATTATTTAATATTGAGTCTGAATTTTCGGGATAAATTTCCTCTTTAACGGGTTTGCAATAAGAAGTTTCCAAGACCAAAGGGTCTATATTTGCGGACGTGTAATGTGAAAAAATTGAGTTTAAAACACGCACAGCCTCTTGTTCCGATATATTCGGATTATTTGTCTTTAAGCCTGCTATTCGTTGTATTTCCTGAATGTTCAGGGTATTTTCCATTACCTAATATCCTGTATTTTATACACTTGATATTATTTACGGATTATTTTTCATATTACTTTAATACTTTTGTTTAAAAATTAATTTTTATTTACAATCGGCTTCTTCAAATACATTTACCGGTAATGTAAAGCCAAATGTAGAACCTTTACCCAATTCTGATGTAACGAAAACTTTCCCGCCGTGATGTTTTTCAATGGTTGTTTTTACCAAATGAAGCCCTAAACCGGTTCCCTTTATAGTATGAGCATTATTTTCAACACGGAAAAACCTATCAAAAACTTTCTTTTGAAATTCCGGAGCAATCCCGCAACCTTCATCTTTAACCGTTAACGCAACATCATTTTCTGATGATTTGAACACATGTACCTGAACCTTTGTATTTTCAGGAGAGTATTTTATTGCGTTAGATAAAAGATTTCTTATAGCACGTTCTATACTATCGTAATGGAACATGAATTCAGGAATATCACAATCTTTTGAAACTTCCAATGTAACTTTTTTATCTTGTGCTAGAACCTGTATTTGATTTACACAATTTTCAACCAACTGCGGAAAATCATTATATGTTTTTTCAAGTTCTACATCAGAATCAAGTCTTGAAAAATCAAGAATTTCATTCACCATTGTATTTAAACGTATAATTTCATTATTAATTGTACCGATAAACTCTTTTTGAGTTTCATAATCAAATTCATTACCCATTGTATAAAGAGTGTCAATATAGCTCCTCAAAACAGTTACAGGTGTTCTTAATTCATGAGAAACATTCGAAATAAATTGCGATTTCATTAAATCCATTTCAGTTTCTTTTGTTACATCAATCAATACGATAATATAACCGACATATTCACCACTTCTTGTGTACATGGGAGAAATAACTGATTTAATTATACGTTTGTCAACACTTATATTAAAACTAACAAATTTATTTTCCGAATTTTTAAATTCATCAATTTTATCTTTAAAACAATAATTCCCTTCTGTATCAATATAGTTTTGTATTCTTGTATTAAGCATTTGCTCTTCTGAAACCTCTAGCAAACTTTGGGCATGATTATTTACAAGAACAACATTATCAAAATTATCACATACCACAACACCATTAGCTATACTCATTAAAACAGCTTCAAGCTTATTTCGTTCAAGAGTCAGTTGCTCAATGTTTTGTTCTTCATATAGATGAAGTCGCGCAGACATATCATTAAAAGAATCAAACAGTTCCTGAACTTCATTACTAACATTTTCACCCTCAATTTTATATCCAAAACTTCCGGACGAAATTTTGTGAACCCCGTCATGCAAAATTCGTAATTCTCTTGTTATAAGATAAGTGTTTATAAGGATTACAAAAGCAAAAACCAGCCACGCAACAGCAAAAACAAACAATAATGAAGCACGTGTTGTTGATGATATTTGGCTGATAATATTACCCGAAAGTCCAACAGTAACAGAACCTATAAAAGAATTAGAATTATCAATCATAGGAGAACTTACGGTAATATTAGGACGTTTAGAACTTTTATGAGCATCATTCTTACCTGAATATATAAGATTTCCGTCTTTATCTGCAAATTCAATAAATATAATATCATTATGACTTTTTAAAATAGAATCTGTATGAGCCTTTAAAGTATTATATATTTCTTTAACGGACAAACCTCTTGTTATTTCACTACTTTCAATAGCGAGAGTTTTTGAAATAACTTGTCCAAAATTTTGATAACCTTCGTTGAGCTTTTTCTGGATATTCATAATTGAAAATATAGCAATCGCCATAATCAAAACGGTACTAAGAATAAGCCCGAAAACTATCAATTTGTTTTGTGCTGTAAAACTAACTCTGTTCATACAAAAATTATACCACGTATTAGCCCCGTGCGCAAATAGTTCTTGCAGCGTGAACACCTGATGCGGAAGCCTGTATCAAACCACGTGTTACGCCTGCACCGTCACCAATTGCAAAAAGATTTTTTACACCTTCAGTTTCAAGTTCATCGGTTAATTTAACTCTTGCTGAATAGAATTTAACTTCAATACCATAAAGCAATGTATATCTTGAAGCTGCTCCCGGAGCAATTTTATCAAGTGCAAATAACATTTCTTTAATACTGGTTAATTGTCTATACGGCAATACCAAACTTAAATCACCCGGAGTTGCACAAGCAAGGGTAGGTGTAATTATGCTTGATTTAATTCTTTCCGGTGTAGAACGTCTGCCTTCAAGCAAGTCACCGAAACGTTGTACCAATATACCGCCACCGAGCATATTTGCAAGTCTTGCAATATGTTGACCATATTGAATTGGTTCTTTAAACGGTTCTGTGAATTTTTCACTAACAAGAAGAGCAAAGTTTGTATTCGGTGTTTTGAAGTTTGCATAACTGTGACCGTTTACAGTTGCAATTCCGCTGTAATTTTCTTGAACCACTTCACCGTTTGGATTCATACAGAAAGTTCTGACTTCATCACCAAAAGTCGGCGAATGATATATTAATTTTGATTCATAAAGTTTTGATGTTAACGGTTCAAACACAGGAGCAGGAAGTTCAACACGAACCCCGACGTCAACTGCATTGTTTACCATACCTATTTTATGTTCGGCAAATTCTTTCGTAAGCCAATCTGCACCTTCTCTACCCGGAGCTATGATTGTATATTCAGCGCATATTGTTTCACCGTTGTCAAGTTTAATTCCTTTTACTTGTTCACATTCAACAATAAGGCTTTCTGCTGAAACATTGTTTAAAATTGTAATTCTTTCATCAAGATAATCCTGCATAGCTTTCAAAACATCCAGACTTCTTTCTGTTCCAAGATGTCGGACAGGTGAATGAACCAGTTTTAGTTCCGCAAGAACTGCTTGATGCTCAATTTCATGGAATGTTTTAATATCTGTACCAAAAACTTCTTCAGTCGCACCAAAATCAAGATAAAGCTTATCTGCATAATCAATCAAGTCTTCGGCTTTTTTTCTTGGCATATAATCAACAAGGTGACCGCCGACATCAGGAGTAAGAGTTAATTTCCCGTCAGAAAAAGCACCTGCTCCGCCCCATCCGCACAACAAGCCGCAACGTTTGCAATTAACACAAGCCGGTGAACCTTCTCGCAAAGGGCATTTTCTGCGTTCAATTTTTTGACCTTTTTCAATTAAAACAACTTTCCATTCAGGTTTAAGTTTTGTGATTTCCAATGCCGCAAAAATACCTGCGGGGCCTGCACCAATTATTGCTACGTTGTACATTTTTCTCTCCGTATTTATCTCAACCTGATAAATATAACGCAAACAATTTTAATTTAAAATACTTTATGAAGTTTTTGTAAATTTATCAGGTCTATCTGAAAATTTTATATCCTCAATACTTTTTATAGCAATTTTCGGAACACCTTTTTGTTTAACTTGTTTGGTTGTAACAGAAACTTCCATTTGTTGTTGTTTTCCAAAACGCTCTTTTGTTATATTGTTAAAAGCTTCTCTTATACGCAAAGATAAATTACAGCCTATTTTTCTCATATAAGCAAAATAAGCATCTTGTGCATTTTGCAAAGTTTTACTGTTTTGCATACCGTTAAGCTTGCACTCTTTTTTAGCTTTTCCGATTTTATGTCCCAATTCATTAAAAACATTTACCGGCTGTCCTGTAACAATATATCCGCCGTGTTTTCCGATAATAGTTTTAAAATAGTCTGAATTGATTAAATCACTACCTGAAGATAGGTAACCGCCAGCATAAGCTTTGTAATAACAATAATCCGGATCCATTGTGCTCAACATAGCTGCAGCAGGTTTTATTGCCGGATTTGGATTGTCTTTTATAGGACCGGAAATTGCTCGTATAACAGCATTACAAGCTTTACGAACAGTTTCTTCGTCAAGTGCCTCTTTACCGTTTGCAATAACCTTTACCGGTATTACACTTGTAAAATTAGGATTGTATGAGATTTGAGTAGTTTGCATAAAACTCCTTTTTCTACTTTTAAACCACATAAATATATTTTTTGCTAGTAATATCTTAACATTTTCTTGAAATTTATTTATATTTATGATATTCTTAGTTTGGACACAAGATTTATAAAGGTGGTGAAAATATAAATGGCAGAAGTTAAAGTTGGCGAAAACGAATCTATTGAAAGCGCATTAAGACGTTTCAAGAAAAAAATTCAAAAAGCCGGTATTCTTTCAGAAGTTAAAAAACGTGAAAGATATGAAAAGCCAAGCGTTAAAAGAAAACGCAAATCAGAAGCTGCTCGTAAGAGAAAAGTTTAACAAAAAAGAGTCCTTTCGGACTCTTTTTTAACATGTTTTACAATTTTTAAAAATTATGCAATAATTAGAATATGAAGTATGAATTTCCGTTTGAACTTGATGATTTTCAAAAAGATGCCTGTAATTATATTGACGACGGCAAAAGCGTTGTAGTATGTGCACCTACCGGTGCCGGAAAAACAGTTATTGCTCAACACGCAATTCATAGAGCTTTGGAAAACGGGTCAAGAATTTTTTATACAACTCCGCTAAAAGCTCTTTCAAATCAAAAATATTACGATTTTGGAGAAAAATACGGGCAAGATAAAGTCGGTCTTTTAACGGGCGATACTTCAATTAACAGAAACGCACAAATAGTTGTAATGACAACTGAAGTTTTCCGTAATATGCTTTACGGAACTAATTTTGGTGCAGTTGCTGATAATTTAAAAGACGTAAAATATGTTGTTCTTGACGAAGTTCATTACATGAATGATGAACAACGAGGAACAGTTTGGGAAGAAAGTATAATTTATTGTCCTACAAATGTTCAAATTATCGCACTTTCGGCAACAGTTGCAAATTGTGATGAACTTACAGACTGGATTAATACTGTTCATTCAAAAACTGAATTGGTTGATACTGACTTTCGACCGGTGCCGTTAAGATTTTATTATTTTGATAGTTCACAACCTAATAAATTACTTCCGCTATTAACCCCAAGCGGACAACTTAACAGTAAAATTAAGCCTGAAAAACCACAGTGGGCAAGACATGGTAAAAGCAAACAAAAATCATATGTCAAAGATGTTGTAAGAAATCTTGCAGAAAAGGATATGTTACCTGCAATTTATTTTACTTTTTCCCGTAAAAAATGTGATGAACAAATGGAAAAATGTGCAGGCTTAGGATTGGTTACACCAACGGAACAAGCACAAATAAGACAATTTATTGATGATTATATTGCAGAAAATCCGCATTTATATGCAAACAAACATATTGAATATTTATTACAAGGTGTAGCTTCGCATCATGCAGGACTTTTACCTGCATGGAAAATTCTTGTTGAAAAACTTTTTCAAAAAGGACTTATAAAAGTTGTGTTTGCGACAGAAACTCTTGCTGCAGGTATAAATATGCCGGCTCGTTCAACTGTTATAAGTTCTACAAGCAAAAGAACCGATAGCGGACACAGAATGCTTACAGCCAGTGAATTTTTACAAATGTCAGGACGTGCAGGACGTCGTGGAATGGATGAAGTCGGTTTTGTAACTATCGTCGGAACCCCTTTCCAAACACCTGATGAAGTTGCCGAATTGGTTTTGAGTGATGCTAACCCTTTGGAAAGCCGCTTTTCACCGAGTTATTCAATGGTTCTAAATCTTTTACAAAGATTTAGTTTGGATGAAGCAAAAGAACTCATAATGAAAAGTTTCGGATATTTTTCCGCCGGTTCAAGAATGCAGCCTGTTTTAAAACAATTTGAACAAAACGAACGTGATATTGCAGAAAGAAATTTCATTTGTCATTGCAAACTTACAGATGAAGACTTTATCAAATATGACAAGATGCGACATTTATATGTTCAAAATCGACTTACTTATAAAAAAATCTGTAAACAAGAACAAAGTAAAAAAAGACCATTTTCTGCGGAAGTTATCGCATTCCGTGATAAAAACAAAGAACTTCTTGAACAACTGCATAAATATCCTTGCGACAGATGCAATAGATATAAAAAACACGTTAAAAATATAGAAGTTTTAGGTAGGCTTGAAGTAAAACAAGCAAAATTACGTAAAGAAATGGAACGTCAACGTGATTTGTATTGGAATAATTTTCTTGCTCATCGAGCTGTTTTAACAGAAAAATTTTATTTAAAAGATGATTATCCCACAGAACATGGTATGACAACTTCGCAAATTCGTTCAGAAAACGAATTGTATATTGCTGAAATTATATTCTCCAATGTACTGGAAGGACTTACACCCGCACAGTTGGCAGCAGTAATTTGTGCAATTACTACAGAAGATTTACGAATCGATATCCCGTATCTGCCAATATCTCAACCGGTTCGAAAAACTTTAAATTTAATCCGTAATATTCGTAGAAAAATTGAGAAAATACAAAGTAAATATCAAATAGAAGCTCCAATGTATGTTAATCCTTATTTTTCATCATTAATTGAATTATGGGTGGAAGGTGCAGAATGGGACACCATTACTGAACAAATAGACATGGGTGAAGGCGATATAGTTAGAGCTTTTAAACGAACCGTGGATGTTTTAAGACAATTTACAACAATTGACAATGTGCCGGAAAGCCTTGTTTTTACTGCACGTGAAGCCATAGAAAAAATTCTTCGGGAACCTGTTGATGTAGATTAGCAAAAATATTTTTGTTCATGTTTTATACAGGTATGAAAATTTCTCCAATTAAAGCAATCGCAACTGCAACACTAATAGGTGCATCATTATGCATTCCTGCAAAAACAGGAAAAGCTATTCGCTCTTGCGATAAAGATGAATTTATTAAACGGCTGGAAGTTGTTCAACGTCCGTTTGCAGAAAAAGTTATTGATGATTTAAATATAATCGAAGAAACTAATTTTCGTGGCGGTAAAATTCGCAGATTTGATGATAATTCGGTTTCAACTCTAAAAGAGCGGCTTATGAATAGCTCACAAGTAATTGAATATCAACTGCCTATTGAAAACAACAATAATATTTATTTGGAAGATTTTGGAAAGTTTTTTGCTAAACGGCCACAAGGACGTCCGCATTTAGGGCTTGATATATTTATAACACCCTATGCACGCAAACCTAAAAAACCTGTTTTAATCAGTTCTCCGATAAACGGAGTTGTTATTTCAGAAAAACACGCAAGAAAAGAAGACAACGTTATTGCGAATACTATAACAATTATGGGTATTGACGGAAGACGCTACAGTTTTGACCATTTGGCACGCCCCGAAGATTATCCTGACTATGATTCAATTCCGTTACCTTCAGTAGGTACATATTTACATAAAGGAGATTCCATAGGTTACGTCGGTCATACCGGTGAAACTTCTCTCTGGCATTTGCATTTAACTGTTATGACAGATGAACAACTTGAATTACAAAAACAAAGCGAAAAATGGCAAAAAATTCAAGCTCATTCTCCATATTCAACCTTGCGAGGACAGGTTGACCCGCTCGATGAAAAAACAGCAGGACCGATTGCGAAACTTTTAAATACATACAGACAATAAAAGAGGCTCAAAAGAGCCTCTTTTTTATTCTTTTACATCACGATATGAATCTTTAAACCTATCAGTATAAGCTGTGTGTAAAATTTCATGTGCTTTGTGTGAATTAGGATGTTCCAAAAATTCTTGATAAAGTTTTTGAACAGCTGTATTCAAGTGAGATTTACGAATTGAAAGCTCTTTATCTTCTTTATAAAGTCCTTCAGCACGTTCAGCCTTAATTTTACTGCTATTGCAGCTAATCGGTTGACCGCCGCCGTTAATACATCCACCAGGACAAGCCATAACTTCAAGCATTTGGAACTGAGCTTTACCTGATTTTATTTCTTGCAAAGATTTTTCTGCTTCTTTTAATGTTGAAACAACTCTTACAACAAGTTTTGTGCCTTTTAAATCAAGCTCAATATCACGGCATCTGTTTGAAGTTCCACGCATTTGTTTTATATCGACATCTTGCAAAACTTCTCCTGTTGCAAATTCATAAGCCGTTCTTACGGCAGCTTCCGCAACACCGCCGGATGCACCGAAAATCGTACCCGCACCAGTATATTCACCAAACGGTGAATCCGCATTTTCAGGTTCTAAAGCATTAAAATCAATACCTGCACTCTTAATCATTTTGCCAAGTTCTTTTGTCGTTAATACAAAATCGGTATCAGGAACCCCGTTTTGCGACATTTCAGGACGAAGAGCTTCAAATTTCTTCGCCGTACAAGGCATAATCGCAACAACCGTAAGGTCTTTTCTGTCAATACCCATTGTTTTAGGTAACAAATCAACTAAAATCGGTGACTGCGTTGACATTGGGGACTTGCAGCTTGATAGATGTTTCAACATTTCAGGATGCATTGTTTCTATATATTTAATCCAAGCAGGACAACAAGATGTGAATAACGGAAGATTTTCACCTGATTTTAGTCTGCCTAAAAATTCTGTTGCCTCTTCCATAATTGTCAAATCTGCACCAAAATTCGTATCGAATACCATATCGAAACCGATTTTTCTTAATGCAGCGTTGATTTTTCCTATAGTATTTTCACCTGCTTCAAGTCCAAACATTTCACCAAGTGCGACACGAACTGATGGAGCCATATGAGCAACTACTTTTTTTGTCGGATTTGTAATTCTTGCCCAAACATCTTCTATTTGCGATTTTATAGTTAAAGCACCGGTCGGACAAACCGCAGCACACTGACCGCAATTTGCGCAATCAACTTGTCCCAAAGGCCTTCCGTTCATAGGTTGCACTACGGTTTTTGAACCTCTGTTTGCAAATCCAAGAACTGAATGTCCCTGAAATTCTGTACAAGCTCTTACACACGCACCGCAAAGAATACATTTGTTCGGATCTCTAACTATTGACGGTGAACTGTCATCAACCGGCAAAAATTCTTCTTTTGTTTTTTCAGGATAACGAATTTTTTTAATTCCGTATTCTTCAGAATATTTTTGGAGTTCACAATCTCCTGACTTTTCACAGGTTAAACACTCTTTATCGTGGTTTGCAAGTAAAAGTTCTAGAACTGTTTTCCTTATACGTCTTGTTTTTTCTGTGTTTAAATGAATTTTTAAGCCTGCTTCCGGAGGCATTGTACAAGAAGACTGAATACCTCTGCCTTCAACTTCCACAACACACATTCTGCACGCACCGAAAGAAGTTAAATCAGGTCTGTAGCAGAATGTAGGAACATTCATACCTGCTTTTCTGATAACTTCAAGTAAGTTGGGTTCATCAGTAAATTCAACTTCTTTACCGTCTATAAATAATGTTTTTATATCTGTCATCTTTAAATTCCCTTACTAATTATGCTAACTTAATTGCTTTGAACGGGCAGTTATTCAAACACGCTTCACACTTAATACATTTTTCCTGATTAATATGATGCGGTTGTTTTACAACTCCCTCAATTGCGCCTACAGGACAGGTTCTTGCACATTTTGTACAGCCCTTACATTTATCTTCATCTATAACTATCTTTTTCATAGCTGTACAAACACCTGCAGGACATTTTTTATCAACAATATGTGCGACATATTCATCTCTAAAGTATTTAAGAGTTGACAGAACAGGGTTCGGAGCTGTTTTACCAAGTCCGCAAAGTGAACCGTCTTTTACCGTATAAGCGAGTTCTTCCAATAAATCCAAGTCGGAAAGTTCACCTTTTCCGGCTACGATTTTTTCAAGAATTTTTAGCATATTTTTCGTACCTTCACGACACGGAACACATTTTCCGCAACTTTCGTTTTTAGTAAAGTTCATGAAAAATCTTGCAACTTCAACCATACAGGTATCTTCAGCCATAACAACCAGTCCGCCTGAACCGACCATTGCACCTGCTTTTATCAAACTGTCATAATCCATTGGCAAATCAAGATGTTCTTCTGTCAAACATCCGCCTGATGGTCCACCGATTTGAACTGCCTTGAATTTCTTCCCGCCTCTGATACCACCGCCAATATCAAAAATAATTTCACGGAGAGTTGTTCCCATCGGAACTTCAATCAAACCGGTATTATTAACTTCACCGGTTAAAGCAAATGTTTTTGTACCTTTTGAAGTTTCAGTACCCATTTTAGCAAACCAATCTGCGCCTTTGAGCATAATAACCGGAACATTCGCCAATGTTTCAACGTTATTAATCAACGTCGGTCTGCCAAACAGACCTTTATTTGCCGGAAACGGCGGTTTTGGTCTTGGCATTCCCCGTTCACCTTCGATAGATGCGATAAGTGCAGTTTCTTCACCACAAACGAATGCACCCGCACCTTCTTTTATGTGTAGATTAAATGAGAAATTACTACCCATAATATTATTGCCAAGGAAATTTCTTTCTTCTGCATCTTTAATTGCTTTTTTTAATCGTGTAATTGCAAGCGGATATTCTGCACGAACATATATATAACCTTCGTCAGCACCAATTGCAAAAGCAGCAATTGCCATACCTTCAAGAAGTTTATGCGGGTCACCTTCCATAATACTTCTATCCATGAATGCTCCGGGGTCACCTTCATCTCCGTTACAAACAACATAAGATTTTCCGCCTTTATTTGCGGCAGTAAATCTCCACTTCCTGCCAGTTGGGAAGCCTCCGCCACCTCTACCGCGCAAACCTGATTTTTCAATTGTTTCTATTACCGCATCAGGATTATTTTCTGCAAGGACATTCGCTAAAGCTTCATAACCTCTCATCGCAATTGCTTCATCAATACATTCAGCATTAATATGTCCGCAATTTGCAAGAGCCGTACGAGTTTGTTTTGCATAAAAATTAATATTTTCGTCTTTAAAAACGTGTTCTTGCGTTTGAGGGTCAGTATAAAGAAGTCTTTCGACAGGTTTATTATTTCTTACATGGCTTTCATAAATTTCTTCAACATCCTTATAACGTACTTTTACATAAGTTACGTGTTTATCCGGAATACTTACCAAAACACCTTGTTCACAAAAACCATGACATCCTGTCGGAATAATTGTCATTTTATCGTAATCTGTCAAAACAGATACATCTGCACCAAGTTCTCTAAATCTTTCAATAACACCTAATGAACCGTTTGCAACACATCCTGTTCCGGCACAAACAAGTACTCTCAACCCTTGTTTGGAAATATTTTCCTGCGCCTTTTTTTGTTCTTCTTTTATATCAATGTTTAAAGTAGTTTTTTCCATTATGCCTCCTCTTTCATAAGAGTATCAAGTACAATACTGATTGCATCAGATGTCATTTGCGGGTAAACTTTTCCGTTAATTACAACTACAGGAGCAAGTCCGCATGCGCCAAGACAGCTTACTGTTTCCAGTGAGAATAAACCGTTATCACTGGTCAATTGTCCTTCTTTTAGTTCCAGTTTATTTCGGATAGCATTCAAAACCGGCATTGAACCGCGTACGTGGCAAGCAGTTCCGTCACAAACTTTTATTTCAAATTTCCCTTTAGGTTCCAACGAAAACTGTGCATAAAATGTTGCAACACCAAAAACTGTTGCAGGAGATAGCCCCTCGATTTTTGTTCCGATGTAAATCATTGCTTCTTCAGGCAGATATCTATATTCTTCCTGAACTTTTTGTAAGATAGCAATAAGGTTGGATTTTTTGTAATCATAAGATGCCAAAATTTCATCCAACTTGGATATGCTAATCTTGTGAGATGTTCCAATACTCATTGATTAACTCCTGTCTATATATTAAACCCCGATTGTACATACTAAAAAGACCAATATCATACAATCTCACAAGTATTATTGCATAAAAGCCCTATTAAATCAAGTTATTTTTTGCCTTGAAGATTATTAACCATCTCAGAAATATTTCTGTATAATGTTTTTAAAAATGTTTCTTCGTACTCATGTGTTGTAAGACGTGTTTGTTGAACTCCGTCCCAAGCATGATCTACTACGATATAATCATCAACAACGTGATTGTGAATAGCTTTTGTATCTGCATTCATGGTACGAGATGTTTTTTTAGAATGTAAAAGGTCTTGAACAACAATATCCAATCCTTTTTTAGATTCTGAACCGTTTGAATAAATATCAACCGCAACAGCTTTAGGCGCAACATAGTTAGCAATAGTTTTTCGCGCTTTCATAATTTCCTTATACGCATCTGCACTCATTCCTTCATCATGAACTTGAACATATTTATTAAGGAATTTTTGTTCTTTTTCATATTTAACATTATCAATAAATTTTGTTACTGCCGGTTTTATAGAATTTATTTTCATATATTTGCCTTTCCTTTATCTTGTGCTTTAAATAATAACGCTGTGAAATTTACATTTTGCTATATTATAAAGTTTTATTACAATAATTTTTAATCGGACATTCTTCACATTTTGGATTTATCGGCTTGCAAACATTTTGTCCGTGAGTAACAAATAATGAATTTATATCAATCCAATATTTTTCAGGAAGTTTTTCTCTTAGCGCAAATTCCGTTTCCTCCGGAGTTTTTGTTTTTACATAACCTAGCCTATTAGAAATTCTGTGAACATGCACATCGACACAAATTGCAGGCTTATTAAATCCTTCACTCAAAACAAGATTGGCAGTTTTTCTGCCAACACCATTAAATTTACAAAGCTCTTCAATCGTATCAGGGACTTTGGAGTCATATTTTTCTACAATAATTTTTGAAAGTTCTACAATTTGTTTAGCTTTATTTGCATAAAAACCAACAGGATAAATAGCTTTTTCCAAAACTTTCGGGTCTAATTTAGCAAAATCTTCAGGAGTTTTGCCCAGTTGCAACATCCTTAAAGTCGCAGGATATGTTGTTTTATCATTTGTACGTAAACTTAAAATACACGCTATCAAGACCAAATATGGATTTTTAAATGTGTCCATAAGTTTGACAAAATCACTTTGCGGCTGTTTTGCTTGTTTTAAAATTTGAACAATTTTATCAATATTAACCTTTAGGCACATTTTTCAAAAGCCTTTCAACATCCAATGTTGTTTTCAATTTCATAGCATAAATGTTATCTTTATCAAATTTTAAGAGTTTTACGGCATCTTTTTCAGTCGTGACAATATTCCCTTGAATATCTATCAAGTCAATTGGTGAATACTGATGATGGTCATCCAATGCAATTGATTTTTTTAAAACATAATTACTTTCTACAAAATCAAAAAATTGTTGCGGTTGACCTATTGCACAAATTGCAGTTAAAGCAGAATTTTGTTCTAAATGTTCACCGGTCTTTATATTATAAACATAATCAGGCTCAATTTTACAAATATGAGTTTCTATATTTAATCTTTTTTCCATAATACGAGCAAATTTTTCAGCTTTCGAATGCTCAACATTTTTACTCACAATTAATAATTTATCGATACGTTCAAGAGCTTCCGCACCTTCTCGCAATGGTCCTGCCGGTAAAAGTTTTTCGTTTCCAAGCCCCATTTTACTATCCATTAGTACTATATCCAAATCACGATGAAGTTTACGATGTTGGAAACCGTCATCAAGTATAATTTTTGTTATACCGAAATTCTCTATTGCGTATTTTGCAGCTTTATATCTGTTTTTACACGTAAAAACACAAACTCCGTCTGCCTTTTGAGCAAGCCAGAACGGTTCATCACCAGCCATTGCCGCTGTATAAAAAACATTCTCACCATCTGAAATAACATTAACTTTTTTATTATCAAGTTTTCCGCCGTATCCTCGAGAAACTATTGCTACTTTTTCACCTTTTTTAGTCAAATATCTGGCAATTTCAAGAACTACAGGAGTTTTTCCGACCCCGCCGGTTGTCATATTTCCTACCGAAATTACAAACGCATTAACCTTTTTAGGTTTGAAAATTTTCTTATCATACAACCAATTTTTAAAAGTGCTACCTACACCATAAACATAAGAGCAATACTCAAGGAGGGTTATCAATATCCCCTTCGCATCACGATTATAATGAAGTTTTGTTATTTCTGTCTTTATTTTCATATATTTCTAAAACATTAATCTAAATAGTAAAAATCTTTTGTTTAATTTTTCCGAGAATTTTCTTAAGTTACAAGTTGTAACCGAAGTATCATCAATAATTTTTTGAATTTCCGTTTTATTGTCCGGAGTTACATTATTGAGAGCGGCAAGAGTAGTTGAAACATCACTCATTGCTTTATTTACACTGTTAACCGTTCTTGTCAAATCTTTTTTAAGATTATCATCTTTGGTCATTGAATTTATATAACCGCTTATTTCGTTAACATTTCTCATTGTCACTCTCAAATCAGCAGCTATTGCTTCAGCATTGCCATTATCCATAATTTTGTTCAAGTTTTTGGATAATAATTCTAATGAATCAGCAGTACTATATAATTTGGTTTTAAATTCTTTATCTCCGATTATCCCGTTAAGATTATCCGACAACTTTGAAAAATCGTTACTTGTTCGGTCAAGCATTGTCATAAGTTCTTTCAAATCACCTTGCGAAGCATCAATTAATTGGTCAAATTTAGCCATTGTTTCAGCTGATTTTGATGTTAAAGAATTTATGTTAGCAACAGAAGTTTGCAACTCTGCAATAACTTCATCCGAAAGCAAATCATTAATTTTTTTATTGGTTTCAGTAAGTGATTCCGCTGCTTTATATTGCCATTCCATAAAATCCGATATTCTCATCGGTTCAATTATTGTATATGGTGAACTCTGTTCAGGATACGGAGGGATTACATCGTCTAATGTTGAAATTCTAAGTTTCTTTTCACCATTTGCAAATACTGCATTTCCCTTCATAAATTCAGGAAGTATCAATCCCGGAAGATTAACAATATAATCAACTTTGTAAGCATAAGATGTCGGAATATTATCTCTGTATGAATAAGGTACCGCAGCTTTTGAAATAACTTCAATAGCTTTAACAACACCGACATCATAATATTTATCGTCAAGTTTCATTTGAACTAAGTCATCTTTATACAGCAAATCCTTTGTTTTCATAGGGATATAAAGTGTTCGAGTTTTCGGAGGGGTAATTTCCAAAAACAATTCACCTATAAGTCCGGATTGTTGAATTGAAAACATAGAAGCTTTCGGAATTGAAATATCCGGATCAGTAATAACAAATTTCACTTTTACATAATTTTCCTTATCATTGATTATAGGTGTAATTTCTTCAACCTGACCAACTTTTAACCCCATCATTTGTACACCCGAACCCGGACGCATGCCATTTACATCTTTAAATTGAACTTCTATTCTGTCAGCATTCGAAAACGCTCTGCCTTTTACTCTTAAAACAATACCAACAAGCATTATTAAAGCAATTAATGTTAATAAACCGACTTTAAAAGATGATGAGAGTTTCATAAGGTTCCTCGTGTAATCTGTACAGTGGGTATTGTATCAAAAAATAAATGGAAATGCAAAATTAATTTGATATTTTCTATTTATGCTACAATATAGTTATGCATTTATCCGAATTTAAAAAATACGTAAAAGAACTTTTAAATATTGCATTTCCTATAATTATGGGAAATCTCGGTTTTATAATGATTTCCGTCGGAGATGTATTGATAGCGGGAAGACATTCGACCGATACACTCGCTGCAATTTCAATTGCAACAGCTATTTCAAATTGTATTCTGACATTTGGAGTAGGACTTATAGTAAGTGTTTCACCGGTTTTGGCAAATTATCGAGGGGCAAACCAATCTGCAAAAAAATATTTTTATCCGACAATAAGATTTGCAATGGCTATGGCTTTTATAATCATGCTTGCACAGCTCGCTTTTATTCCGCTTATTGATTATATGAACTTTCCAGTTCATTTAATTTCGCATATTAAAGAATACATGTTAATAACTGCATTTGCCACTTTTGGCGGTTATTTACATACTGCACTAAAAGAATTTTTACAAGCATTTGAAATAGTTTTATTCCCTAATTTAATTACCGTATTCTCAGTATTTTTGAATATAATTCTCAATATAATATTGGTTTTTGGCTGGGGACCAATACCCTCACTCGGAGTTGTTGGACTTGCTATAGCGAGTTTTATTGTAAGGTATTTTATGGGATTTATTTTACTATGGTATTGTTTCAGGGTAATGAATTTAAGAAACTGCAAAAATGAAACTGATTATTTTATAAATTTAATAAAAGTCGGATTGCCTATTTCTATTGCAATTCTTATTGAATTTGTAGCATTTAACAGTGTTGTAGTTTTTATGGGCAGAGTTTCGGGAGTTTACGCCGCTGCACAAAATTTAGTTTGTACACTTACAAGCGTTTCTTTCATGGTACCGTTAGCCTTGTCAAACGCTATAGCCGTCAAAGTTGGATTTGCAAACGGGGCAAATAATCTTGTGGATTTACGTCGTTATGCTTTTATCGGATTGGGAATGGCAGTTGGATTTATGGCATGTAGTTCCGTATTTTTCGCAACATTCCCGCAATTTTTGGCGAGCTTATTTACATCTGATGTTGAACTTATAAAAATAAGTGTTCCGGTAATATATTTATTGGCCTGTTTCCAAGTATTTGACGGAATACAAGTATCACTTTCAGGAATTTTCAAGGGGATAAAGAAAACTCAAGTCGTAATGGTTGCAAATTTTATTTGTTTTTGGCTTATTTCTATTCCGCTCGGGTACATATTAGCGTTTAAATACAACCTCAACTTAATCGGCTTTTGGTGCGGTCTAATTAGTGCCGTAATATTACTCTGCACAATCATGTCCGTAATTTTCTTTAAAAACTTAAATTCCATGAAAAAAAATCTTGATTTTACAAAAATTGAGGAATATTAGATTTTTCAAGCTATTTATGTTATAATAACTCTAAATGGAGGAAAATATTATGCATATAGAAGAAAGAACTTTTGTAGCGGTAAAACCTGATGGGGTTAAAAGGGGATTAACCGGCGAAATTATCAGAAGATTTGAAGCTAAAGGATTAAAAGTTATCGCATTAAAAATGTTAAACGTTACACAAGAAATGGCAGAAAAACATTATGCTGAACACAAAGGAAAGTCATTCTATAACCGTTTAATCAGATATATCCAAAGCGGTCCTGTTGTTGCAATGGTTTTACAAGGGTATAATGCTGTTCAGGCTGCAAGACATTTAATGGGGAAAACGAACCCGAATGAAGCAGAAGCCGGAACCATTCGTTCTGATTTTGCAATGTTAATGGAATACAATGTCGTTCATGGTTCTGACAGTGTCGAAAGTGCAGAACGTGAAATAGCTATCTACTTCAAACCTGAAGAATTTTGTACTAATTATGAAAACATGTCAGAAATTGTAATTGAGGATTTGGATGTCTAACGAATATTTCGATTATGAGTTGATACATGAATGCAAACAAACCGGTGCTCGTGCAGGGATTTTAACAACACCTCACGGAAAAATTTTGACACCGATTTTCATGCCGGTCGGAACAAATTCATCCGTAAAAACTCTTACATCAAAACAAATTGAAGATACCGGTGCACAAATTATTTTGTCAAACTCTTATCATTTATATTTAAGAGCAGGAACAAAACTTATCAAACAATTTGGCGGAATTCACGGTTGGATGAATTGGAATAAGCCTGTTCTAACAGACTCAGGCGGATTTCAAGTATTTTCTCTTGCACATTTGAGAAAAATAACTGAAGACGGTGTTGAATTTCGGGACCCGAAAGACGGAAAAAAACACTTTATATCACCGGAAGTTTCAATGGAAATTCAACAAGACATAGGTGCAGATATTATTATGGCATTTGATGAATGTGCACCGTTTCCGTGCGAATATGACACGGCTAAAAAAGCTATGGAACGTACTCACAGATGGTTGGAACGCTGTTTTAAAGCCAAAACAAATCCTAAACAAGCACTGTTCCCCATTGTACAAGGTGCATTTTTTGATGATTTAAGAAAAGAAAGTGCTAATGTAATTTCTTCATTTGATGCTCCGGGGTATGCTATCGGTGGTTTAAGTGTTGGTGAAACAAAAGAAATTATGAATCACTTCCTTGATATCACACCAAAACTTTTACCTGCAAACAAACCAAGATACCTTATGGGAGTCGGCACACCCGAAGATTTACTCGACGGAATTAAGCGTGGTGTTGATATGTTTGACTGTGTATTGCCAACCAGAAATGCACGTCACGGTTCATTCTTTACTTGGAATGGCAAAAAGAACATTAAAAATAAAGAGTTTTATGACGACAGTGCACCACTGATTGAAGGATGTAACTGCTATACTTGTCAAAATCATTCACGAGCTTACATCAGACATCTTTGGAGATGTGGAGAAATCACTGCAGCAACATTATTATCCATACATAATATTCAATTTTTGGTTGAATTTTCTCAAAAATGCAGAGAAGCTATTTTAGAAGACCGTTTTGGTGATTTTTATAATGAGCATTATAAAAATTTTATATAAGCTTTTTAGAATTGTGTTCCAGTTAATACCGGAATAACATAAAATATGGCAAATAAAATTTATGCTATAATTTTATCAAAGGGGAAAATATGCAATCATTATTTGACAGAATTAATTATTTGAAAGATGAAATTAATAAAAGTAATTATAAGTATTATGTTGAAGAAAATCCATATTTAAGTGATTTTGAATATGATAAATTATTCGCTGAACTCAAAAAACTTGAAGACGAAAATCCTCAATTAAAAACACCAGATAGCCCTACTCAACGTGTAGGTTCCGTAAGTGAAAAGTTTTTCCCGCATAAACACAAATATCGCCTTTACAGTCTTGATAATACTTATGATGACGAAGAGTTAAATAAATGGTATGAACGTGTAACAAAAGAATGCGGCAACAATACGGAACTTGTATGTGAACTTAAAATTGACGGGCTTGCTATTGCATTAACTTATGAAAAAGGTATTTTTGTACGTGGTGTTACTCGTGGCGACGGTGTTACAGGTGAAGATATTACAACTAATTTAAAAACTGTCAAAGCTATACCGTTAAAACTGTTTGAACCTGTTGATGTTGAAGTAAGAGGCGAAATTTACATGCCAAAAACTTCATTTGAAAAACTTAACGAAGAAAATCTGGCAAACGGCGAAAAAGTTTTCGCAAATCCAAGAAATGCCGCAAGCGGTTCAATAAGACAATTAGACAGTACTATCACAGCCAAAAGAGATTTATCTATTTTTGTTTATTCTTCAGTTTTTGAAAACATACCGAATGCTCCCAAAACACATTATGAAGGTATGATGTTTTTAAAAAAACTCGGGTTCAAAATTAACCCAAACATAAGACCATGTAAAAATATTAATGAAGCAATTAAATATTGTCGTGAATGGTCAACAAAAAGATTTGATTTGGATTATGCAACAGATGGGGTTGTTATCAAAGTTGACGATATCGCCTGCCAACAAGACTTGGGCTTCACATCACGTGCACCTAAATGGGCAACAGCATTTAAGTTCCCGCCGGAAGAAGTTAGTACAAAACTTTTAGATATAGAAGTAAATGTCGGTAAAACAGGTGCTATTACACCTGTTGCAATACTTGAGCCTGTAGCTCTTGCAGGAAGTACTGTTTCAAGAGCAAGTCTTCATAATTTTGACGAAATCAAACGCCTTGATGTAAGAATTGGTGATACCGTTTTAATTAAAAAAGCGGCTGAAATCATTCCTAAAGTTATAAAAGTTATGGAAGATGATGAACACGAAAACAGAGCTATAATAAACGCACCGGAAGAATGTCCCGGTTGTCATTCAAAACTTGTTGAACGCCCCGGAGAAGTAAATTTATATTGTGAAAGTAAAAATTGTTCACAACAAATTATCGCAAGAATAGAATTTTGGGTATCTAAAAGTGCAATGGATATTGATTTTGTCGGTCCGGCAATTATCCAACAGCTTTATGACGGTAAATTCATCAGTAATCCTGTTGATTTATACCGACTTACAATGCAAGATTTTACTCAACTTGACGGTGTAAAAGAAAAATCAGCATACAATATGTTTAATGCTATTCAGGAAAGTAAATCAAAACCGTTAAATCGTTTACTTACAGCTCTTTCTATCAGATACATCGGGAAAGAAACAGCCGAAATTCTCGCCGGAAATTTTGCCTCAATTGACGATATCCAACAGGCTAATATTTCTGAAATAGAATCTATTGACGGAATTGGTACAAAAATGGCGGAATCAATATATGAATTTTTCCACGATGAAGAAAATATCAAAATGATTGAAGAACTAAAAACTCTCGGTATCAATCCGACATCTAAATCTTTACCGAAATCGGATAAACTCGCAGGTAAAACCTTTGTTTTGACCGGCACATTACAAAATATGACAAGAGATGAGGCTTCTGAATTAATTAAGCAATACGGCGGAAAAACCTCATCCTCCGTATCTAAAAAGACTTCTTATGTTCTTGCGGGAGAAAATGCCGGGTCAAAATTAGACAAAGCTTTAGATTTAGGTGTTATAATATTGACAGAAAATGAATTTATGGACATGTTAAAGGAAGATTTATGAAAAGAAATGCAAAAATAATTGAAATAACTGGTTTTAGCGGACTTTTAAAAGCGGGATTTATAGTTATATGCCTTGCAGCAGGATTTATCGGTTTTCCCGGATTGGTTGCAATGACTTTATGGAATAAATTTGCATCTCCATTACTTCCAGAAATCAATATGCTTCAAGGTATTTTATTGTGGGCAATAATATTTATTACATATTTTATTTCTACTAAAAAACACTTTGCTATATGTTTTGGAAAACCCAAAGAGCTTAGTGACGAAGAAATGAATGTTTTAATGGAAAGAATAAGAAATCAAGCTAGAGCTAAAGCAATTAATCAAGTGATTTTAAAAAACATTGATGATTTAAAAAAAGAAGAAACCTCAAAAGAAGAATCTTCAGATACGATAACAAAATAAAAGGAGATTTGTATGAAAAAGATTTTTGCGATAACAGCAATTTGTTGTTTGTTGCTTTCAACAACAGCATTTGCGGAAATTGAAAGGGGCTTTATTACCGCAAATGCCTCCGTAAATAAAGAAATTACACCGGATACAGCTGAAATTTCAATTGCTATTTTGACAACAGATAAGGTTTCAATGCAAAATGCTACAAAACAAAACAAGGAAATTTCCGATAAATTATATAGTGCAATGAAATCTATGATTAATGTTGCAAATGGTGATTACGTCAAAACATCCGATTTTAGTGCAAAACCTGTTTACAATTATTCAAGCGGGAAAAAATATTTTGATAAATATGAAGTATCTAACAGAATTATCGTACATACAAAATCAATTGATATTACCGGTGCGATGATTGATAAAGCAATCTCTTTAGGAGCTACAAATATTGATAACCTTAATTTCACATTATCTTCATACGAAAAACAATGTGATGAACTGTTAAATCAAGCTGCCCAAAAAACACGTTTGAGAGCTGACGGACTTGCAAAAGCTACCGGCACTGTTATTACCGGTGTAAAATCTGTAAATTCCAACTGTAATACAACAGGAGCAAATCAAAGAGTAATGTATAATATGTTTGCAAAATCAACTGCAATGACAGAAGATGCAGCAGCAATAGGTGGAACTCCAATTGAAACAGGTTCTGTAAAAATTTATGCAACTGTTAATGCAAGTTACTTTGTAAAATAAATTTGATAAATATTCCAAAAAGCCTGCAAAATATTTTGCAGGCTTTTTATTATTTGTGCTACAATAAGTTGGAAGGATTAAATATGAATTTACCTGAAAACTACGGAATTGCCCTATTAATGACATTATTCGCCGGTCTGGCAACAGCCATCGGAGGCGGAATTGCTTTTATTGTCAAAAAAAATAATCTTAAAGCTTTATCCGTTGGTATGGGATTTTCTGCCGGTGTAATGATTTTTTTATCATTTAATGAAATTATTCCTGAAGCCGGTGAAATGCTTAAAACACATTTCCCTAATAATTATAATTGGATAGTTTATGCAGGATTTATCATTGGGATTGTTGTCGCAATCTTGATTGACTATTTTTTACCTGACCACATTGATACTGAAGAAGTTTTGCACCCAGATGAACCTTGCGCACATCATCACAAACTTAGAAGAGCAGGTTTATTCACTGCTATAGCGATTTGTGTGCACAATTTTCCGGAAGGTATGGCAACATTTTTAACTACTACACAGAATTTTGCACTCGGGTTTTCTGTTGCTCTTGCTATCGCAATTCACAACATTCCGGAAGGTATTGCCGTTGCTTTGCCTATATATCACGTTACAGGCAAAAAACGTTATGCAATGCTTTATGCATCATTGTCCGGTATAACCGAACCTATAGGTGCATTGGTCGGAATGTTCTTCTTTAGTTTGTTTTTACCGCAAGTGTTAATCGGTGCATTAATGGCAGCAGTTGCCGGTATTATGATTTATATTTCTTTTGATACATTACTCCCGCTCGCTAAAGAATATGGTGATTGGCACCTTTCTTTGACCGGAATAATTTCAGGTATTTTATTTATCTGGCTAAGCCTTATTCTAATAAGCTAAAGCATGGTTTCTATAAAAAAATATTATTAGCATGCCATATTTTTTCGTTATTTTTGTGAAAATTTTTTAAAAATTGATACGGCTGTATTTAGCTTATGTTAAGTTTTTGATACTTATCAGCATCCGTAATATTACGTAGGTATTTTCCCTTAGGTATAAATACGGAATTGTATTTTTTTTAAAATGCGTTATACTCAAAATATACACGGACGGTTAAGATTCAAGCCCACTGACGGCAAAGTCGTTTACCGATTCCACAGAAAGGGAGTACTATGGGGTATATTCACTGCTGTGGAGGTCTGAGAAAAACAAGAACATTCAGACTCTCTCCACAGGATAACTTTGTGCTGTGCGAACTTGATGTGCTCAAAAGGTGTCCTGTCTGCGGACATACAACAGTACAACTTACCAGAATTGATAAAAATGACAATATTTCTACAGTAAGAAAAAATAATCAAAAAGCCGAAAAATTTTTGGCGAAACTAAAAGGAAAAATTTTATATGAAGAAAAAAATATTATCAATCCAAAATTAATGTATGGGAAATTCTATCTTTATTATAACGAATATGGTGTTAAAAAGCGTTGTTATTCAAATTTTAAAAACCTAAAAATCGGACTAAACAGTCTTATATAATCCTTCAATTATTTACTCTGCTCGGGGGAATTTTTCCCCCTTTATTTTAAAAATTAGGAATTATTATTAAAGTTAACGAAAAATGATTGATATAAGATTGGTATAACCGGATTGAAAAGGAATTAAGATGATACTTCTAACACCAAGGGAACGCGATGTTATAACTTTAGTTGCTCGCGGTTTTGCGGATAAGGAAATAGCTGAAAAATTGAATTTATCACCGCGAACCGTACAAACTCATTTAAAACAAATAATGCTAAAATTAAAAGCACGCAACAGAGCAAATGCAGCCGCAATTTTTACAAAATACAAATATACAAGATATAAAATGTAGGTTAGACAACTATGAAAAAAATTATTATTCACTGGACAGCCGGTGGTTACTACCCCACGCCCTATGAAAAAGCACATTATCACTTTTTAATTGATAAAGACGGCAAAATTTATACGGGAAACCATAAGCCGGAAGATAATTTAAATTGTCAAAAAGGAAAATATGCAATGCATACCGGCGGTGGAAATACAGGCGCAATCGGTATCGCAATGTGTGCAATGGCAGGTTTTAAAAATAAAAATAATACGGGGAATTATCCGATTACAGCCAAACAGTTTGAAGCAACAATGAAAATGTGTGCAACTCTTGCCATCAAATATAAAATAGAAATTACCCCTAATACAGTTATGACACATTATGAATTCGGGCTAAAAAATCCTACAACATCAAGTGCAGGAAAAATTGATATAATATACATTCCTCCATATCCTTGGGTTGCACAAAACGATGTTGGAAGTTTTATCCGTTCAAAAATAAAATGGTACAAATTACAAGGAGAATAAATTTATGGAAACAGCTTACTACGACCTTGCCGGCGGAATTAATCAGGCTTCAACAAAAACAGAATTGGGCTTAAATACCAAACAAATTTATTGGACTGATGCTTATAATGTAGAAATTTTACAAAATAAGGGAATTTGCAAACAAAAAGGAAATACTCTATTCTTGGAACTTCCTGAAGCTGAAACTATAACCGGACTTCATGAAATGTTTTTTGACAATAATTACAAATTGATTATAACTACTGCAAAAGGGAAAATATATGTTTATAGTGATGAAACTAATACAACAACACTTATTGAAAAAACTCTAACAGGAACAAAACCCATATTTGCGAATTTTCTTAGAGGATGTATTATCGCAACAGACAAAGATTCTCCATTTTATTTAAATGAAGATACAACTGTTGAAGACTGCGAATTGAAAGATAATAACGGAAATTCAATTATTGTTGACAGTATAACAGTTCATAAAGGTAGAGTTTGGTATGCCGCAAATTCTACAATATATTATTCCGCTCTTGGAACATATAAAGATTTTTCAACTGAAAATGATGCAGGCTATATAAGTGATTTTCATACAGATACTGCCAATATTGTCGCAATAAAACCTTATAAAGATTACCTTGCAATATATAAAAAAGATAATGTATATCTGTTAACGGGAAGCAATCCTTCAGATTTTGCTATTGTATTATTTGCAAGTAAAGGTTGTATTGCAAAAAACTCAATACTCAATGTAGCTAATAAACAATATTTTCTTAGCAATGGAATATTTGCACTTGAACAAGTAGGAGAATTAAACCAAATTCAACTCGGTTCCGAAATATCTTTAAAAATTAAGCCGGAAATCGAGCAGTTTAATCCGCCTGATTTATCTGAAAGTATTTCAATCCATTATGAAAACAGAAATCAAATGTGGTTTTTCTTCCCATACACATCAGACAAGTATTACCACACAATATGGATAAATGATTACATAAATAAAGCTTGGTATAAAAGAGTTGTTCCTCAAGATATAACCACCGCTTGTATATACAAGTATAAAATTTTGACGGCAGATAAAAATGGAAAAATTTATATAGAAGATTACGGAACAACATTTGACGGTACACCGATAAATTTCATGTGGAAATCTCCATTTCTTGCTATAGGTTCCGCACACCACAGAAAAATGATAGATGAATTTTATTTTATTCTGGATGAAGCACATGATAACAACTTTGAATTTTCTGTTTACAAAGATTATGACAGTGAAAATCGTGATGATATAGAAAAGATTTATTCGGTTCATTTCGAACATTTAATCTGGGCAGATGACTTTACAAAAGACAATTTACCTTGTCACTGGGCTATGGATGATGAAAATATTCCAATATGGTCCGTAAGCAGAAATACTCTTGAAAAAGCTGAAATTTCCGAAGCTAATTATTCAATTCAACTGTGCATTGAAGGCTCAGAAATAAACCATTCTTGTGCAATAATCGGACTTCAATTTAGAGAAATTTATAACGACGACTAACACCGCTCTAGTAATACATAACAACACGAAAGGGAAATCTTATGTCAAACACAACAACTACTTATTCAGCATTTATCCCGGAAATTTGGAGCCAAAAACTGAATGCAATGCTCCAAAAAGACTGTGTGATGCTACAATGCGTAAATCGAAACTATGAAGGTGACATCAAAAATCAAGGTGATAAGGTTAAAATTATTACACCTGCAGAAGTTACCATTTCGACATTGGGTTCAGAGAATATTACTTATTCCGCACTTGAACCAAGTTCAACTGATTTGGTTATTGACCAGAAAAAATTCTTTGCTTTTAAAATTGATGATATTGCTCAAGTTCAAGCCAATACCGATATTATGGAAGCTCATTTAAAAAATGCACAGAAAGCTATTGAACAGGTTCAGGATTCTTATTTACTTTCTCAACACGCTTACGTTTCATCATCAAATATTGTCGGCGAAGAGGAAGCTGCCATCACACTTAACAAATCAACTATTTACGAAAATTTTGTAAAATTAGCACTCTGTCTTAAAAATTCAGATGCAATTTCAGCCGGCAAACGTCCATGGGTCGTTATTAACCCTACAATAGAATCCTATCTGTTACAAAGTACTGAATTTATTAATGCTCACAATGTCGCTGACGAAACCTTAAGAAATGGTGCTATCGGCAGAATAGCAGGCATGGATGTACTTGTAAGTACAAATCTCACCGAAACAGACGGCAAATATTATGTACTTGCAGGCACAAATGATGCTATTACTTTCGCATCGCAATTATCAAAAATCGAAAGTTTAAGAGATAAAGACAGTTTTTCTGATTTAGTACGAGGCTTATACTTGTATGGCGCAAAAACAGTTCAACCTAAAGCTCTTGCAAAAATGATTGTAGCAGCTTAATTACCACGACAGGAATGTACTTTCAAGTACATTCCTGTTTAAAACAAGGAGGAAAAATGTTTGATAATTTAAAAACAACAATAAAACAACTTGCAGCAAAAGCTGTTGAAATTGCAGAAGAAACTCTTGGGAGTAATAAAGGGCAAGAAAAGAAAAAAATGGCAATAGAATTTGTAATTTCAAAACTTCCTGTTATTTCTCCTTTTAAAAAACTAATTGCGATTTTTCTATCAGATTTTATTGATGATGCTGTAGAATTTGCAGTCAACTATATGAACTCAAAAGGAGAACTATAAATGGAAGAAGAACTATATACCTCTCCAAACACGGAGATACAACAGAATATTTCATCACCTGTCGAAAATCAACACAACATTATGGAAGATTATTCGGTAATTCCTCAAATGGAAAGAACATTGGCGGAAGATGCAGCAAAACTTCAAAACCTTGTACAACGTGGAATTATAGATGCGACACAAGGGCAAGTTTTGATGAGTAAATTGGCGCAAAAATCATTTGAAATTAATCAACTAAAACAAGAAATGAATTCACCTGTATCTGACTTCAATTCTCAAAAAGCTTTTGCGGATTTTGAAAAAGAAAAACCGGATTTTTTCAAACCCGAAGGACGTCTTGAAGTTTTGAATTACCTAAAAAATTCCAATGTAATTGTTGATAAAGATGAAATAAATCAAATATCAACTATGGTGGAAAAACTTGAACAATCTGCCATTGCGAGGTATTTGAAACAAAAAGCTCACGAAAAAGTATTAAATGACGAAAACGAAGCCGCTAAAAGAAAACTTACGGCAAATGCCCAAAATTCTTCAGTTAACGGTACCTCAACAAAGACTTTCACTCGTGAGCAAATCGGCAGAATGAGCGGTGCTGAATTTGCCAAAAATGAACGTCTGATTATGGAACAACTCCGTAAAGGACTTATTCAATAGCAATTCAATTTTTCCGGATGTGGCGGTTTTTCCGCCATATACCGGAAGTAAGGAGTAAACATGAATTATTTAGAATTAATAAACAAATGTCTTGTAGAATTAAATTATAAACAAGTAAACAGTTTTTCCGAATTGGTTAAAAATGACCACAAAAAAATAATGAATATACTAAATATTATTAATAATGAAGTATGCCGTTATGATAAATGGGATTTTTTATTAAGGAAAAGCCAATTAATATTACCTAAAAATACCAATGAACTGACAAATTCTATAAACGGAAGGTTCAAAACAGTTCTTGTTGACGGAACAAAATATGAATATTTTGAGAATTTTGAAAAATTTCTTACAAATACTCAACCACCTTGTACATACACATCTTTCAATGACAAAATTCTTTTCCCTGATTCAAATAAAGACAAAACTGTTGAAATTATATATTATACAAACAATAACGTTTTAGACGAAAACGGGAAAGAAAAAAACTTTTTAGAAAATGAAACAGATACAACATTAATCCCGTCCATGTATGCAGAACCCATTTTGGTTTACGGAACATGTATGAGATTAAAAGCAAACCCGCAACATGTAAAATTTAATTATTGGCTGAGCATGTATAAAGATGCTCTTGCAAACCTGCGTGCAAAAAATCATATTTCTATGGATGCAGCTCCAAGTATAAAGCTTTTTAGATATTAGGGCAAAAAAAACAGGAAGCTTTTAATTTCCCCCTGTTAAGATTTACACTAGCCGAAATATAAATAGCATGATTATTATACTATTTTTTTCAAAAAAACACAAATTATACTAAGAAATGTTAAACATGAAACAATTAACGCCTCAACAGAAAAAATTTGTATCAGAATACATAAAGTCGCTCGACGGGGAACTTTCAGCCCGAAAAGCAGGTTACAAATCCAAAGATTTAAAGAGTATTTCAAACGATTTATTATCTAAAGATTTCGTAATAAATGAAATAAAACTTCAATTACAAAAACAAATCTCTTCACTTCGTGTAAACAAAGGCTATGTAATTCAAAAATTGTTACAAATTGCTGAATTTTCACTTGAAGAAGAAGATATTTTAGACAAAGAAGGAGGTTACACAGGTAAAAAGAAACTACGTGACACATCAGCCGGCTTAAAAGCATTAGAAAGCCTTTGTAAATATCTCGGATTTAATAAAGACGAAGGAGAATACAAGGAAGCTAAAATCATAACCATTTCAAACCTTGATGATAATAAAATTTAAGGAAGAAATTGTACTTATGCTCAAAATTAATGACAAAATTACTAAATCCTTGTATAATAAGCCTATGAAAAAAATCATTGTTATTTTCTTACTCTTTTTAATGTTTATTCCGGCTTGCTTTGCGGAAGATTTCCCACCTAAAGGCGGGAGAGAAGAATATCCTATCTATTGGTATCTCATGCGTCACGGTGAAAAACTTAAAAAAGTTCTCGATCACAAAAAATATTTCCGACTTAGAGGGTGGGATTGCTGCTATATTGTTAAAATTACTAAAGATGGTACAGTACAACCATTAGAAATAATTTATTCTCAAAATAAATATTTTGATAATCAAGTTAAAAAAATTATTGAAACAACTAAAGCTGAACCTTTTGGAGATGAAATCAATTTAGATGAAATGATTATTAAAATAATTCTTGGATATAGTACTTGGGCTGATTACGTTGACGTTTGGTACGGTACAAACAAAATCTATACTATTGCTGTATCAACAATTCGATAAAATTTTTAAACAAAAATGTAATAACCGTTAAATTTTAACGGTTATTCTGTAATGTACAAAAAAATGAAAGGACGGTACTTATGTACAATTTTAAAAAATCTGGTATAATAAGCATATGAAAAAAATCATTGTTATTTTCTTACTCTTTTTAATGTTTATTCCGGCTTGCTTTGCGGAAGATTATCCTGCCAAAGGTGGTAGAGAAGAATATCCTATCTACTGGTATCTTATGCGTCACGGCGAAAAACTTAAAAAAGTTCTCGACCATAAAAAATTCTTTAGGCTTAGAGAATGGGGTTGTGAATATACTGTTAAAATAACGAGTGACGGCAATGTTATACCATTAGATTTAGTTTATTCGCAAAATAAGTATTTTGACAATCAAATTAAAAAAATTATTGAAACAACTAAAGCTGAACCTTTTGGAAATGAAATCAATTTAGATGAAATGATTGTCGATATTTCTATAAGATTTGGGAGTTGGTTTGATTATGTTGAAATTGGGAAAACTCCTAACAAATTAACAAAAAACGAAATCTATTTAATTTATATTGTAACCACCAGATAAAACCGCAAACAATATTCTATTTTAACCGTTAATCTTTAACGGTTATTCTATAATGTACAAAAAAAATGAAAGGACGGTACTTATGTACAATTTTATGATGCAAAATTATAACTTCAATACAATGAATTCAAATTTCAGAACTCACGCGCAACACGAAAAAGCTAATGAATATAAAATTTTGTGTGAAAAAGCTAATGACTTAAGTAAATATCGTAAAATAGGACAAACAGTTAACGATTGGCGAGTAATAGCCACAGAACGCAAAGGAAGCAATTTTAAAGGTGTACTCTATGAAAAAGACGGACAATACGTTATTTGTTACGTCGGTACGGAAAGATTTAGTGCAAAAGATTGGGGCGCTAACATTAAAATGGCAACTACAGGCAACAGCAAGCAAATAGAACAGGCTAATGAATTCGCTGACAAAATGATACGTGATTTTGATTTAAATGAAAATAATACCACTGTTATCGGTCATTCTGAAGGTGGCACTGAAGCTACTGTCGTCGGAGTTAAGCATAATTTTAAAACAGTAACATTCAATGCTTTTGGTATAAGCGAAAAACATCTTGAACCGGGTAGAAATTATGATGAACTTGTAACTAACTACATAGATAAACATGACCCTATTCATAAATTGCACGCTAATGTCGGTGTTACATTAATAACCCCAAGTACTCAAAATTCTTTTATGGCTAAAACTCCGTTCGGGTCAGTGCAATCACATAGTTTAAATAAAATGGGTGATTGTACTAAAGCGATACCGGTAGAAGAGTATAAGAAAAATCATCCGAATTATATAGACAAAATTGAAGACATAGACATTTCAAGAGAAGATATTAAAAATATGGATAATGAATTATTTCAAATCTATGAAAAAGAAATTGATAAAAGATTAAAAAATAATCAGATTAAACAAAAAAGTAATAATTCTGAAAAAAATGATTCCGGTAGTTCCGGCAATTCCGGTGGTGGTAAGTGGGTTACAATTAACGGCAATCACGTGTTATTAGAAAATTAATAACATTACAGTACAAAAATAGGAAAGGACAAATTATGAAAGACATGGAAGAAATTCTTTTGAGCAAAAACTCTCTTGATGATTTAATTAAAATGAAAATCGAAGAAGAGTTTAAAACGAATGAAAAAAAACTTAAACAAAAATCTGTTAAAAAAATTATAACTGATTTAAAAGATGTTCCCCAAAATCAGATTTTTACAAAAAACTCTGTATTCAAACTATTTAATCGCAAAAACAAAACAGAAACGTTCATTGACGGAATTCAAGCCGATTCTTTTATCGGTGCTCAAACCGGCATTCGAGAAAAATTTTTTGACGGAACTCTTACAACATTCGCGACAGAAGATGCATATGTTAGATTTGAAAAAGCTGTAATATGTGCAGATTTATAGAAGTAAAACGAGAACATATCCCCACGTTGGAAGATTTGCACAATAAATTTTTACGATATTTAGAAGACGATTACAGCCAAGATACACTTACCGATATAATTAAACGAACAACTCCTTTTTTCTGGGTTATAACACCTTTTAATAATAATAGAATTGCGGGTTTTGTATATCTTGAAAATATTATCGGCAATCAAAACAAATTTCATTCAGCAGAAGTCACAACCTGCTTTCATCCTGACTTTTGGGGATATTATACAAAATATTGTGCCAAAATGTTTTTTAAAAATTGCTTTGATAAATATCAATTTAAAAAAATCAAAGCACAGGTTTATCCTGAAAATTACAGGGTAAAAACTCTTTTAAAATCTTGTGGATTTGAAAAAGAAGCCGAATTAAAAAACGAAACCTTACGAAAAGGAAAACTACAAAATATAGAAATATTTTCAGTATTTAAAGAAGATTACGAGGTATAAAATGAAAATTGAAACAGAAGATTTAACACAAAAATTAAAACCGGAAGAAGAAAAATATATTGTCGGAATAGTAACCGAAAAATTTAACAAATTTGAAGATACAAGAATGACACAACTTGCCGATTTAAAAGCAGTACGAGATGCAATTTACGGTGCAACAATACCAAAAATAAACGCATGGTCCAGCAAAATTCATCTTCCTGAAATTTATGAACTTGCTCAAACACTTATATCACACATAAGTCAAAATTTGTACTCACATCCCGATGCAATGTTTGATGTTTCAGGTACAACTCCAAAAACACAAGCTTATGCTAACAAGCAAAAAGCAATGCTTGTAAATACATTTGAAAACATGAAAATTGAACAAGAAATCGAAAAAATGATTAACAGCGTTGTAGAATGCGGTGAAGCAACTTTGTTTGTGGGATGGGAAACAAAAATCAAACAAACACGAAGAGCACAAACACTTGAAGAACAACTTCTGCATCCTGAAGAAAAAGGCTTTGTTGTAGAAGAAAAAATAATTTACGATAATGCAAAAATTAAACATATAAAACCGGAAAATTTTGTATTTGACAAAAATTCCAGAGATAATTGGGACAACTGTGCAAAAATTTACAAGACTTACACAACACTGGAAGAATTAATATCTGACAAATCTAATAATCTATTAACAAAAGAAAAACAAGAACAATTGAAAGGAGTGGTGGCAAACAAAAAAAATAATGATGTTGCAACAGACGGTAAACAACTTGAAATACTGGAATACTGGGGAGATATTGAACTTTCAAACGGCAAATTATTGAAGAATTGGCTCATAACAGTTGCAGGAAGACGAGAAATTATAAGATTTGAACCCAATCCGTTTGTAATAAATCCATTTATACACGCAAATATTATAGAAAATCCTGATACATGTCGTGGAATTTCACCACTTAGAGTTGCTCTTATTCTAAATAATATATCTTCAACAATATTAAATAAACAACTTGATGCTCTTGCCTTGATGATTAATCCGCCGTATTTAGCACCAAAAGGATGTTTTAAAGGCGAACAAGAAGTTAAACCGGGCAAAATCATTGAATACGATTCTGCTTTAATGCCAACAGCTCCAACGCCTATTAGTTTTGATAAAGCAATGCAAGGTTGGGAATTTTTAAATTATTTTAAAAGCACAATAGAAAGTGCAACCGGTATTTTTAAAAATATGGCAGGCAACTTACAATCTACTCAACGTACAGCAACAGAACTTAATTATTCCGTTAACGGACAAGAAGCTCGTTTAAATATGATACTTGATGCAATAAATAGAAAACTTATTGTTCCTATGGTTGAAAAAACTGCTGAAATAATTGCGAATTTCAAACTCGGTAATGAAGTAATAAGTATGAATGAACACGGTAAAACAATGTTTTTAGAAATTAATGACGATATAAGAAATGCAAATTATATCTACCGTTACGGAGATAGAAAAGCAACTTTTGAACGAAAAATGCGTTTAAAAGAACTTTTTGAAGTATTCAAATCATTTGCTCAAGTTCCGGAAGTTGAAGAACAAATTGACTGGATGGAATGTTTTAAATTTGCACTGGAACAATACGGAATTGAAAATGCAAACAACTTTCTCACTGAAAAGTAAACTCATCTTGTGTCACCCTTTTTGGTCTTTTTGTCGGGTGACACTTTTTTTATAATAATGACAAAATTACTAAATCCTTGTATAATAAGCCTATGAAAAAAATATTTATTACTTTCTTACTATTTTTAATGTTTATTCCGGCTTGTTTTGCGGAAGATTATCCTGCAAAAGGCGGTAGAGAAGAATACCCTATCTATTGGTATCTCATGCGTCACGGAGAAAAACTTAAAAAAGTGCTCGACCATAAAAAATTCTTTAGGCTTAGAGGATGGGGGTGCAGTTATTTAGTAAATATAGCTAAAGATGGAACTATCTTACCATTAAAAGTGACATTTTCTCAAAATAAATATTTTGACAAACAAATCAAAAAAATTATTGAAACAACTAAAGCTGAACCCTTTGGGGATGAAATTGATTTAGATGAAATAATTATCGAAATTGATATCAGTTATAATTATTTTTCAGATTTAGTAAAAATTGGACGGACATCAAATAAAACTCTCAATGACGAAATCTACTTAATTTTAATTATAACAACAAATTAAAAAATCTAACACAAATAAAAATTAAACCGTTAATTTCTTAACGGTTATTCTGTAATGTACAAAAAAATGAAAGGACGGTACGTATGTACAATTTTAAAAAATCTGGTATAATAAGCCTATGAAAAAAATATTTATTACTTTCTTACTCTTTTTAATGTTTATTCCGACTTGCTTTGCGGAAGATTATCCTGCAAAAGGCGGGAGAGAAGAATATCCTATCTACTGGTATCTTATGCGTCACGGAGAAAAACTCAAAAAAGTGCTCGATCATAAAAAATTCTTTAGGCTTAGAGAATGGGGTTGTGAATATACTGTTAGAATAACGAGTGACGGCAATGTTATACCATTAGATTTAGTTTATCCGCAAAATAAGTATTTTGACAATCAAATTAAACAAATTATTGAAACAACTAAAGCTGAACCTTTTGGAAATGAAATCAATTTAGATGAAATGATTGTCGATATTTCTATAAGATTTGGGAGTTGGTTTGATCATGTTAACATTGATAAAACTCCATGCAAATTAATAGGAACTAAAATATATTTAATTCGTATTGTAACCACCAGATAAAATTGCAAACAATATTCTATTTTAACCGTTAACTTTTAACGGTTATTCTGTAATGTACAAAAAAATGAAAGGACGGTACGTATGTACAATTTTA
>CAYUIW010000002.1:0-51599 GCA_964444905.1 uncultured Muribaculaceae bacterium
TGTTAAATCCATATTCACCCGTGTTCACAAACTTCCTCATACATCAATTCTACCATATCTTGCGAACTTTTTCAAGGATTGAAGAAAACGTAACTTTATTAATCTCATTTTTTATATATCATCTCTTGTAATTAATAAAAATATTTGTTAATATTGGCGTATGAAAAGATTTTTTATAATTTTTACAGTTTGTTTGCTGGGATTATCAGTAAATGCAGAAGGAATTTATCCGAAGTTGTTTGTGTTCAGGTTGCACAGATGTTTACCGTATGTGGGTTCAACTTCTGAAAATAATGTGACGACCTCCAGAAAAATTGCGGGATGGAGCAACCACATGTGCAGATACACCGAAACTGTTACAACATCAGAAAGTTCTAAAACTATAAATTGTAATTTTTCACGTGAGCAATTGACTGAACTGGTTAATACAATGAGGGCTGATGAACCTAATATTAAGGTTAAACCCAACGGTTTTTCTTATAAATCAAAGGCTTCGGATGAATTGTGGAACAAATACAAGACAAATATCACTGTTTGCAAACCTGAGCTTCAAAATGCTGAATAACATAGTTTCTTAAATTCGCAATATTTACAAGTATTTTCATTATTTTGAAACTCTTTTGTTTGTTCAATTAAACCACATATTTTGTTAAGTTCGTTTTCATATTTATGCTTAAGTTCCGGGGAAAATCGAATTTCGTGATTTTTATTATTTTTTAAATCAATATAAACAAATGTTATACTGTCATAATCTTGTAAAAATTCTGATGCTGCAAGCAGATAAACCATTGTTTGGAAATCAAATTCCGGATTTTGAGGAACCGCACCTGTTTTATAGTCTAAAATATAATAATCTTTATTCTCTTTTACGAGGGCATCAAGTCGTCCTCCAACCCAAGATTTGTCAAGTTTACAATTTAGTGTATATTCTGAATTTACATAAGTTTTTGAAAAATAGTTATTCGTTTTTAAGCGTTCCCACAACAGTATTTCTTCACTCGTTAGCAGTTTTTCGAGTTTTGAAATATCTTCATTTCTTAGGTAATAATTTGCAATTGCGTGAATTTTTTTGCCTTTTTCAAAAGGTGTAACCTTTTGCGGAGCTGAAATTTTTTGAACATATTTATAATAATATTTTTTTTGACACTCTTTGAAGGTTTTTAACATATTTGGAGAAAAATTATTCACATGTACCTCCTAAAAATTCACTAAAAATGATGCTTGGGGTTTGTTCTACTGTTTTGCCGAAAGAAGTTGTTTTTCTGCTTGCTGTTATTACAAGATTTTTTTTAGCACGAGTAATAGCGACGTATAAAAGTCTTAAATTTTCGGCTAATTGTTCTCGTTTTAAATCATCTTCTGTTTTATGTTTATAATTCAAGTTTAGTCGTCTTATATTTTCCATAAAATCCGAGGATTTTAATTTAATTTCACTAAAATCGAGTGTTAGATTTTTTTCTGTCATTTCAGGAAGAAACACAAGGTCAAACTCGTCCCCTTTAGATTTATGAATAGTCATAATTTGGACTTTTCCTTCTCGAAATTCGCTATTACTTTCATCTTCTTCCGAGAAAAATTTAAACCCGCTTAGAGAAGGTTTTTTCGCTAATTCTCCAAGGCGTTCTGTTATGTACAATAAATTTTTATTAGTTGATGAAAGTCTTTTGATTAAAGTTGAAATCAAATAAACATTTGATTTTTCGATTTCACTGGTAAAAAACATCATGCCTATTTTCAAAGCAAGTTCTTCTGCGGTGAGATACGGCATTGAAAGCCAATAGTTTAAATCCCAATAAAATTGTCCTAAATTAGGGTTTTCAATATCGTCACAATTCATTGCGACAAAAGAGGTTTCAAAATTTCTGATTTCAGTTCCTAAACGAGGTTTATAAAAACCAAGTTCAGCCAGTATTTCATAATTTTCCGCAATTATTGTGTTATCAAAAGGAGCTATAATCATCTTAAAAACTGCAAATATAGCTTTAAAAATAGATTTTTGTTCAAGACTTTCACTTCTGGTAATACTTTTTAATCCGCTGTCATTAATAAAAGCCAGCCACTGAGATACTTGAAAATTATTTCTTAATAGTATTCCTATAGTTGCTTTTGGATTATCTTTTAATGTATTTTTGATGGTTTTGAGTATAAAATTTCTTTCTTCAAGCGGATTTTCAAAAATGCTTGAAACAATCGCATTATTTGAAACCGGATTTTTACCTTCTACAGGTTGCATAAATATTTTAAAAAATGCGTTTTTTGTTTCTTCGGATTGTTCCGCAAAATCGACAAGACTGTTGGCAAGTTCCCAAACACCTTTTGTACAGCGTTGAGAACAATTCATACTTACATCAGTACTTTGTTCAATAAAGTTTCTAAACCCTTCGATATCTGCATTTGAAAAAGTTGCAGTAATTGCTTGATTTATATCTCCGCAACGAATAAGATTTTTGTGTTTGCCGCTCAATAATCCTATTAATTTTTGTTGAATAGAAGAAGAGTCTTGAGCTTCATCTTCTATTATATATTCACATATTTCTTGATAATGCGCAAGAATATCTGCATTATCTTCCAAAAGTTTTACGGAAGAAAGTAACATATCATCGTAATCAATAAGATTTTGTGTCTGTAATGACATTTGATATTTTTCATAAAATTCTTTGAATTTTTTAATTTTTACATCAGAAATTTCAGAAGAAAAGTTTCCATTGTTAAGTTTGAATACTGAAACAGCCCTGTCAAAGTCATCAGTTTCAGTTTTTTTAAGTTTCAGTTGACCGGAAATTTCACGAATAATACGAGCTCTTTGTGTGTCATCACAGATTTCAAAATCAGAGTTTAAACCAAGCCGTTCAAAGTTTCCGTTTTCTTTTAAAATTCTGAGAGCAAGTCCGTGAATTGTACTTATATTTGGCAATTGTGTTGAATTTTGTCTAATATTTTTAATTCTTTCTCGAAAATTTCTTGCGGCTGATTCCATATAAGTCATAACAAAAATATGTTCCGGATTAATGTTTCTGTCCAGAAGTTTTAAAATCAGAGCAAGAAGAATAGTTGTTTTTCCTGCACCCGGAACAGCGGAAATAGCCATTGCACCGTTTTTATATGCCAGTACCGGTTCTTGATCAGGACGTGGTTTTATTGGTTTGATATTTATTGTTTGGGTTTCAGTAATATCAAAATTCAAATATTTTTCTATTCCGCCAAAGTTTTCAACTCCGTTAGTATCAAAAAGACTGGAAAACGCAAAAATATTTTCATCTGCATGTAAGACAAGTTTGCGTAAAATTCGCGCATTTTTATCTTTGCTAAGTGCAAGGTTATCTTCAATTGTATAAGTTTCCTTTTCCCAACCTTTTTGAAAAACCCATGCGTTATATAATGGTCCGGTATCACTTTTAATCCATTCATCGCTTGATACATCAAGCCAAATTTGATATTTTGTTCTGATTTGATTGTCAATAATTTTTTGCGGTGTTGACACTACAAGATTGTTTTTATTAATTTCTAATATTGAATATGGATTTTCTGAAATTATAGAGTTTTCAATTTGTGTAATAATTTCGTTTTTTCTTGTATCAAATTCATCTCCAAAAATATTTTCAAAATCTCGCAATTGTTTAATAAAAAAGTTGAATTTATTTATTTCGTCTGCATTTATTGAGGTAAATTCAATAATTCTGTTATATATTTCGCAAACTTGTTCTGAAATTTTTACGGTAGAGTTCGAAAGTTCGTTTATCAATTTAAGCAAATCAGAATATTTATTGTTGAATATATTATCTTTAAAATCATATTCTGGTAGCATTTTTGTTTCATTAAATACTTTTAAAATTTCTTGACAATATTTTACCGGAATACCTAAAAATTCTGATAAAATTACTCTAATATCAAATTCGGAAAGACTGTTTTTTAGTTCGCTGTTAAGTTTTAAAATGGTTAATGCAGCTTGAACCAGACGATTTTGTATAAGTTTTTCATTACCTGAAATAAACATTAAGTCAGCTTTGACATTTTCTTTTAGTGAAAATTTAAGCATATCATCAATTATTGGCGAAATGACAGAAATTTCGGAAGGTGCAACATTTTTCTTTAAAAGAGTATCAATTTTTGTGATTGCAAGGTCAATCATTTGTGCTCGTTTTGCAGGTGATTGTAATGAGAAGTATTTTAACTTCTCGTTATTATCGTTAATAACATTATTAAATAATGTTTCGGCATCAAGTTTAAGTTTTGTAGTTGTTTCAAGTTGTAGTGCATTTTCTTTGAATAATTGTTCAAATTCCCAAACGGCATTTTTATCAGCACTTAAATAACCGGTTCTGCTGCCACCTTTTTTATCAAAAGCAATAAATGCTTCTTTTAATTGAGGAGCAAGATAGTTTATAAACTCAAAACAGACCGGAGTTATTTCATCCCCGTCATCAACTATTAAATATTCTATTTTATCAAAATAATTTGTTTCTTTATAAATATAATTAAATACAAGGGTTTGTCTTAAATAATCGAAATCTCTTAGAGCAAGTGTTTTTGCGAGAAGTTTTTTTAATGCTTTGCGTGCATCTTCACCAAAAGCTTCGTTTAAAATTTTTGAACGTATTTCAATCTCATCGTCTGAAAGATTATTTTGTACAATAAGCGAATATCTTCTAAATAGTTGATGCATAAGTGATTTTTTTGAATTGTAACCCTTAAAAGGAATTTCTTTTAAAATTTCTTTCAAGATATATTGAGAAATTTCCATTCCGGCAAGGTTAGGAAGAATAACCGGATTGTCATAAGTATTACGATTTTCCAATAATGCCCAGTTGTCGCAAATTGTGTTGTAAACCAACCCGAAGAATGAATTTACATTCAATTGTTCAATTGCTTTGACTGTTAATTTTTCCAGTGTTTTTTTGATAAATTTGTTTTTAAGATTAGAGTTTTGTACAAGAACAAGTATTCTTGAAGCCTCAACGCCTGAGTTCAAGAGATTTGCATACTTTGAAATAAGTAATTCTGTTTTGTCGGAACTTGCGGAACCTTCAATAAGCAAATCAATACCTCCTTTAATGTATTTTATCACAAAATTGTTTTAAAAAATTAATTTCATTAAACTATTGCATTTTTTTTAAAATTATTCTATTATTACTAGTGTAAAGCGTAGATAGAACTTATATAATATTGGAGGAAAACATGCAAGAATTATTAGATCAAATCGGACAATCAGCAGGACAAATCTATACTTATTTAAACAGCAATGGTGAATCAACTTTTTCAAAAATGAAAAAAGAATTGGACCTTAAAGGTAACTTTGCAGACTTAGGTCTTGGCTGGTTAGCTAGAGAAGACAAAGTTGAAATTTCTAAAAAAGGTACTTCTGTTAGCGTTAGACTTAAATAGTTTAATTTTTAAGTTTTGATAAAAAGCACCCGTAAGGGTGCTTTTTATTATAAATATTGAAAAAAGATAAATTTCATATATTATTAATGTTTAATCCAATTTTCAATAACTTTTAACGGTGCTCTTGTTATTGCTAATGCCCAAGCTTTTATGTCTTTAGTAATTACTCCGCCTGCACCGACATTCGCACCTTCGTCTATTGTAACAGGTGCTACAAGTACTGAATTAGAACCTATTTTTACATTATTTTTCAAAATAGTTTTGCTTTTTACCTTTGTAATCGGGTTATAATTTGCGGTAATAGTTCCTGCTCCGATGTTTACATGTGAACCGATTTCACTGTCACCTATGTAGCTTAAGTGTCCGGCATTTGTATTTGAATCAATTTTAGATTTTTTAACTTCAACAAAATTACCGATTTTAACATTATTAGCAATTTCAACTCCGCCTCTCAGATGAGCAAAAGGTCCGATTTTACAATTTTTGCCGATTTTGTTTTTACCTTCAATATAAGTTGAAGGATAAATTATTGTATCTGAACCAATTTCTGTATCATCCGAAATCCATGTACAAGACGGGTCAACAATTGTAACTCCGCTTATCATAAGTTCATTAAGTTTGCGAGTGTTCATCATTTTACATGCTTCGGCCAATTGAACTTTGGAATTTATCCCAAAAATTTCTTCGTTATTTTCCAAAATATAAGCATTAACATTTAATCCTTGATGTTTACCCCATTCAATAATATCTGTCAAGTAGTATTCACCTTGAGCATTGTTACTTTTTAATTGAGAAAATGCAGACTTAATTTTCGTCCAATTTAAGCAGTAAATACCTGCGTTAACTTCTTTGACGGTTTTTTGTTCTGCTGTTGCGTCTTTTTCTTCGACAATACATTTTAATGAATTGTCAACATCTCTAATAATTCTGCCAAGATTTGACGGGTCATCAAATACTGCACTCATTACGGTTATATCAGAATTGATTTTGTTGTGATATTCAATAAATTGTTTAATTGTAACTTCTTTAATCAAGGGGGTATCTCCGCAAAGAATTAGGACTTGTCCGTCAAATTTTTCTAAATGAGGACAAACCATTGAAGCAGCATGACCCGTTCCTAATTGCGGGCTTTGAAGCACTGTTTTTGCAGATGAATAGTTTTCATTTACGAACTTTTCTACTTCTTCTGCATGGTGTCCGACAATTACAAACGACTCATTTACTATATTTTTTACATTATCCAAAACATAACCCAATAATGTTTTGTCCATAATTTTATGCAAAACTTTTGGGGTTTCCGACTTCATACGTGTACCTTTACCGGCAGCAAGTATAATTGATTTTATTTCCATACTCTTACTCCTTTTTTTCTAGTATAATACAAATATGAAGAAGAAAATAGCTGTAGTTGCAATGAGTGGCGGGGTGGATAGTTCCGTAACCGCACTGTTATTACAAGAAAAAGGATATGAAGTAATAGGCTTGACCGGAAAAATGGTCAATACAATGTCTGCTGACAAAGTTTGCGAAAATGCTAAACATGTCGCAGATAAATTGGGGATTAAACATTATGTATGTGATGTTACGGAAAAGTTCCAAAAAGAAATTGTTGATTATTTTGAAAAATCATATTCTCTTGGAGAAACGCCAAATCCGTGCATAATGTGCAATAAATTCATAAAATGGGGTGACCTTTTTGACTATGCTGTTAATGTTCTTGGGGCAGATGTTTATGCTACCGGACATTATGCTGATATAAGATGTGAAAATGGTATTTATAAACTTTATCCGGCAAAAGATGAACATAAAGACCAACTTTATTTCTTGTATAAATTAGGTCAAAAACAGCTTTCTAAAACTATTTTCCCGTTGTATGATTACGAAAAATCTCAAGTAAAGCAGATGGCGATAGATTTTGACCTTCCGCCGAAAGATTCTAAAGAAAGTCAAGATATATGTTTTATCGTAAAACCAAATACAACAAAAAAATATTTGATTGATAAATTCGGAATTCGTCGTGGTGATTTTGTAGAAATAGGAACAGGTAAAAAACTCGGTGAACATGACGGAAGTTATCAATACACTATAGGACAACGTAAAGGAATTGGAATTTCCGCACCATATCCGCTTTATGTTATTGACATTGATGCTGAAAAAAATATTGTATATTTAGGTAAAGATGAAGACAATTATAAAACAAGACTCGCTTTGAAAAATATAAACTTCACTTATGAGTTTTCAGAAAAGGAATTTGATGCGTGGGTAAAAATTCGCTACAATATGCAAGCTCAAAAGGCAAAATGTAAAATTGTTGATGATTTAATTGAAGTTGAATTTTATGAATCGGTAAATTCGGTTACCTCAGGACAAGCAGGTGTTTTGTATGATATTAATGATAAACACTTAATCGGTGGCGGTACTGTTATATAACTTGTAAATTTATCTTGCGGGTTGTATGATTATATTAGAGGAGATAGATATGTATAACCCGAAATCACTTAATGCTGAAGAGTTTATTTCTCATGATGAAATTTTAGCAACTCTTGATTATGCAGAACAAAATAAAAATAATATTGAACTGGTAAATCAAATTATTGAAAAAGCAAAACAAAAAAAAGGACTTACCCATAAAGAAGCATCTGTCCTTTTGGCTTGTGACAATGAAGAAAAAAATCAAGAAATTTTTGAATTGGCTCGACAAATTAAAAAAGATTTTTACGGTAACAGAATTGTGCTTTTTGCGCCGCTTTATCTTTCAAATTATTGCGTAAATGGCTGTGTCTATTGTCCTTATCACTTAAAAAATAAACATATTCCACGCAAAAAACTTACACAAGAAGATATAAAAAATGAAGTTATTGCACTGCAAGATATGGGACATAAAAGACTTGCTATCGAAGCAGGTGAAGACCCTGTTAACAACCCGATTGAATATATTCTTGAGTCTATCAAAACAATCTATTCAATAAAACATAAAAATGGTGCCATAAGACGTGTTAATGTTAATATTGCAGCTACAACCGTTGAAAATTATAAAAAACTTCACGATGCCGGTATCGGAACTTATATTTTGTTTCAAGAAACTTATAACAAAGAAAGTTATGAAATACTTCATCCGACAGGGCCAAAACATAACTATAAATGGCATACCGAAGCTATGGACAGAGCTATGCAAGGCGGAATTGACGATGTTGGCTTAGGCGTTTTATTCGGATTGGAATCATATAAATATGAGTTTGCAGGGCTGTTAATGCATGCTGAACACTTAGAAGCGGTTTATGGTGTCGGACCGCATACAATCAGTGTACCGAGAATTAAAAAAGCAGATGATATTGACCCGACAACTTTTGATAATGGAATTGATGATGATAAATTTGCCAAAATAGTTGCATGTATTAGAATTGCAGTTCCATATACAGGCATGATTGTTTCGACAAGGGAAAGTGAAGAATGCAGAAAACGCATTCTAAACCTTGGAATTTCACAAATTTCGGGAGGCTCAAAAACAAGTGTAGGCGGTTACTTCAATCCTATGCCGGATAGTGAAGATTCTGCACAATTTGACGTATCTGACAGACGTCCGCTTGATGATGTTATTAAATGGCTTATAAATATGGGATATGTACCAAGCTTCTGTACAGCATGTTATAGAAGCGGAAGAACCGGTGACAGATTTATGGAAATTTGTAAACAGCAACAAATCCATAACTTTTGCCATCCAAATGCCTTAATGACTTTAAAAGAATATCTTGAAGATTATGCATCTCCACAAACTCGTGATGTTGGCATGAATTTGATAAATAATGAAGTAGAAAATCTTGAAGATGAAAAAATTAAATCTGTTGTTAAAGAAAATCTTACAAAAATAGGCAATGGTGAACGAGATTTCTGCTTTTAGTTAACAAAAATTTACAAAAAAGTTAAGGTTAAAAAATTGTACTTTTTACAATTTTTTAACCTGTTTTTTTATTTTTTTACTCGGAAATTCTAAAAAACGTTCTTAAAAATCGTATTTTTAAATAAATATTCAAAGTTGCATCTTTACATTACCTTAACATTTGCTTAGAATATGGCAATTTTTGAATTTGACAACTTTTAATTTATATATGCTCTTGCTATAATTAGAGTATTCGAAAATATCCAGACATATGATTAGTAAAATTAGTAGTGTAGAAAACAAAAAATATACCCCTAATTTGAATGCGGGAAAACAAAATCCGGCATTCCAAGGTATTGGGGAAGCAATTCTCGCAGGCGTACAGGCATGTGAGAGAAATCCGATGTTGAATGTTTCTGTACTTGACATGTCAACTGCGATTTTGCCACGTACATATATTGAAACTAAAGAATCAAACGCATATGCCGGCATGGAAGCTTTTCGCCGTGAATCTTCAGGATTGATTGTAAACTGCTTATTGCCCAGCTTTATTGTAATGGGTGCAGCAGGATTATTACAAAAGTTGCCTTACTTTAAAGACATAAAAGGTATGTCAAATGTTTGGGCTAATGAAGAATCTTTAAAAATTGTCCAAAAATATTTGAATAATGCAGAAGGTACCGGTGCAAAACAACTTGAAAATGCGATTACTGCATTTACAAACGATTTGGTAGGTATTGACGGTTCTGCTAAAAAAGCATTTAAAGACCTTAATCTTAAACAAGGTATTCATAAGGTTGCACGTTCTGCAGATATATCAACTTCAAGATTGAAAAAGCCGGCTAAACTTTTGCAAAGAGGCTATGAAGATATTGCCAATGTTACTCATATGACAGAACACCTTGAGTTGAACGGAAAAACTCTTTCCAAAAACTACAAAGGATTTATTGAAGATTTTGTTAATGTATTTAAAGCTGCTCAACATAACGGTGTTACTGACTCCGGCAAAATGGCTAAATTTGTAGAAAAATCTGTTAAATTAGTCAATGCAAAAAGTATTGCAGGTCTTGCAGTTATTTTACCGTTGGCAATTTCAATGCAACCGCTTAATCGTTGGTTAACTTCAAAACAATCAGGTGTTAAAGGTGCTCCAATTTACAAAGATTATAAAGAATCAGAACACCGTGAACTTACCCCTAAAGAAAAATCAGCTCTATTAAGACAAAAATTTATTTCTATAGGTTCAATGGTAGGTGTAATGCTATTGTCAATGGGTAAAATTCCTAACAAAGATACATTCAGACAAATGATGCAGTTTAAAGGCATTTTCCCGACAATGGATCAGGCAAGATTTATTTCAACAGCAACATTTGCAAGCCGTATGGCTGTTTCCGAAGATAAAAATGAACTTCGTGAAGCTACAATTAGAGATATTGCTACATTCTCAGCTCTGTATTTCTTGGGCGATTATGCGGCAAAAGGTGTTGCAACACTTATAGAAAAAGTTTCAAAGGGCAAAATTAAATTGCTGAATACTATAAAAGAATTACCAAAAGATGCAGGTGCATTAAAGAAATTTACCCACTGGGTTAAAGATGTTAGTCTAAAATCTTCGGAAGAAGTAGTTGGAAAAACCGCTAAAAATATGCGTTCGGTATGTCAGTTAGGCAACCTTGCATTCTCACTTCTTGCATTAGGATTGTTTATCCCGCTTTACAACAGAACGCAGACGAACAAAAAACGTGAAGCAGAACTGAAAAAGCTTGCAGAAAACGTAAATTCAACAAACGGCTTTTTAAAAGACCAGATAAAAAACAGTTCTCCGGCATTTAAATCATTTTTTAATTTACAATAGGAAATAATTATGAAGATACAACAAATTAACCAACAACAAAATATTCCCCAAAAACAACCCCAATTTACAGGTGTTGTAGATACTGTGTTTAGATTTTTAGACGTAAATCAGGCATGGGGTGCTACTGTTGTAGATTTTTCATGTATGGTTGCCCCAAGAACGATTACAGATTTTTCTCGTGGTTCTGATGCCGGTGTAGAAACTCTCAGACGTGAAGCAACAGGTACGGTTAACCATGCTTCTGTTGGGTTGGTTTACGGACCTCTTGCCGGTATGCTTATGGCTGCGGCAGTTAATGGCAAATACGGAATTAAAGCTCAAAATGTATTTGCGGATGCTGATACTGTTGATGTTCTTGCTAAACCTTGGCATGATGTCTTGAAAAATTCTAATTTGGAAGATGTTTCTCTTAAACAAGGCGCACCGGATAATTTGTTAAAAGCATACACTGATAAAGTTGCCGGTATGCTTAGAAATGGAGAAAATGCACTTTCAGAAGATGCACAAAAACAATTCTCTGATGTGTTATTCAAAGAAATAAAATCTCAATCAAAAGAAAATAAAGCTTTATTAAATAATATTGCACTTTCTGAATTTGGAAAAGAACGTGGATTAAAGCTTGTTTATGATAATAAAACAATTACTTCTAATTTAAAAGATATTGTAGAAAATGCAACTTCGCTTTCAAAAGTTTTAAACAAAGAAAAAGTAATAAATTCATTTACTAAAGCCTTAAAATTTGAAGATGTTAATTTTGTGAAAAATATTAAACAATTTGGTATGAGCCGTTCGCTCTTAGGACTTGGAATTGGTGCTGCCATTGGTTGTTTAACTCAGCCGTTTAACATTTATTTAACTAAAAAGAAAACAGGTAGTGACGGTTTTGTAGGCGTTGAAGGCAGAGAAAAAGATAAAACAACCGGATTTAAAGGTTTGAAAGCTCTTGTTGCTACAGCGTTTGGTACAGGAGTTTACGGATTAATCACTGATTGGTCATTTAAGAATAAAGATTTCTTGAAAAATATTCAATACAAAGGAATAACTCCGACATTGAAACAATTCATGTTTGTATATGGTTTAACTATCATGTCAAGATTTATGGCTGCTCGTGATAAAGATGAACTTAGAGAAGCAACCGTAAAAGACACATTAGGTTTTGCAAGTTGGCTTGTATTTGGTAATTTTGTTGCCAAAGGTGTTTTAAAAGCATTAAATCCGAATTTGGTAGGCAAAACTCGTGATGAAGTTCTATACGAAGCTTTGAAAAAACATAAGCTTTCTACAGTGAAAAACGGTAACGCACTTTCATTTAACGAGTTAAGAAAATTATTGCCAAAAACGGACAAAACAACTGCTAAAAATTTACGCTTTATGAACTGGGCTCAACTTGCAGGTTACGCATTCTCAGGTATTGTTCTTGGTTTTGGTATTCCTAAATTGAATATATATATGACCAAGAAAAGCGAACAAAAACGTGCCCAACAACGAGCAATGAATTCTGATAATATTATGCTTAAGCCTGAAAATTTGGCATTCTTAAGTAAACAAATGAATTTTACTTCAAATTTTAATAAGAACTAAAAAAGAACCGCTTATTAAGCGGTTCTTTTTCTTTAATAAACAAATAATTAATTTTTCCTTAACTTTTTTCGATTTTCTTCAAATTTGTATTATAAATATATATGTTAGTTGTGGTAAAAAAGGAGAGGAAAAATGATTAAACCATTAGGCGACAGAATTGTTATCAAAGTTATTGAAGATACTGAACAAACATCAGGCGGAATTTTTATTCCTGACAGTGCAAAAGAAAAACCGCAAAAAGGTGAAGTAGTTGCTGTTGGAGAAGGCAAAATGAACGACAAAGGTGAAAGAGAACCTATGGATGTCAAAGCCGGTGACATTGTACTTTATGCAAAATATGCAGGTACTGATATTAAAATGGATGGTGTTGAGTACAAAATTCTATCCATTAAAGATGCTTTGGCAATTATTGAGTAGTAGTTTTTAGATGCAAAGATGCAGGGATGCCAAGATGCCTAGTCTGTTTTGGTGAGCTAAGCTCACATAATAGACTTTGCCTCTTATCTTCTAAGCATCTAGGCATCTAATCAATAAGGAGAAATAAAAATGGCAAAAAAAATAGTATTTGATGAAGAAGCAAGAAAAGCTCTTCTAAAAGGTATAGATGCAGTAGCAGATGCAGTTAAAGTTACACTTGGGCCAAAAGGTCGCAATGTAATTTTGCAGAAAAAATTCGGTGCACCGCAAATTGTTAATGATGGTGTTACTATAGCAAAAGAAATTGAGCTTCAAGACGGACTTGAAAATTCAGGAGCACAACTTTTGAAAGAAGTTTCTTCAAAAACAAACGATGTTGCCGGTGACGGTACAACAACTGCTTCTGTTTTAGCTCAAGCAATTGTAAGAGAAGGTTTGAAAAATTTAACTGCCGGTGCAAACCCAATGTCTATGAAACGTGGTATTGACAAAGCCGTTGATACTGCTGTTAAAAATATCAAAGATATGTCAAGACCGGTTAATACAAAAGAAGAAATAGCTCAAGTAGCTTCAATTTCAGCAGGTAACAATACTGAAATCGGTGAATTAATTGCAGAAGCTATGGAAAAAGTCGGACACGACGGTGTTATTACTGTTGAAGAATCAAAATCTTTCGGTACAAGCTTGAAAGTTGTTGAAGGTATGCAGTTTGACAAAGGTTATATTTCACCTTATTTTGTTACAGATCCGGAAAGAATGGAAGCAGTTCTTGAAGATGCTTATGTATTCTGTTGCAACAAAAAAATCAATCTTATTGCGGATTTAGTTCCGTTGTTGGAACAAGTTGCTCGTGACGGACGTTCACTTCTTCTTATTGCAGAAGATGTTGAAGGTGAAGCTCTCGCAACTCTTGTTGTCAACACTATGAGAAAAGTTTTGAGAGCAGTTGCGGTAAAAGCTCCCGGATTTGGTGACAGAAGAAAAGCAATGCTCGAAGATATCGCTATTTTGACCGGTGGTGAAATGTTCACAGAAGAACTCGGTATCAAAATGGAAAATGTTACAACTCAAATGCTTGGTAAAGCTAAACGAGTTACCGTAACTAAAGACGAAACAACTATCGTTGTAGGCGATGAAACAAAAACTGCTGTTCAAGATCGTATCCGTTTAATAAGAAAACAAATAGAAGCTTCTGACAGTGAATATGATAAAGAAAAACTTCAAGAACGTGTTGCAAAACTTTCCGGCGGAGTTGCTCTAATTGAAGTTGGTGCCGCTTCAGAAGTTGAACTTAAAGAACGTAAATTAAGAATTGAAGATGCTTTGAATGCAACAAGAGCTGCAAATGAAGAAGGTATTGTTCCTGGTGGCGGAGTTGCTTTGTTAAGAGTTCAACAAGCACTTGTTAAAGCTCTTGAAACTGAAAAATTCATTTCTGATGATGAAAAAATCGGTTACAGAATTTTGACAGCTGCTTTGGATGTACCTTTAAGAGCAATTGTACGTAACGCAGGTGCAAAATCTGATGTTGTTGTTGACAACATTCTTGCACACGACGGTGCATACGGTTATGATGCATTAAGAGGTGAATATACCGATATGTTTAAATCAGGTATTGTTGACCCTGCAAAAGTTACACGTTCAGCACTTGTTAATGCTGCATCAGTTGGTTCAATGTTGTTAACTACTGAAGCTGCTGTTGTTGATATTCCTGAAGAAAAACCTGAAATGCCTGCAATGCCGGCAGGTATGGGCGGTATGATGTAATATCATCAATTTGAACAAATTAAAGCACCCTATATGGGTGCTTTTTTAATGCCATTTTTATTCATGACTTTTAAAAAGAAATCATTAAATATTTTGTATGAAATCATCATTTTTTTCTACGCAAAACAGATGATTTTTATCCTGTAACATGTATATATATGCAAAAATTGAGTTAAAATATAAAAAGAAAGGCAGTGTAAATGTTCAACAATTTTTATCCTCAATATGATTTAGCAGGAAGAATTCAACACACAAAGCTTGACACCGGCTTTGGGGAAATACCTTCCGCAAGAATGAGTAGAGTTGAAGATACAGGCTCTCCTGATTTTAAACAGGTAATGTCAGGGTTGATTGAAAACTTCAATGCAGAACTTAACGCTCCGGACAATTTGCTTAAAGATGCAATGTCAGGTAACAATAACGTCGATATTCATGATGTTATGACAGCAATGTCAAAATCTGAAATTAGTGTCAATGTTGCGACTCAAGTTGTAGGAAAAGTCATTCAAGCGTATGACAGAGTTATGCAAATTCAGGTGTAAAATATTATTGTGTAGTTAACTAACGGGATTAAAATGGACTTTCAAAAATTACTTGAAAATAAACCTTTATTATACGGGATAATCGGCGGTGTAGTACTGCTTTTAGCTCTATTTATTACAATCGGCATTGTTAATTCTTCAAAAGCAAGCAACGGTGCCGCACGTGTTGTAAGTGAAAAAGTTATAAAAGAACCTTTGGATTTGCTTACCACTGACAATCTTGGGAAAGCTATCGAAATTCAGGCACTTTTAGCCAGAGAAGGTATAACTGCAAGTCGTAAACTCGACGGGACAAAATCAACAATATTTTTGAAAGAATATACTCAATCTCAAAGAGATGCAGCATTATTGGCAATTGTAAAAAGTGGTCTTATGGATCAAAATGTTGGTCTTGAAATTTTTGATAAAGGTGATTTTACTTCAACAAAAGAAGATAAAAGAATTCGTCTTGCAAGAGCTATTAACGGTGAATTATCCAGACTTATTCGTAAAATTCCGCCGATTGAAAATGCATCCGTATTTATTTCAATTCCGGAACAAACGATGTTTACATCTATGCAAAAACCGGTAACAGCAACTGTACAGATTACTATTCCGGCAGGTGATAAACTTGATATGATAAAAATCAAAGCTATAACTAACTTGCTTATGGGAAGTGTTACAGGTTTGACTGCGGATAATATTGCTATTACAGATACAAATGGGAATGTTTATTCAAGTATTATGGATGCGGAAGATGAAATGCTCCAAAAAATTGAAGAAAATGATAAATATATGCAGCAAAAAGTTGCAACACAGTTGGACAGACTTATCGGAAAAGGTAATTATGTCGTAACAGTTAGTACTTTTTTACGTCAAGCTCCTGTTGAAAGATTTACAATTGAATATGATCCCGAAAAAAAAGCAGCAGTTCAAGAACAAAATTTTTCGGAAGGATTGGGTGACCAAACTTCTGATACAAATAAAAACGTAAATGCAGTAAGTGTGTATTTACCTAACGGATTGGCACAAGGTTCTTCAGATTCTACTCAAAACAGAAGTTATTCCCGTTCAGCAACAGAAACTCAATATGGTGTTACAAAAACTCAAACAAACGAATACATTAAACCGGGTGTGGTAGAAGAAATTTCAGTTGCGGTAACTCTTGAAAAATCTGCAATACCTGCAAATACAACTTTGGAAGAATTAAAAGAACTTATTGCTCACGCAGCAAGTCCAAAAGTTAATCCTGAAAATGTTTCAATTGCGTTTTCAGATGCAACAGACCCATATCTTGCATCAGACAGACCTGTTAACCTTCCAAAACCTGATGAAACGGGTAATCCTTGGTGGTTAACGATTGCATTGAGCGGTGCAGGATTGTTAATATTGTTTAAAGTTGTATCTGATAAAGTTAAACAGGTTCAGGATGCAAACCGTCGTGAAGTTGAACAATTAAGACAAAAAACAGCAGAACAAGAAAGAGTTCTCAGTGATATAAATTCAAAAGCTGCACAACTTACAGCACGTCAATCAGAACTTGCTCAAGGTCTTCTTGAACAACAACAGAGAGAATTTTTACCACAACAGGATGAAGGACAACTTTTGGATTCACTCGCTAATGTTTCAGCTGAAATGTCTGATGTAGATGGCGATGAAGCCGGAGAAAAAATTAAAAGCTGGATTGAACAAGGCTAATTAAGCCTTAAGGGGCAGGAAAAATGGCAATAGAAAATTTTAATTATCAGGAATTTGCACAAAATCTTACGCAACAAGCGGCGGAACTTGTTCCTGCTGAATTTTCCGATGTTGAAAAACAGTATGTCGTAAATACTCTTTTAAATTTTTCTAATCTTGCCGGCGAAGCTTTGTATAATGATACAGAATCTAATTTTAATGCCGATCAGGCAATGATGATTACACAAATTATTGCAGAATGGGCATTTCATAAGTCCGTAGATTTAATTCGTTCCGGAATTCCTCAAGAATTTTGGGATTCAGTTATGCAAAAAATTGCATTTACTATTTTTGAGATTGCGAAACAAACATTCAAGCAAGGACTTCCGCAAGATCAAATTTTGCAATTAATTGAGCATCATGTTAAAAAAACTTATGTTGAGGCTCTTGGCGAGTTAAAAAATAAGGGTTTTATAGATGAAGCATTGATGGAACAGGCGGCAAGTCAGTCAAATATTGATGCGATGATGCAACAAATGAACGAAGAACAAGCTGCTGCAGAGGCTGCTGTTCAACAACAAGTTCAAAATACTCCGGCTAATGCACCGCAACAAGCTATAAATAGTGCGACACCACCTAGTCCGAAAATATTCAAATTAGCAACTGTTGCCTTGTTATTCCGTCGAATGAAACAGGATAAAGTTCAAACTATTTTGAATAAATTTAATCCGGAAGATGCCCAAACTGTAATAAAATATATGGATTTACCGGATTTGGAATCAAGAGTAAGTGTTTCAGCAGCATTAAAATGCTTAAACGAAATAAGAACAAATCTTCCAAAAACGACTGATATAAGTTCCGGAAAAATTGTTTCAAGATTACAAAAAGTTACAGAAGGTATGGATAAGCAACAAATAGAAACAATTCTAAGGCTTGAACGACAGAAGGTAAAACGCCTTGTATTCAACGCTTTAGAGGGTGAATATTACGAAGTACCGCCTCGTGTTGCAAATATTATTGCCACACATATAGAAGATAGTGTATAATTAAATCATGATTATTAAAAAGAAAAAACAACAGCCTGAGATAATTGAAGAAAAAAATATTACTCAGCAGGAAGTTTTAGAAAAGCAGGACGATGATGCTATCGACCTGTTCAATCTTGATAATATTGATTTTAAACAGCGCAATGAACGTCGCAGAGGTGACCGTCGTCGTGGATTTAGACGAATTGATGACAGAAATCTTATTTCCCGTGCCAGAGAAGAGGCAGATGCAATTCGTGAAGCAGCTGCAAAAGAAGGTTATCAGGAAGGTTTAATGCAGGCTAAAGACGATATTGCAAAACTCAAAACTTCTATGGAAATTTTTCTTGATACCAAGCAGGAAGTTTTTGATAAAATCGCACCTGAAATATTGTCAATAAGTGTTGAAATAGCTAAAAAAATCATTAAACAAGAACTGACTCAAAGTCCTGAAGTGTTGTTGAACAGTGTTCACGATATTTTAAAAGGGCTTTCTAAAGAAGAATCAAAAGTGACTATCAAAGCAAATCCTTCGCAAGTAAGTTTATTAAAAACAGAAGTTCCGGGGATTGCGGAAACAATAGGTTTGGATGCTAAAATTACTGTTATTCCGGAAGATACTGTAGAAGAAGGCGGTTGTATAGTCACAACTACAAACGGTATAGTAGATGCAACAATTGATACTCAAATTGCAATAATTAGTGAGGCGTTGAAAGAAGTATAATGGCACAGGGAGGTAGTTCAAATAATCCAATAAGTGAAATTTGTATGGCATTGTTCGTTTTGACATTGCTCTTAATTTTGCTTGTAGAAATGCCAAACTGGGTTATCAATTTCTCAATCAGTTTGAATATTACACTTGGAATAGTTTTGCTGATGATTGCACTATACGTTCAAAAAACACTTGAATTGGCATCATTCCCATCCATTATTCTTATTGGTACAATGTTCAGGCTTGTGCTTTCAATTGCTTCAACAAGGTTAATTTTGGCGAAAGGTGAAGCGGGCGAAGTTATTCACGCATTCGGAACATTTGTTACCGGTGGTAATATGGTAGTTGGTGGTGTAATCTTCCTGATTATTACGGTTGTTCAGTTTATGGTAATTACAAAAGGTGCTGAACGTATTGCGGAAGTTGCAGCAAGGTTTGCATTGGATGCTATGCCCGGTAAACAAATGACGATTGACGCAGATTTTAATGCGGGCTTGATATCACCGGAAGAAGCTACTAAAAAGCGTGAAGATTTGCAAAGAGAATCAAACCTTTTCGGTTCTATGGATGGTGCCATGAAGTTCGTAAAAGGGGATACCATTGCCGGTATTATCATTGTAATTATTAACATTGTCGGCGGATTGTGTGTCGGATGTTTGATGAATCAAATGTCAATTGAAGATGCGGTTGCGAAATATACAGTGTTGACAATCGGTGACGGTTTGGCTTCACAGGTTCCGTCTTTGTTGATGTCAATTGCTGCCGGTATTTTTATGACACGTTCTTCTGCACAAAGTTCTTCTCTTGGTGCAGATGTTGCCGGTCAAATTATGAGCAAACCTTATTCATTATTCTTCGCTTCCGGCTTTTTGCTTTTACTTGCGGTAACAGGTCCGATTACAGGGCTTCCGTGGCTTCCGTTTTTGATGTTTGCTATAGGAATTGGTATCGCCGGATTTTCAGTATTAATCAATGCTGATGTACAATCACAATTAGGTCAATTGGAAAATGTTCGTCAGAATATGCAGGATTTGGTTAACCCGAACAGAATGTATGAACGTCTTGGGGTTGATGTATTGAGCTTGCAGGTAGGTTCTAACCTGTTGGTAATTGCTGACCCCGATCAGGAAGGTCAATTACTTGCAAAAATCGCAGCACTTCGTCAAAGAGTTACAGATGAATTAGGTTATATTTTGCCAAACATAAGAATTATGGACTCGTCAGCTCTTGATGCAAACGAGTATATGATTTCTATACGTGGAAATACGGTTGCAACAGGGTATGTTTACCCAGGACGATTAATGGTAATTGCAGACCAATGGGATTCTATGAAAAAAGAAGTTCCTGATGATGCTATTATCGGTATTGATCCGACTTATCAAACTCAAGCATACTGGGTAACATCAGAAGATGCTAAAACTGCACGTTCGGTTACTGCTGTAGATTCTACAGATGTTATTGTTACACATTTGCAAGAGTGTGTACGTAAACACGTTGATGACGTTATGACCAAAACTGATGTACTTAAACTTATGGAACTTGTTCGTTCTCAAGACCCGACACTTGTTAATGACCTTGTACCGACGATTATTTCTACAAGTGATTTGAGAAAAATTTTCGTTAACCTTATCAGAGAAAAAGTTTCAATTAAAGATATTATATTTGTATTTGAACGTCTTTGCGATTATGCAAGATTCTCAAAAGAACCTGATATTTTGTCAGAACGTTTAAGAGCTGCTCTTGGAAGACAAATTTGTTTATCAAATGTACAGGATGATAAAGTATTGTATGCTTTAACATTGTCACCGGAATGGGAAAAAATTCTTGATGACAGTTGCCAAAGAACAGAGTTAGGCACAATGTTTTTATTGAATCCGATGCAGGTTCAAGAACTTATTGAAACTGCCGCAACAACTTTAATGCGTGCACACCAAACTTGTGGAAAACAACCGGTTATACTATGTTCTCCAAGAATAAGACTTCCGCTTTATCAGTTGCTTGAACGTCATATACCGACAATTGTAGTTATTTCTTATTCGGAACTTATTACAGATATTAAAGTCGAAGCAATTGACACTATTGGTGAAGCATACGCAATGGAATAGATTAGGTTTATAATAAAAAGACCGTCATTGACGGTCTTTTTAGGTTATTCAATAACTTTAATCCAGCCTTCCGGTGCTTCCAGTCGTCCCATTTGAATTCCGGTAAGCGTATCATAAAGTTTCTTTGTAATTTCACCCATATCATTCATCCCTGACGGCATAAGGATTTCTTCACCGTGGTCAACAATCTTGCCAACAGGTGATAACACTGCTGCAGTTCCGCATAAAGCGCATTCTTTAAATCCTTTAACTTCATCCATATAAATTTCACGTTCTTCTGCTTTTAGTCCCAGATAATGTTCTGCAACATACATTAAAGAACGACGTGTAATTGAAGGTAATATAGAGTCGGATTTTGGAGTCACAACTTTATTATCTTTAGTTACAAAAATTATATTTGCTCCGCCTGTTTCTTCAACTTTTGTACGTGTTGCGGAATCAAGATACATATTTTCATTATAACCTTGATTGTGTGCATCGACGATTGCGTGAAGACTCATTGCATAATTCAATCCGGCTTTAACGTGTCCTGTTCCACGTGGTGCAGCTCTGTCAAAATCGGGAACACGTAATGTAATAGGTTTTGCTCCACCTTTAAAATATGGTCCTACAGGAGTTGCAAAAATTCTAAACTGATATTCGGTTGCCGGTTTTACACCTATTACAGGATTAGAACCAAATATATAAGGTCTTAAGTATAAAGTTGCACCTGAACCGTATGGAGGTACAAAATCTAAATTTGCCTTAACTGTTTTTACAACTGCTTCAACAAATTTTTCTTCAGGGAAAACAGGCATTTCAAGTCTTTTGCATGAATCTGCCATTCGTTTTGCATTTAAGTCGGGTCTAAAACATACTACTTTTCCGTCTTGTGTTCTATATGCTTTTAATCCTTCAAAGCAAGTTTGTGCATATTGTAAAACACCCGCACTTTCGTGTAAAGTAACTGTTTCGTCTGTAGATAAAGTTCCTTCATCCCACTTTCCGTCTTTATAATTTGAAACAAAACGGTAATCGGTTTTTATGTATCCAAAACCAAGAGAACTCCAATCGATGTCTTTTTTCATAAATATATCTCCTTATAACATTGTTTTAATTAATTCATCATGAGTTTTGCTGCTCAAATAAGCAGGCGGAATATCAAAAACGGTTTTGCAACCGGATTGACCTTCTTGTGACAATTTGTAAGCTGCACGAGCATATGCAATAAGAACACTTGATGTAAATTCTGGATTTGAATCAAGTTTCAAGCTATATTCTATAATATGGTTGTTGCCGTTACCGGTTTTTCCTGTGCGAATTACAAAACCGCCGTGTGGAATACCGCTATGATTTTTCTTTAATTCTTCTTCAGAAATAAAATGAACGGTTGTGTCATAATCTGCAAAATAATTTGGCATAGTTACAATTTCGTACTCAACTTTTTTTGCATCTGCGCCTTCTTCTAAAACAACATAGCATTCACGAGTATGTTTTTCTCTGGTTGAAAGCACCGGATTTTCACAATTTTTGACAGAATTTAAAGCTTTTTCGACCGGAACAGTATATTGTTTAGCATCTTTTACACCTTCAATCCTTCTTATTGCATCGGAGTGTCCCTGACTTACACCTCTGCCCCAAAATGTGTAATCGTTACCTTCCGGTAAAATTGCATTCGCATATAATCTGTTTAAAGAAAATAGTCCGGGATCCCAACCTACGGAAATTACTGCAACATTTCCGCCTTGTTTTGCCAATTCATCAACATTTTTAAAATGTTCCGGAATTCGGGCATGTGTATCAAAGCTATCAATGACATTAAACATTTTCGCATATTTTGGAGTTTGTTCCGGTAAATCAGTTGCACTACCGCCACATAAAATTAAAACATCAATTTTATTTTCCCAATTTTCTATTTCTGCAATGTTCACAACAGGAACATTTTCTGTATTAATCTTTAAACTTTCAGGAGCTCTGCGTGTAAAAACAGCAACTAATTCCGTATCAGGATTTTGTTTAATTGCGCTCTCTACACCCCTGCCAAGGTTTCCGTAACCTAAAATACCAATTTTCATAATTTCCTCTATATTAAATATTTTACATATCTAATATAGCACAGAAATTAATCTTCGTTCAAAAGAAAATTAGGAAGATTTGCGAAATGGTTAAGTAATGCAAAATCATTTGTTTGTTCTTCCGTAAAATTGTGGTTTAACGGTGTTGTAGAACGTGCCGTAAAAGCACTGTTAATAAATTCGGTTTTTTGGATTTTTTGTGTTCCGAAAATATTATTTGTTTGACCTACTTTATTGATATTGCCGTCATTATTGATACCGAAACCCATAATAGTATCCTTTCTATATAAAGTATTACGGATTTTCATGAAAAAAACTTTAGACATTTTGATAAATTATTAACTAATGTTTACAATTAATTGCGACAAATAAAATTTGACGGTATTATGTAAATGTTACAGATATAATAGGAGAGGTTTATTATGAAAAGGATATTCAAAGGACTATTAACAGCATTGGTTGCTGTATTCACAATGAACGCAGTGCAAGCATTTCCGGATGTTTCGGACAATTATTGGGCAGCACCGCAAATTAAATTATTATCAGAACAAGGGGTTATCGTTGGATATCCGGACGGGACTTTTAAACCTGATGATAATGTTACTCGTGCTGAATTTGCATCTATGGCAATTAAAGCGCTCGGACAAGAACATACTAAAGTTATTCAACCTGTAGCATTTAAAGATATTACAACTGATTATTGGGCATATGATGCTATTCAAAAAGCGTTGTACTTTGATTTAGTTTCAGCTCCAAAAGACGGTGAACTTTTCCGTCCTGATGATTCGGTTTCTCGTGCGGAATCTTTATCAGTTGCTGTTAATGCTTTAACAACAGAACAAATCAGTGTTCAAAAAGCAAAAGAAGTTTTGGCTCGTCGATATACTGATACTCATACAATTCCAGAATGGTTCTTAATCCCTGCCGGCAAAGCTGAAATTCTTGGCATGGTGGTAATTGTTCCAAGTGCGGATAAAGCAAAAATGGAAGCTGAAAGACCTGCTACTCGTGCTGAAGTTGCCGCAATTCTTTTCAATATGATGGAACAGGCAAAACTTAACCCGAATGCTAAATTGGCTGAAGCAATGAGAAAGAAAACAGGTGAAGGATTTGTTGTTGACAGAGCTACAGTTCAGGGCAGTATCGGTACAATTCCTGCCGGTTCTGTTGTACCTGTTGAACTTACAAAATATATAAGCTCTCAAACATCAGAAGCAGGTGATTTGTATCTTGGTCGTGCCGCTCAAAACTATGTTACAAGAGATAAATTTATTCTTGTTAGAGAAGGTGCTACAATGAGAGGTCAATTAGTTGACGTAAGAGCCGGTAAATGGTTTGTAAGAAACGGTGTACTTGTTCTTGACAACTCATTGTTAACAACAAATAATGACCAAACTGTTACTTTTAACGGTGTTGCTGAAGTTAAAAAAGATAGAAACTGGTTTATGAAATTTGTAAGATACTGCTTTAAAGGTGAAAAACTTGAAGTTCCGGCAGAAGGCAGTGTAAATTTAAAACTTCTTGAACCTGTAAAAGTTGATTTAACAAACGGTTGGATTATTGAATAAATGTAAAAGAGGCTCATTTGAGCCTCTTTTTATAGCAACATTTTCAGTAATGATGTAAGCAGTATTCTTCAAGCTAAAAACTTGCACTTTATCTTTTTTTAATTAAAATATAAATATACAAATAAGGGGAGATAATTATGGCTGTTGAAAGACAGAGAGTACAAGAACAAGATAAAATTAAAAGACGTTCAAATTTTGAACCGGTAGAAAGTAATTTAACGGAAGAACAAATTAAGCTTGAAGCTTCAAGGTGTTTGAACTGTAAAAATCCCAGATGTGTTCAAGGATGCCCTGTTAACATTAAAATTCCCGATTTTATTGCAGCAATAAAAGAAGGTAATCTTGAAAAAGCCGGTGAAATTATACGTGAAACAAGTATGCTTCCTTCTGTTTGTGGACGAGTTTGTCCACAAGAAAGACAGTGTGAAGGTAATTGTGTTCTTGGAATTAAAGGACAGCCTGTTGCTATTGGTGCGCTTGAACGATATGTTGGCGATAATACAAAAGCGGATATCCCAGAAATTAAACCAACAGGGAAAAAAGTTGCAGTAGTTGGTTCAGGTTGTGCCGGAATTACAGCAGCAGCTGATTTGAGAAAAGCAGGACATGAAGTGGTTGTTTTTGAAGCCCTTCACAAACTTGGCGGTGTATTACGTTACGGAATACCACCATTCAGACTTCCTCGAATTGTGTTGGACCGTGAAATTACCAATCTTAAAAATATGGGGGTTAAATTTCATACAAATGTCGTTGTTGGTAAATCAATTACATTAAAACAGCTTAAAGAAGATGGTTTTGATGCAATATTTATATGTTCGGGTGCCGGTTTGCCTAAAATGATGCATATTCCCGGAGAAAATTTAAACGGTGTATTTTCTGCAAATGAATTTTTGACAAGAGTTAACCTAATGCAAGCAGGTAGAAGCGATTGCCCGACACCGTTAAAAGTTGGTGAAAAAGTCGCAGTTATCGGTGGCGGTAATGTTGCGATGGATGCAGCAAGAACCGCTGTTCGAGTAGGTTTTAAAGAAGTTTCTATCATATATAGAAGAACTGAAAAAGAACTTCCGGCAAGACTTGAAGAAATTCGTCACGCAAAAGAAGAAGGTGTTATATTTAAGTTTCTTCATGCTCCGATTGAAATATACGACAAAGACGGATATGTTAATGGCATGAAGTTTGAAATTATGGAACTAGGTGAACCCGATGCAAGTGGCAGATGTCGTCCGATTGGTACCGGTAAATTTGTTGATGAAGATGTTGATACTGTTATTGTTGCTCTTGGAACCGGTCCAAACCCAATTATTCAAAAATCTGCTGAGGCTGAAGGATTGGAAATTCTGACAGATAAAAGAGGTTATATAACTGTAGATGATAGCCGTGCAACAAATATTCCTGCGATTTTTGCCGGTGGTGATGTAGCTCCGGTTGGTGAATCTAATGCTATCAACGCAATGGGTGCAGGGAAAAAGGCCGCAAAAGCAATAAATGAGTTACTTAAATAAATTTTTAGTATTTCTTATAGTTTTTCATATTTCTCTAATGCCAATTTTTGCATTAGAGTTGGATATGTCTGTGGATGAAGAAATCCGTAAAAATTATAACCCTTCAAAGTTAGAGCTTGAGGGATTACCACCGTTGCCAAATGTTAAACCAAATGTACCGCAACAGAAAGCATTACCCTCTCAACAAACCTCAACAAAGCCGGCGAATACACTTCCGACTTTAACTTCACCTACAACAAAGCCTGTCATAAATAAAATTGACAAATCTACAGCTGTAAGAATTAAAAAAGGTACCAAATTTACGGTCAAGTCAAATCAAGCTGTATCAGATTCATCTCGAGTAGGCGCCAGATTATCGTTTACAACTCAAAGGGCTGTTACTCAACGGTATGTAACCATTCCTCAAGGAACAGTTTTTAAAGGTGAAATTGCAGATGCTCATATTCCACAAATAAGCGGAAATGGCGGATTGATTGTAATTTCTGTTGATAGTATGGTATTTCGAGGTTCTACAATAGGAGTTAAAGCAAAAATTACTAAAGCCAAACATAAAAAAGTTTTTTTGAACAATATTAAAGGAAAACATCAGTATTGGGCAGGAACAAAAGACTCTCTTAAGCTGGGGACTAAGTTTTATAAAAAAATGATGCGCACCACATCAAAATTAGCGAACAATAATTTTACGGTTATTTTAACACCGTTTACTGTTGTATCGGGTGTTGTTGTTTATGCTGTAAATTTTGTGGGAGCACCTGTGTTCGGATTATTTAGCAAAGGTGGCAGAATTTATATTCCTGCCGGTTCCGAATTTGAAATCAAATTGTTAGAAGATGTTTATTTGTTGTAATTATGTGCCGAAATTAGTAAAAGAGTGATTTATTAAACTATTTTACCTTTTAATTGACCGCAAGCGGCATCAATATCCGCACCACGTTCAAGTCGTACCGTAACTTTTTTACCGGAATGCTCCAAAAGACACTTAAATTTCATAATCGCATTATTGGATGGTCTTTGATAATCATTTTGCGCAGTTGGATTATAGGGAATTAAGTTCACATTACATTTGATGTCGTGTAGATATTCAACAAGTTGTTTTGCACTTTCTACAGTGTCATTTAAATCTTTAATTAGAAGATATTCAATTGTAATTCTTCTGCCGGTTTTGTCAATGTAAGACTTAAGAACTTTCTTAAGGTCACGCATATTAAATTTTTCTTCAATTTGCATTAATTTTTTACGAATTTCATGATTTGGAGCATGTAAAGATATAGCAAGCGTAGATTGCATATCAAGTTCTGCAAGTCGTTCAATACCTGGAATAATTCCGCTGGTTGAAACAGTTAATCTTCTTTGACCTATTTGGAAACATTCATTAAATATTTCCATTGCTTTTAAAACATTATCCAAATTCAAAAGAGGTTCACCTTGTCCCATAAACACAACATTTGTAACTTTAAGTCCGGTGTCACGTTGTATGGTTAAAACTTGATCAATAATTTCTTTGTAGTTAAGATTACGTATAAACCCTCGCTTGCCGGTTGCACAAAAAGAACAGTTGACCGCACAACCAACCTGTGAACTTACACAGGCTGTAAGATTAGCACGGTTGTCAAAACGCATGAGAACAGTTTCTACGCATTCACCATCCGGATATTCAAGTAAGTATTTAATTGTTCCGTCGGAACTGACCTGTTTTACTTTAATTTGTACATTCGTAACTTGTGCAACTTTTTTTAAATCTTCACGAAAATTTTTAGACAAATCTGTCATATCGTCAATAGTTTTTGCAGATTTGAGGTAAACCCAATTGTGAATTTGACGGGCACGAAATTTTGACTGATGAAGTTCATCCGTTATTTTTTCTATTTCATTTAGACTAAGTCCTGCTAATGTTTGCATTAATTTTTTCCTTATAATATTCAATAATTTCTAACATGGCATGAAGCATAAGCGCAACCGGCTCAACTTCTTCTTTCCACTTTGCAAAACCACAAGATTTTGGTAATAGAGCAAGCGGATTATCCGGAAAATCACGACAAATTTGTGGTCTGTTTTCGTAATCAGAACATCTGTCACAATCTGTCAATTTGGGACAATGATAAAAATAAACATCGTATTCTTTGTTTTCTTCAAGCATTTTTATGTATTCAGGATAAATTTTACGAGCTTCTTCTTTTGACTTATAAGGTATAAAAACACTTAAAAATTGATTTGCGAATTTATCACCGTTCTGTGCTTTTTGTTCCAATTGATTTGGCGAAAACTCACTGCATGCAAGCTTGCAACATGTTCCACAACCAATGCACGAAAAATTTTTTCTATAAGCCAAAATTTCTGTCCATTTACGATAAATCTCTTTGCAGATATCATTGTCAAACATCATTAAAACTGCTTTCTGCCATTTTTCACCATTTGAATCTACAGAATATTTTTGAAAAATATCTTCAGCATCATCAGGTTTTAATGCATCAATACGCTTTTGCAGTTCAATTGCTGATGTTTGAAATATTTCACGATATTTTACACGCAAATTACTAATCGATTTTGTTAAATCATCCATAATAACAGTTTAACATAAAATTATTCCGCATATAAATTTTTATATGCATTGCGGAGTTTGAGAGTAGTTAGGTTATCTTCATTTTCTTTTAATTGACGATAAACAACCGCACAATCTAACGGAGTAATTTTGCCGTTCAAATAAAAACCGGTAAATTTATTATTTTCATCATGAGAGGATTTCATATCTAAAGTATAGATATAAGCTGCAAAATCTTTTCTGTCGATAAGGTTATCCCCGCTTTTTTCTCCGTGATTTGCAATTTTAGTAAATTGAATTTTTAATTTTTCAGTATATATAGCATTTTCTTGTGCACTTTTTGGGGTAACACCATTTATGGTATCAAGCATTTCCATAAACTTCTTATACTCTTCAAACGTGAATTTATATGTTTTGTTCCCGATTTTTGCCCCCATATAAATCATACAAGAATCAGCCAAATCTCGGATTTCTATTTTATAATCTTCATCAATCTTTTTGATTTCGGCAGGCGATTTGTCAGGTTTGTCAGCAAGTTTTCTCCATTCTTTTGAAACTATATCGAAATCACCTATTTTTGAAAAAGGTATTCCATCTCTCACCACCATTTTAGTAGTTAATTGAAAAAATGCTTCACCTAATTCATAATTTGCAAATGCCGAAAGTTTCTCACTGTTCATCAGAACTCCTTATGCAATATCCCAACGTCCGCAAGTTCCGCCCCAACGTGCTATTATATTGCCTTTAATATCTTTTATTTTTTCTACGTGTTGAATTTCATCAACACCTTCAACAATTGTAATAACTTCACAATTATTTGAACAACCACTGCAATCACAGGTTATTGATGAAAAATGCATATCGCCGACTTCCCAACCTTTAAATTTAGTTGAAGTTTCTGTATATTGATGATTTTCCATTGCAAGTAATGCAGCACCGATAGCACCCATAGTTTGGTGATTTTCAGGAACAATAACTTTGTGGCCTAATGCTTCTTCAAACGCTTTTACCATACCTGAATTTGTAGCAACACCACCTTGGAATGAAAATACCGGCAAAAGCTCTTTACCTAGTGCAAGATTGCTTAAATAATTTCTAACCAAAGCCTGACAAAGTCCGTAAAGCAAATCTTCAACAGGATATCCCAATTGTTGTTTGTGGATTAAATCACTTTCAGCAAAAACACCGCATCGACCTGCAATTCTGGCAGGGTTTTCCGATTTTAAAGCTGTTGCTCCAAATTCTTCAATCGGAACATTTAATCTGTTTGCCTGTTGGTCAAGAAAACTTCCGGTACCGGCAGCACAAACCGTGTTCATTGCAAAATCCGTAACAATACCGTCACGAAGAAGTATAATTTTGCTGTCCTGACCACCGATTTCTAAAATAGTTTGAACACCCGGAACATTTGTACTTGCTGCAACTGCGTGTGCCGTAATTTCATTTTTAATAATATCAGCTCCAACCAATGCACCTGCAAGATTTCTTCCGGAACCTGTTGTTCCGACACCCATTACATTATAATCAGTTATTTTTTTTGCGTATAGTTCTTTTAAGCCTTTTTGAACTGCCATAACAGGTTTGCCGGCTGTTCTAAGCATATAACTATCTACATATTTTCCTTTTTCGTCAACCAACGCTAACTTTGTGGTTACTGATCCTACATCTATCCCTAAATAAACTGTTAAACTCATGTGCTACTTCCTTTTCTCTATAAAGATTATAACATAAAAAAATACGCCGAAGCGTATTTTTTTTTAACTATTAACCTCTTAAGTCCAGCCTTTGCAATTCCCCGTGCAAATCAACAAATCCGTCATTAGTATTTTGTTTAAAATAAGCACTGAACATTTCATCAATGTTTTCTTTTCTTGGGAACATTGATTCAAATCCGAATTGTTTTGATTTTACATCAGGTCTTGAAGCGCTTCCGATAGCAAAATCACCCATTGAAAAACCCCGCTGCTTATACCCCACATTTATTATTCCCTGAATAATTAAACTCATATCGAAATTTTAATTTTTGTTAAGTTAGGATTGAAAGCATTTTGAGGTTCAATGCCTTGAAAAAGTTGGGAAGATGTGGTAGAATTGATGTATGAGGATACTGGCGCACACGGGTGAATATGGATTAAGCAGGGTGGAAAGCCTTGATATGACCGTGTTATGCCGATTTAGGGGGGGGTAAACCCGCTTGTAGTCTGGGTTTTAGACTGTTTTCTCCTCTATTTTCGCCTCATTTATTGTTTTTCGACACCGGATAAATACGGTAGATTTTTGCAATGCGATTGCGAATTGCGCTTGTCCGCAATGACGATAATAATAATTAGATAATACAAAAAAGAAAGGAAAATATTTATGACAGCAAAAAACAAAAATTTAGGTTTTACGCTTGCAGAGGTGTTGATAACCTTGGCAATTATTGGTGTTGTGGCAGCACTGACAATTCCGACACTTGTGAATAATTATCAAAAAAAGGTTTGGGCAACAACATTGGCAAAAGATTACAGTACTATTTTGAACAGTGTGAAATTGTATATGGCTAATAATGATTCTAACAAAATAAATTACGAAAACTATCTAAAAGATATTTCTAACTACTTAAAAATCCAATCGATTGATGATACGAATCTTGCTAAAACCTATGACTGGAATGGTGATGTTTTTATTTTACATGATGGTGCATGCTTTATATTAAACCCAGCAATTGACAATCTACAAACACTTATTGATGTGAATTGTGATAAGGAACCAAATATTGCGGGACGTGACCGTTTTATGTTTTATCTTGATACTGTAGGTAGGCTAGATTCAGGATGGCATGGTGTAATTCCTAATGTCCTCTCTGAAAGTGGTGTAGATTCATCAACGACATCCTGTGACAAATACGGAGATGCTATTTTCAATACAATGGGTATAGACAAAGATGAATTAAGTGAAACTCAATTACAAACAGTGAATGCTGAATTAAGTATATACCCTTTGATTGGTTGTTTTGACATACTAAATCAAAATGGTTGGAAAATGGATTATTAATAATTTTTCTACAATAAAAAAAGAGGCATAAGCCTCTTTTTTTAAACTCTTTTTGCTGCTGCATCAATCAAACCTTTAAACAGCGGGTGCGGTTTATCTGGACGTGATTTAAATTCAGGGTGGAATTGAGAAGCAACAAACCAATCCAGTTTAGGCAACTCGACAACTTCCGCAAGCATACCATCCGGTGACATGCCGGAGAATACAAGCCCTGCATCAGCTATTTGTTTTAAATATTCATTATTAACTTCATATCTGTGTCTGTGACGTTCAGAAATCTTCTCTACACCATAAGCTTTTGCTGCAACAGAACCTTTCTTCAATACGCAATCATACGCACCTAAGCGCATTGTGCCACCGTAAGCTTGAACATTTTTTTGTTCTAACATAAGGTCAATTACAGGATATTGTGCGTTTTCATCAAATTCGGCAGAATTTGCACCTTTTAAACCCGCAACGTTTCTGGCATATTCAATTACAGCACATTGCATACCCAAACAAAGTCCCAAGAACGGCAAATTATTTTCTCTTGCATATTTGATTACATTTAATTTCCCTTCAATTCCTCTGATACCAAAACCCCCAGGGACAACAACCGCATTGACATCTTTAAGCAATTCTTTGCAACGTTTGTCATCAATACATTCTTCGGAGTTTATCCATTTGATTTCTATTGCGGCATCGTTAGCATATCCGGCGTGTTTTAAGGATTCAACCACAGAAATATATGCATCAGAAAGTTTTGTATATTTGCCTGCAATAGCGACTTTAATTGTTTTTTTAGGGTTTTTAATTTTATCAACTAATTTTTCCCAACCTTTTAAATCAGGTTTTTTACTTTTAACTCTAAGCATGTCAAGAATTACATCTGCCATATTTTGTTCTTCAAGTGCAAGCGGAACTTCATAAATACTTTTCATATCACGACATTCAATAACAGCATCTTTTGGAACAGAGCAAAACAGAGCCAATTTTTCTTTTTCTGTTTTCGGAATTGTTCGAGTTGTACGGCAAACAAGAATTTCAGGCTGAATACCATAACTTCTCAAAACGCTTACACTGTGTTGTGAAGGTTTTGTCTTAAGTTCACCTGATGTTGGTAAATATGGAAGTAAGGTACAGTGTACCGAAATTGCATTACCAATACCTGCTTCCGCTTTGAATTGTCGAATAGATTCAATAAACGGCAAACTTTCAATATCACCGATAGTTCCGCCGATTTCAATTAATTGAAAATCAGGTTTAAACTGTTTTGTAGCACCCACAATTCTTGATTTGATTTCGTTTGTAATGTGCGGAATAACTTGAACAGTACCGCCAAGATAATCACCTCTGCGTTCTTTATCAATTACACGCTGGTAAACACTACCGGAGGTAACGTTGTTTAATTTACCGAGATTTGTATCTGTAAATCTTTCATAGTGACCCAAATCCAAATCAGTTTCTGCACCGTCATCTGTTACAAAAACTTCACCATGTTGAAACGGACTCATTGTCCCAGGGTCAACGTTAATATACGGGTCAAATTTCTGGTTAATTACAGAAAATCCTCTTGCCCGTAAAAGTTTTCCCAAAGAAGCAGCGATAATACCCTTACCTAAAGAACTTACTACCCCGCCTGTAATAAAAATGTACTTTGTCATTTATTCATACCCCAATTTTTTTTATATCTGTATTAAAAATCCTGAAATCAAGATAACATTACAATCTTAATTAATCTTTGGCACTCTGAAGAAACCGTTTTCTTCTTCCGGTGCGTTTGCCATTAATTCTTCTTTTGTTTGTTCATAAACAACTTTGTCTTCTCGCATAACGTTAACAAAATCAATTGCGTGTGACATGGGTTTTACATTTGATGTGTCAACTTCGTTCATTTGGTCAACATATTTAAGAACATCACCAAGTTGTTTTGTATAAAGTTCTTTTTCTTCTTCTGTCAATTCTAATCTTGCAAGTTTTGCAACATGTTCAACATCTTTAATTGTAATCATATTTATACTCCAATATTTTTTAATTATATCACAAAAAATTATTATGTTTGTGAATTATTACATAAAATTAAAATTTAGATTTACTTTATAAATATGTTATAATAATCATAAGAGAGTTTTGTATGAATAACAACTACGATAAATTAAACGAACTTATAATTATATTTAAAGAATGCAATGATGAGAAGAAAAAGCGAATGTTGCATCTAAAAATTGTTGAAGATGCCATGACTTTGGTTAAAAAAATTGCAAACACAATTGCGAAACAATCCGGTGTAAACAATGAGGATTTAATTCAAGTCGGTTCTATCGGACTTATAAAGGCAATAGAAGCTTTTAAACCTGAATTTAACACTCATTTTAGAACATATGCAACGTACTTTATAAAAGGTGAAATAAAACACTATTTGAGAGATAAGGCTACTATAATTAAAGCACCAAGAGAATTGCAAGAGCTTGTTTTTAAAATTTCTTCAACAGTGAAACGTCTTATAGATGAAGGTGTTGATGAACCTACAGCAGATAATGTTGCGTTAATTTTGAATATTCCGGCTAAAAAAGTCGAAGAAGTGATGAATCTTGACAAATATAAAAATGCGCTTTCTTTAGATATGTATTTAAAAGGTGATGATGAAGATTTTTCATTACTTGATAAAATTCCGGCAGGTGATTATCAGGAATCGATGAATTTATATGAAGATAAAATTATGATTTCCGGTGCTATAAAAAAATTACCTCCGGAATTAAGGCAAATTATTGAGCTGAGCTATTTTGAGGACTTAAACCAAAGAGAAATTTCCGAAAAAATTAATATTTCTCAAATGCAGGTTTCAAGACGACTAAAAAAAGCACTTAACAGAATGTATGAATTAATAAAAAATAATGAGGGGTAAAACATGTTATTAGCAGTAATTTTATTATTTATTTTTGTAACCGGCATATGCATCGGAAGTTTTTTGAATGTTGTCATACTAAGGGCTTTGAATAACGAGTCAATTGTATTTCCGGCATCAAAATGTCCTAAATGTCAACACTCACTTTTGTGGTGGCACAATATTCCAATAGTTTCTTATATATTATTAAAAGGTAAATGTGGTTTCTGCGGAGAAAAAATCAGTATTCAATATCCGATTGTAGAATTTTTGACCGGAGTAATGTTTGTTCTTTCTTTTATGAAGTTCGGATTAACTCTTGATACTTTATTTGCGTGGATTATAGGCAGTTTGTTTATAGTAATTGCAGGAACCGATTGGAAAGAAAAAGTTGTTTTTGATATGCATACTTATGCTTTAATCGGAGTTGGACTTTTTTATGCAATTATTGTTACTGCTGTAAATGTATTTGCTTTTCATTCAATAACCGGTGGTTTTAATATACCAAAAGAATGGTTGTTCTTTGCTAACCCGCTTTCAACAGCTTTATTGGGAATAATTGCAGGGTTTGTTATTTTGGAAGTTGTTGCTCGTGCAGGTTACTTAATCGCTGGCACAAGAGCTTTCGGTGAAGGTGACTCGTTTATTGCAGCAGGTTTGGGTGCTGTATTTGGTTGGCAAATGTTACTTACTATTTTAGTTCTAAGTATAATTATCCAAGTAATTATTACGTTGCCTGTATTCATAAAAAAAGAAATTGATAATAAAAATTATATGACAATAATTTCGCTTACTTCGTTCTTGGTTTATACAGCAGCCTTTTTCATGGCACAACAATTCGGTTGGCTTGCTAATAAATGGGCATATGGTGCAAGTGTAATTGTCTTGCTCGTAATAGGATTGTTCACTTGCCGAGAAGTCCTTTCAGGCGTAAAAAATCCTGATAACAGAACTTATCTTCCGTTTGGACCGGCAATGATTCTTGCAGGGTTTGCGGTATTGTTATTATAAAGACAAAACTTTTAAAGTTTCTTTTAAAATTTCTTCAGTAGCGGCATTATCTTTCAAAGTTAGTGTCGCTTTTGACATAGCGGATTTAATTTCGTCTTTTGAATATCCTAAAGATACAAGAACCATTTGAGCATCATCGATAGCTTGCGTATTTTGAACCGTAGCTGTTGAAATTTTAATGGGTTCAGCCTCTTGATAATTCATTAATTTATCTTTCAGCTCAAGTATGATTTTTTGAGCCAATTTGGGACCCACACCTTTTGCACGTGTAAGTTCTTTAAAATTTCCTTCTATTACAAAGCCAATAAGTTCAGACGACGGGAACTCATCAAGCAAAGTTAATGCCATCTTACTGCCTACTCCGGAAACTGATGTCAAAATATTAAATATATCACGGTCTTCACGTTTTATAAACCCGCAAAGTGACATTTTATCTTCTCTGTGAATAAGTACAGTATAGAGTTTGATTTTGTTTTCAACGGTTTCAAGTTCTGAATAATCACGAGCAGTTATTTCCATAAGATAACCTACTCCGCCACCAGTTTCAACAGTTGCAAAAAATCCTTTTGAACTACTTGTTTTGTTTGATAAAATTCCTTTTATATAATCGTACATTTTTAATCCTTTAATTTATTTTTAATTTCGGAAATTGCCCTGTCGAGCTCTTTGTTGATTTTGATTTCATCTCTGATTTTTTCGTAAGAATAGAGCATTGTTGTGTGTTTTTTATTAAAGTATTCAGCAATGCTTTCAAAGCTTTTTTGTGTAATTTCACGAGCTAAATATACAGCTACATGTCGGGAACTTGAAACTTTTTGATTTCTGGAAGTACTTTTGAAATCCGCAAGTGTTACATTATAATATTCAGCTGTGATTTTTGCGACTTTGTCAATTGTTATTGCTTTTTTGGAGGCTTCACAATTTAAAACTCTTTTCGCATAATCAAGGGTTAAGTCAACTCTTTCAATATCTGCATAAGCGCTTACTTTATTGAATGCACCTTCAAGTTCTCTAACATTATTTACAAAATTATTTGCAATATATTCAAAAACTTCAAAATCAACTTTCATGGAAATTTGTTCTGCAAGATTTTTTAAAATTGCAACTCGAGTTTCAAAATCAGGTGGCGTAATATCAACGACAAGTCCCATTTCAAAACGGGTTCTGAGTCTGTCCGGAAGAGTCGGAATATCTTTGGGCAATCTGTCGGAAGTTATTACAATTTGCTTGTTATTATTATGAAGACTGTCAAATGTATGGAAAATTTCTTCCATCGTATAGGTTTTTGATTCCAAAAACTGAATATCATCAATCAAAAGTACATCAATGTTGCGGTATTTTTGACGGAATTTTTCCATGCGAGCATTTCTTTCGCCACCGTGTTGAAGATTTTTGATGAGTTCGTTTACATATTCTTCTGTTTTAATATAACGGACTTTTAATTTAGGCTTGTTAAATATAACATAATGCCCGATTGCTTGCATAAGGTGAGTTTTGCCAAGTCCTGAAGCTCCGTAGATGAATAGCGGATTGTATCTTTTTGCAGGATTTTGTGCAACAGCAAAAGCTGCAGCATGAGCAAAACGACTGTTTTCCCCTACAACGAAATTATCAAATTTGTATTTTAAATTCAAATTTGAAAAAGATTGCATTTGTGCAAGATTTTCCATTGCTTTTGAAGGTTCATCATCTTCTTTTTTAGGTTTTGATTTTTCTTTAAGTTTTTCTTTTTTATATTTTTCAGCTAAATCTGCATCATAACTTATGGAAAATTCGACATCTGAACCGATTACTTTATTTAGAGCAGCTTTTATTTGTGAATAATGGTTTTTCCTGACGAGTTCAACTGCCATTTGATGAACGGTTAAAATTGAAAATATATTGTTATCAAATCCGGCAGCATCCAAAGAAACTATCCACGTATCATAAACATGTGAGGGCAAAGTTGCCTTAAGCTCGGCTTTAACGTCTTCCCAAATTTTTTTTACTTCCGAAATTTCCATAAGATAATTTTACTATAAAAAGGTTTAAAAAAAAGTTATTATGTCCAAATATTACTTTGTGCACAGTTTCCTTACTATTAGAAAACCTCTCAAATGAGAGGTTTCTGCTTAATTTTCTATTAATACTCTGTCTAAACAAACTTTTGGTGAATATTTCCATTCTCTGTATGTTATACGTTTAACTTTAAACCCGCAACGTTCAAGAATGGCTTGTTTTTTCATGTTTGAAACCGTTTGCTTAATTTTATCTTCTACACCGTCAATCTCAACAATGAACTTTTTATCTACGAGCAAGTCTGTATTTAACCCTGCAATTTCGCTTCCTGCTTGAACTTCGTGTCCAAGTTCTCGCATTTCTGTTGCAATTTCTCGTTCAAGATTGTTCTTGTATTCATTTTCATCAATTTGTAGATTTTCCAGTGCTTGTTGTTTATTTTGGTATTCTTTTATGTATTGAATATAATTTCTGAAATGTCCTTCCGGCAAGCTTGAAATATCACGTGACACAAAGTTTATAACCTTATATCTTGCACGTGTAATTGCTACGTTAAACAAGTTAGGTTTTTGTAAGAATGTTGCGCTTTGAGCATGGCTATTATCTGCAAATGCCCAAGACATAAGGATGATATCACGTTCATCACCTTGGAATGTATGTGCTGTACCGATTTCTATTTGGTGTTTTCTTATCATATGATCTGAAAGTACACGTGAAACGGATGTTTTTAATTGTTCAACTTGAGCACGGAATGGTGAAATTATCCCGATAGATACAGGGTTTTCAGGATTTTTACGTTCATCTTCTATTACTATTTCGTGCAATTTTTTCACAACAGCTTCAACCTCAGGCAGGTTTCTTGTCGCATCAAAATCAACTTTTCCATCAGGAACTTCAACAAGTTCAAGCACCTTATCATTATCAAAATCTTTTTTCATTACACGTATTCTGTCACCATAAAATTCGTGGTTTGAAAAATCAATAATTGGCGGAAGGCTTCTGAAATGTTCATCAAGCATAACCGAATTCATTGAATAATAATCTGCCAAATCAAACATTGAATTTGTTCTGAAACGCCACATTAATTGATATTTATCAGGAATACCGTATTGACTTAAGAAGGATTGTTCTTTTGCTTTTTCAAGGAATGATAAATGCGGGAGTTGCTTGTCATCACCAACGATTACCGCACGCTTAGCTCTGTACATTATCGGGAAACAACTTGCAATATCGCATTGAGAAGCTTCGTCAATAATTGCAACATCAAACATTCCGGGTTTTAACGGTAAAGAGCCGGAAATTGCGTAAGTTGTGACGCACCAACACGGAAAAGCCTCTAATAGCGGTTTAAAATCTTCTTCTTCCAGTATTCTGTTTTGAAGATTTTTTCTGCGTTCTACAAGTGATTTTGCATGAACTATTAATCGTTGACGTTTGATTTGGTCACGCATTAACCCCTTTAAAGCTTCACGACGTCGGTTTTTTAGGATATTAACCGAAAGCGTTTTTTGTTTACGTTTCATTTGACGGATTTGTTCCATCATTACGTGTAAATTGCCGGTTTTTTGAATATCAGCTTCAATTTTTCGTAATTTCCAATTCCTTGAAGAAACTTCAAGTTCTTGTCGTAATCTTGCGAGATTTTCATAAGTTACATCAAAATCTTTCAATTGAAGAATTTTTTTTAATTGTCTTAAGCTTGCAAAATTTGCGAGATTTGTGAAAAAACCGGCTTTTTCGATATTATTATCAAGAACTTTAATTATACCTGAAATTATATCAATTTCTGCTTTTTTAAGTTGAGTTTTTATAAAAACAGGTTCGCCCAGAGCTTTTTCACTCTCGATAGTTTCAAGTGACAGGTCGTGCCAATCTTTTTCGAGTTTAATTATTTGTTCGCATTTTTTTTCTGTAGATGAAAGGATATCCAAATGGTCTTTCATATCTTTAGTATCAACAAGAAGACTATCTTCAAAGTCAGTATCAATATCGACTTTTCCTGATAATAAGTCTTGTAATTGGAAACTCAATTGTTTTTGATAATTTAAACGCCCTGCACGAAGTGCCAAAAACGGAGCACCAAGTTCATTTAAACGCTCAGCAACAACATCAACCGCTTTATCCATACGAGAAGCGACAAGAACTGTTTTGCCGTTTGCAATCAAGTGTGCGACAAGGTTTACAATGGTTTGTGATTTACCTGTCCCCGGTGGTCCTTGGACCGCTACAAATTTATTGTTATCAATATTTTTTATTACTTTTTCCTGTGAATCACTTAAGGATAACGGAGTTATCGGGTAAAAGTCCGTAACTTCTTTCATGTCTTTAATAGGAACGGATTTTTCTTTTGATTGAATGAATTCGTCGTTTATAATACTTAATGCTGTTTCACGATAAATTCCGCTCGGTTTTTCTGCGATTTGCGTGAGTTCGTGCAGAACACCTGCTGTTACAGCAGGTCTTTTTGTCAAAATAATTGCGCTTTGATAAGTTACTACAACTTTTTCAAGCTTTATGGAAGATTTTTGTACATTTTCACGTTCTTCTTCCTCAATTATTTCATCAAGATTTTCACTGTCGATTTTTTCTTTGTAGAAATCTTTCGCTTCGTCCTTAGAAATATTATCTTCTGTTTCATTATCTTTTATATTTTGACTGATTTCAATTTCCGGTACAACGGATTGAAGCGTTGTTAGAAAAATATCCAATTTTTCTTGTGTTATCGGTAAATCAGGTACAACGTCAAGAATACCTTCCAAGAGTAAATCTACTTCATCTTCGTCATCGTTTTTCTTCATTAGTGCGGCAAGAGCACCTGTATTCAATGAAAGAATTTCATCCTGCGGAATGCAATTGATATTTACACCGTTTCTTTCAAGTTTGCAGGGAACATATAAAAGCGGAGTCAAAAATTCATTTTGCTTGCGGCTTTTGTTGTTTTTACCCACTAAAAACATATAACCGTAAATTAAATATTTGTCTTTTGTACTTAATTCGCTTTGAATCATTAATTCCGTAAGCTTGCTGTCAGAACCATCAAGTCGAAGATATTCTTCTCCTTTTGTAAATAACTCTTCTTCGCCTTTAAGAAAAATCCATTTGTTATCTTTATCAGCTTTCAGGTTTCTGAAAGTGGAACTTTTGACTTCTTCACGCACACAGTCGTGAAGGTATTGGCTTAATTTTTTTATAAAACTGTTATTGAATGCCGAATTTAAGGCTTTTGTCGCTTCTTGTAACATGAATTTCTCCTGCTTGTTTATTATAACATTTTACGCTAAAATATGGAATATGGACATCATCAATATATATGATAATTCACTGTTTTACATAGGCGGAGTGGTTCGCGACAAACTTTTGGGCAAAGAAAGTTTTGATATTGATATTACTTATGCAGGTAATGCAATTGAGTATTGCTCAAAATTTGGCGAAGTCGTTCGAGAAAACCCTGATTTCGGAACAGTTAGGGTAAATGTCGGCGGGCATGAAGTAGATTTCGCCTCAACTCGTTCAGAGATTTATGAGAAAAAAGGACATTTGCCAACCGTTACCCAAATAGGATGTTCACTCAAAGAAGATGTTTTGCGACGTGATTTCACGGTTAATGCACTTGCGATGAATACAAAAACCGGTGAAATAATCGATTATGTTGATGGACAAAACGATTTGAAAAATAAAGTCCTTCGAGTTTTGCATGATGAAAGTTTCATTGATGACCCGACAAGAATTATTCGAGGTTTGAAATTTCGTGTACGTTTTGACTTTGATTTGGAAGAACATACAAGATTTTTACAAGAAAAATATTTGGCAAATATAAATTACGATATGTCTTATAAACGGGTTAAAAAAGAATTAATGGAAACTTTTAACCTTAATTCACAAAAGGCTTTTGAACTATTTGTTAACGAAGAAATTTATAAACTGATTTCTCCTCAAAACTTTGAATTGCCGAAAGTTAATATAGAAGAACTGATTAATAAATACTCAAAGAGATTTCTTGCACTGAATGATAATACTCCAAATACTTGGCTTGTTTATGTCGGACTTTTGTCTGATTTATCTATGCTTGAGTTAACTAAAGCGGAGCGTAAAATTATTGATGACTTTCATTCAATCGGTGATTTGAATACAGATTTTGATATTTACAAAGCTTTTGACGGGCTTGCGATTGAAAGCATTTTGCTTTACGGAATTTCAAGAGATTTAAAAGTTGCACAAAAGTATCTTGATACCTTGAGTTATGTAAAAATTTCAACAACCGGTAATGATTTACAAAATCTTGGGATAAAACCTTCTCCTATTTATCAGGAAATTTTTGATAATATTTTAAAAGAAAAACTAACAAATCCTAACATGTCATCCCAAGATGAAATTAATATCGCAAAAAAATATATTTAGATATTCATATTTCTTTGCAATTTTGCCTTAATTAATTTGCTATAGTATAATCAGGCAAAAAGGAGAGAGGTTATGAATTTGGAACATATTAAAAAAACTGATGCAGTAATTGCCGAACAAATCGAGTTGGAGCTTAAACGCCAACAAGAAACCATAGAACTTATCGCCAGTGAAAACATTACTTCCCTTGCCGTAATGGAAGCAGCCGGAAGTGTTTTAACAAATAAATATGCTGAAGGTAAACCGCACAAACGTTTTTACAACGGATGTGAACACGTTGATGTTATAGAAGAAATTGCACAAAAACGTGCTTGTGAACTTTTCCATATGGATCATGCAAATGTCCAACCTCACAGTGGAGCACAAGCTAATATGGCTGTATTTATGTATTGTTTAAAACCGGGAGACAAAGTTCTGGGTATGGATTTATCTAATGGTGGACACCTCTCGCACGGTTCTCCTGTAAATTTTTCGGGACTTTATTTCGATGTACAAAGTTATGGTGTGGATTCTGACGGAAATATAGATTATGATGATGTTCTTGCTAAAGCAAAAGCTCATAAGCCTAAACTTATTGTTTGTGGGGCAAGTAATTATTCAAAAATAATCGACTTTAAACGCTTTAAAGAAATTGCAGATGAAGTTGGTGCACTTCTTCTTGCGGATATTGCCCATATTGCAGGACTTGTTGCAGCAGGCTTACATCCGTCGCCGGCACCTTACGCAGATTTCGTAACGACAACAACTCACAAATCTTTGAGAGGTCCACGTGGTGGCATTATTATGTGTAAAGAAGAACATGCCGCAGGTATAGACAAAGCAGTTTTTCCGGGAATGCAAGGTGGTCCGCTTGAACATATTATCGCTGCAAAAGCCGTTGCTCTTGGCGAAGCAATGAAGCCTGAATTTAAAACTTATGCCGAACAAATTATTAAAAACGCAAAAGCTTTGGCTCAAGGACTTATGGACGAAGGTATGGATATCGTTGGCGGTATGACCGAAAATCATCTTATGACACTTGATTTAAGAAAAACAGGTAAAACCGGTAAAGATATGGCAAATGTACTTGAATTAGTCGGAATAACCGCAAACAAAAATACTGTTCCGAATGACCCGCAAAGTCCGTTTGTTACTTCAGGTATAAGACTTGGAACTCCGGCCGTTACAACAAGAGGATTTAAAGAAGATGATATGGTTGAAGTTGCAAAAATTATTGCTTCAGCAATTTATGCATCAGATAATGAACAAGGATTAAAAAATCTTCGTGAACGTTCATTAAAACTCTGTAAAAAATATCCGTTGTATGAAAATTAAAATCTGTTAACATAACTTAAAAACGATTGTTCAAATAATGACAATCGTTTTTTTACTTTTAACGAAATTGAAGTGATTTGACTTTACAGGGTTCAATGCCTTGAAAAAGTTGGGGAGATGGTTATGAGTGTACAGCTTGGGTTATTTATAATAAAAATATGGATTATTTACATTGTCCGGACGAACTCAGTTGGGATGGTAAGCATAGTTGCAAATAAAGGGCGGTTTTAACCGCCTTTTTATTTGCCCAGAGCTCTATTAACGGCTTCAGCATTTTGTTGTCTGCTATTAGTTACAGCTTGAATTGTTTTTTCACTGTGAATTTTATTTGTTGCATTATCTACAATTGCAGTAAAATCAACATTGTTATAACACCACCAAGCACCATAGCATATTGCAAGTATTACAATTATTCTTACCATAAACACCTCCAAATTTAGATTAACAAATTTGGAGGTGTTTTGTCAATTTATTAAAGTCTTTTGGTATTGAAATAATTTTATGTTCCTGTTAAAATTTTATTCAAAGTACGAAATATAAAGAGGGGATTACATATGTCTAAAAGAGTATTATTATGTATTATGGACGGATGGGGAATTTCAACAGGTTCCGAAAGCTTTGATGCTACAAAATTATCACATCCTGTACATGTTGATAAATTAGAAAAAGAAGGATTATTTACAAAACTTCGTGCAGACGGAGAGTTTGTCGGACTTCCGGCAGGTCAAATGGGCAACAGTGAAGTTGGACATTTGAATTTGGGTGCAGGTCGTGTTGTTTATCAGGATTTATCAAGAATTAACAACGCTATTAAGGACGGTTCTTTTTATAAAAATGATAAATTTTTGATGGCAATTAATCATGCAAAAGAATGCAACTCTGCTTTGCACATATACGGACTGGTTTCAACAGGCGGTGTTCACTCATCTCTTGAACACGTTTTGGCTTTAATTAAATTGGCAGCTGATGAAGGTTTGAAAAAAGTTTATGTACATGCATTTTTGGATGGCAGAGATACTCCTCCGCAAAGTGCTTGCAAATTTTTGGAACCGGTTGAAGAAGAACTTAAAAAATACGGACTTCCGCCGATTGCAACTATTATCGGGCGTTATTATATAATGGATAGAGATAATCGTTGGGAAAGAGTAGAAAAAGGATATAATGCGCTTTTACTTGGTGAAGGTGAACACGCTCCGTCAGCTTGTGAAGGTGTAAAACAATCTTATGAACGTGGCGATAATGATGAATTTGTTCTCCCTACTGTAATAGGTGGTGAAGAATCACGTATTCATGATAACGATTCAATTATTTTCTTTAACTACAGACCGGATAGAGCAAGAGAAATTTCTAAGGCAATCAATTTTGAAAACTTTGACGGTTTTAACAGAAAAAAAGTTTTGAAAAACATTTGCTACATAACAATGACTCCATATGATGAAACATTTACATTCCCTGTAGCATTCGGAAAAGAAAGAATGGCTAATATTCTTGGTGATGTACTTGAAGCTAACGGTATCAAGCAGTATAGAACAGCTGAAACCGAAAAATATGCACACGTTACATTCTTCTTTAACGGTGGTATTGAAGAACCTCAAGAACATGAAACACGTGTACTTGTACCTTCGCCAAAAGTTGCGACTTATGATATGCAACCGGAAATGAGCGCTCCGGCTGTTTGTGAAAAAGTTTTGGAAGCAATTGATGACCCGCAATACGGATTTATTTTGGTGAATTTTGCAAACCCTGATATGGTTGGTCATACAGGTGTTATTGAAGCTGCTACAAAAGCTTGTCATGTGGTAGATGAATGTGTCGGCAAAATTGCAGAAGCTTGCAAAAAACACAATATCGTAATGCTTTTGACTGCTGACCACGGTAATTCCGAAACAATGGTTAACGAAGAAACCGGAAAACCTCAAACTGCTCACACAACAAATGAAGTTCCTTTTGTACTTATTAATGCACCGGAAGGAACAGAACTTAAAACAGAACAAGGTGCTCTTTGTAATATTGCACCAACTGTTTTGCAGTTGTTTGGCATTCCAAAACCGGCTGAAATGACTTGTGATTCACTTATTAAATAGAAGGAAATTATGACAGATACTAATAATTGGGATATAGATTTTTCATTTAAAAAGAATAATGTTGATGAACTTTTCTTTAATTTGAGTGAAAACCCCGAAGGCTTTAAAAATAAAGACTGCAGATATACTCTTAGTATGATTTATCAAATTATTGAAGATGAGTTTGCAGGAACTTTTTCGGCAACATATACTCCGGCAAGAAATACTAATTTTTATTTGGTTGATGATAACAATAAATTATCTTTTTTTGTTACTCCGACAAATAATTTCCAGTATTATTTAAAGTCAAAGGGTTCATTATTCCGATTTAGTCCGCAAGTTCTTGGCTCGGATGTCGGGTATAAACTTGCTCTTGATGTCGTACTGGATTATTTTGGCGGGTTTGAAAATATTGTTGATTTTGAAGCTCTTACTCCAACATTTGTATATATGAATAAGTTAACATATTTTGTTAAAAAACTTATTGAAAAATTGTATTTTATTCCGACAGTAAAACACAATAATCAAATGTTTAGAATTGTTTATGAGCCGGTAATCTCAAATCAACAACTTGCAAGAATTGTCAATCAATTTGAAGAAAATATACCGGAAAATCTTTTTGCGAAAGGAGAAAAGCCAAAAAACTTCGTTACCGAATTTATTTATAATTATATGAATTATTTAATTTATAAGTTTTTAGGAATAAAAGCTTATAGGTTTAAAGATGTTAAATCCGGTACATATTTGATTAAAGACCTTGAACAACGTGCAGTTATGCGTGGAGTTGATTTGGCTGAAAACTTTTCGCAATGGTTTGACGAACTTTATCTCGGTAAATATGATGTTATTCCGTTCTTTAAAATTGATAAAGCGGATGACGAAATGTTTCGACTTAAAGTTCATATAAAAAATCGTAAAACAGGTGAAAGTGTTTTAATAGATGATTTATACACCAAAGACGAAGTTTTTGGAGCTGTATCATCGGATATTTCAAGAATAGTTGAAAAGCAGCTTAATTACGCTTGTCGTTACATGCCGGAATTAGAAACTTTGTTTGAAGACGAAGAAAAACTTGCACTGGATTTAAATCTTAATGAGATTTATAAAATTATTACACAAACTGCATATTATCTTCAAAAAGCGCAGATTGAGGTTATTTTACCTGATGAACTTGTAAATATTGTAGTTCCCAGACCTTCTATTAACGCAAAAGTTAAAGCTTCACGTTCAACTGAGCTTGCTGAAATATTGGGCAGTAATTCTGCCTCTAAAATTTCACTTGATGATATTTTAGATTTTTCATATGAAATAGCAATCGGCAATGATAAAATTTCAGTTGAAGAATTTAACGAATTAGTAGAAAATAATACAGGACTTGTTAAATATAAAAATAAATATGTTCTGATTGATAAAGAAGAAAGCAAAAAAATATTTGAACAAATTGCGCAAGCAAATCTCAAATCTATGTCCAGAATGGAATTAATCCATGCCGCACTTTCAGGACAGATTAATGAATATGATTTTGACTATGATGAAGCATTTGCTCGTGTAATAAAAGATTTTACAAAACCGATAGATGTTACTTTGCCTGAAACCTTAAATGGTGAACTCAGACCTTATCAACAAATTGGTTTAAAATGGCTTTGGACTAACATTAATAAAGGTTTTGGCGTTTGCATGGCAGACGATATGGGACTTGGTAAAACAATTCAGATTATCAGTCTTATATTAAAAATGAAAGAAGAAAAGATGCTGAAAAAGCCTGTTTTGGTTATTTGTCCTACCACATTGATGGGGAATTGGATGAAAGAACTTCAGTTGTTTGGACCATCATTGGATGCAACAATTTACCATGGGCCGGAAAGAAAATTGGATGTAGAACATGACATAATTCTTACCACGTATGCGATTATGCGAATTGATGTTGAAGAACTCAAAAAACATGAATGGGGTATGATTATCGTTGATGAAGCTCAAAATATCAAAAATCCTGATACAGCACAAACTCTTGCGATTAAGATGCTTAAATCCGATGTAAAAGTTGCGATGACTGGTACTCCGGTTGAAAACAGGCTAACCGAATTGTGGAGTATATTTGATTTTATCAACAAAGGTTATTTAGGTTCATTGAAAGATTTTCAAAAAAGTTATGCAGTGCCGATTGAACGATTAAAAGAAACATCTCGTGCTGCAAAGCTCAAGATGTCAATATCACCTTTTGTGTTAAGACGTTTAAAAACCGATAAACATGTTATTACGGATTTACCTGAAAAAATGGTTCTGAACGAATACTGTTACTTGTCTAAACCTCAAGCTGTTCTTTATGAAAAGACTCTTAACGAAATGATGGACAAAATCAGCGGCTTTACAGGAATTAACAGACGTGGTAATATTTTCAAACTTATTACAGCATTAAAACAAATTTGTAATCACCCTTATCAATTCTTAAAATCCGGAGAAATGGGCAAGGAACTTTCCGGAAAAATGGAAAAATGTGTTTCAACCGTACAAAATATTTTGGAAAACGGGGAGAAGACACTTATATTTACACAATATAAAGAAATGGGTGATATTCTTACCAAAGTATTAAGAGAGGAATGTGACACAGAACCTTTATTCTTCCACGGTTCGTTAACTGTTCCACAACGTGAAGAATTGATTGAAAAATTCCAAACCGATGATAATACAAAGGTAATGATATTATCATTAAAAGCTGGCGGAACAGGTCTAAACCTTACAAGCGCAACAAACGTAATACATTACGATTTGTGGTGGAATCCTGCCGTTGAAGATCAAGCTACAGACAGAACTTATCGTATCGGACAAGATAAGAATGTAATGGTTCACCGAATGATTACTCTCGGAACTTTTGAAGAAAAAATTGATGAAATGCTCAAATCGAAAAAAGAACTTGCTGATTTGGCAGTTTACGAAGGCGAAAAAATCATTACGGAACTTTCAGACGAAGAAATTTACAATATCTTTATGCTTTCGGCTTAATCTTTACATATTTGCCAAAAAATTATGCCGAATGTATTATAAATGTAGAGGTATATTGTGAAAAAGTTTTTTTCGACATTATTCATATTGGCTTTGGCTGCAGGAATTGCATTGCTTGTTGTATTTAAACAGGACTGGTTTTTAAAGCAGTATGACAAAATGTGCGGACTTTATTATATTTATAAAGGTGATAAAGCTTATGCAAAACTCAAAATGCAAAAAGCAATTGATTTTTATAACAGAGCACTAAGGCTTTATCCGGAACATTATGGTGCTTGGTGTAATCTTGGCAATATTTATGTTGTGTATGAAGATTATTATTCAGCTGTAGATGCTTATGAGCAGGCAATTCAACATAATCCGAAAATGATGATAGCGAGAATGAATTATGGTATTGTATCAGCAGAAAAACTTGGTGATTTTGACGGCGCAATTGATCAATATAACGAGATTATAAAAACCAAACGTCATTTGCTTTCTATTCCTTTTATATATAACAATCGCAGAAGTTACAAAATGAATAAGGGTATAGCATATTACAATAAAGGGATTGCATATCGTCAAAAATCGCTTTATGCCGGAGATAATTGGCTTATGCAACGAGAATACCTAAACAAGGCAATAGAAGCTTATAAAGAAGCGATAAAGATACTGAAAAAAGATTATGATGCACGTTACAATTTGGCACTGGCTTATCATTTACTTGGTGATTATAATAATGCCGGTTTAACTTATTGCAAAGCTATACAGTTAGAACCTATGAATTACGAGGCGCATTACAATCTTGCGGTTTTGTTAAAGCACATGAAATATTACAAAGAAGCACTTGACGAAATGGAAAAGGCAACAAGCTTAATTACAAACAGTGAAGGTATTACAAATCGTCAGAGATATGTTTTTGATGTTATGAATGACGTAACACGTACAATAGTTTCATCAGAAGATTATATGGTGGATAGAGTTACGGATTCCAATGTACACACGAACGGCGGAATAACATACGTAAACGGCAAAATCGTTTTGACTGATGAACTGGATAAAGCTGTTTTGAAAAACTTCAGAACTTGCGGTTCTCGAAAAATTTTCCTTGAAGAGGATGATTAACCTTTTACAGCCCCTTCATTTTCGCCTGAGATAAAGTATTTTTGCATAGACAAAAAGAATATGATAATAGGAATTATTGAAATTATTGAACCGGCGGCAATAAACCTCCAGTTAGAACTGAACATACCCTGCAAGTTGTTAACTCCGACGGGGAGAGTGTAAAGCGCTTCTTTTGTCAAAACGATGCTGGGCCATAAAAATTCTCCCCATGAACCGATAAACGTGAATATTGCAAGCACAGCCAATGACGGTTTTACCATTGGCAAAAGTACTCGCCAAAAGATTTGTAAAACATTGCAACCGTCAACTATTGCGGCTTCTTCCATTTCTCTTGGAATACCCAAAAATGCTTGTCGCATTAAGAATATCCCGAATGCACTTACTGCAAACGGCATAATAAGCCCGATATATCCTGCTAAATTACTTACACTGTCAATAAGGTGAAGTTTTATTGTAATTAGATAAACGGGAAGCATTATTGCTTGAAACGGTATCATAATTGTTGCAAGTGTTGCGAAGAACGTTATTTTTTTACCTCTAAACTCCATTCTTGCAAGCGGATACGCTGCAAGTGATGACAAAATAAGATTTAGCACAACTGTTCCAACAGCAACAATCATGCTGTTTATAAAATACCCGAACAGGTTAACTCTATGCCAAACTCCGATGTAATTATCAAATGTTAAATCAGAGGGAATAAGCGCAGGCGGATATGCAAAGATATTTTCCGCAGGACCTTTTAAAGATGTTGAAATCAACCATATAAAAGGAAATATTGATAAAATTGATACCAAAATAAGTATTGAATGTGTTGAAATTTTATTTAAGAACTTGTTCATAACTGATATTTTTTCCTTTCAAAGAATAAGATATTTATAAGAGAAAATATCATTACAATCCCGAGCAAAACGACTGCCATAGCTGAAGCATAGCCCAAATCAAGGTTTTCGAAAGCTCGTTCATAAATGTAATAAACAATTGTTTTGCTTGAATTTAGCGGTCCGCCTTTTGTCATAACATAAATTTCCGCAAAAACTTTCATTGCCGAGATTGAACTTATTGTGACAACCAATGCGATAGTTGGCATGATATGCGGAATTGTAACTGTTAGATGTTTTTTTAGAAAACTTGCACCGTCAATATCGCATGCTTCATAAAGCTCTTTTGGTACACTCATCAATGCTGCAAGATAAATCATCATGTAGTAGCCGATACCTTTCCAGATTGTTACAATTATTACGGAATATAAAGCCCATTTGGGGTCTGTAAGCCATCCGATAGAATTAAACCCAAAAGAAGTTACTATATAATTCAAAATTCCCTGCTCTGCATAAAGCCACTTAAACGCAATTGCGGCAACTACGATAGAAACAATTACCGGCAGATAGATTAAGATTTTATACAAAGTTATACCACGGATTTTTTGATTTAAAAGTATTGCTAAAAACAGCGGTACGATTGCGAGTATAGGCACAGCGACAATCAGATATATAAAAGTATTGCCTAAAACTTTGTAAAAAATCGGATTTTTAAAAAGATTGACATAATTTTGCAACCCGATAAAAGTCGCATTATAAATATTATTTGAATAATCTTGAAAACTTAACAAAATAGTTTGAAAAAACGGGATAAAAAAGAATACCACAAGCAGCAGACCTGCCGGAAGTAAGAACAAATACGGTGCATATTTGCTATAATACTTAAACATAGGTGTATTGTAACACAGATATGATAATTGTTGCACTGTAGAAAAAATTATGCTATATTCAAAATATGAAAATTGAGGTGGAAAATATGAAAAAATTGATTTCGCACGGAACTCGGGGGGGGGGGCGAAACCCGCTCGTAGCTAGAGTTTTAGGGGTGTTACACCCTGTAAATAATTGTCGTTACTGCGTTTCTACTGTTTTTAATTTAAAAAGTCGCACTATACAAGGAAAATCCTCTTGTCATCCTGAACTCGGTTCAGGATCTCAGCTAAGTAAAACTAATGCGATTGTGGATCGCGCTTCGCTTGTCCGCAATGACAAAATTACTTCCCTAGCCCTACGGGAGAGGGGGCAACAGAAAAAAGCCGCCTTCACACTTGCGGAAATGATGGTTGTAATGTTAATTTTGACAATTGTCCTTGCTGCATTTGCACCTATGATGACAAAACGTAAAATTGGCGGCGAAGTCGCTACAAACACTGAAGGACCGTGGAAATATGCATCAAATAATTCGGATA
>CAYUIW010000003.1:0-47932 GCA_964444905.1 uncultured Muribaculaceae bacterium
GGTAGATATATTTCATTGTTTTCTCCGCAAATTATACGGAGATAATAACATTTTTTCTCCGCTTTGTCAAATAGAACTAATTTTGACCTATACGTTAAATGTAACGAAATGTAAAGATGAATTTAAAAAGGGCTGAAACCCAGTTATAATGCCTCTATGCTATGCTATGCCCGAAGTGTGCATTATTAAAGTTAATTTCAAAATCTGCCGTAAATATAATTACAAGGAAAAAGGGAAACAAAATTTAAAGCGGGTTGAAAATTTTCAACCCGCTTTTTTTATAATTTCCAACTGTGTAAATATTCTTCTTGCTCCGGAGTTAGTGTATCAATTTCAATCCCCATCGCTTGAAGTTTTAGTTCGGCAATTTTTACATCGATTTCATGAGGAAGTGTGTATAATTTATTTTCTAATTTTCCTCTGTTTTTAACGATAAATTCCATACCGAGAGCTTGGTTTGCAAAACTCATATCCATAACGCTTGCAGGGTGACCTTCTGCTGCTGCAAGGTTTACAAGTCTGCCTTGTGAAAGAACATAAATTGATTTTCCGTTATTCAATTTGTATTCTTCCAAGTCAGGTCTGATTTGTTTAATTTCTGTTGTATATTCTTTTAAGCCGTTTACATTAACTTCCCAATCAAAGTGTCCTGCATTTGCAACAAATGCACCGTCTTTCATTGTTAGAAGGTGTTTAACATCTACAACGTGTTTGTCACCTGTTACTGTTAAGAAAATATCGCCTTCAAGTGCAGCTTTTTCAATAGGCATTACTCTGTAGCCTTCCATAGCAGCTTCAAGTGCTTTCAACGGGTCAACTTCGCAAACTATTACGTTAGCTCCGAGAGCTTTTGCACGAAGTGCACAGCCCTTTCCGCACCATCCGTAACCTGAAACTACAACGGTTTTTCCTGCTATTAAAATATTTGTTGCACGGATAATTCCGTCCATTGAGCTTTGACCGGTACCGTATCTGTTGTCATAAAGGTGTTTTGTAAGACTTGTGTTTACGCCTACTGCCGGAAATCTCAATTTACCTTCAGCTTCCATTGCTTGAAGTCTGATTATACCGGTTGTGGTTTCTTCCGTAGAACCGATAATTTTGTCGGCAAGGTCAGGTCTTTCAATGTGAAGCATTGAAACTAAGTCGCAACCGTCTTCAATTACCAAATCAGGCTCGTGATTAATAGCTTCTTGAATATGTTTTTTATAAGTTTCAGTGCTTTCACCTGCTATTGCAAAAACCGGTATGCCGTAATATTTTACTAATGCTGCCGCAACGTCATCTTGAGTAGAAAGCGGGTTTGATGCAACTAGAACGGCATCAGCTCCGCCTGCTTTCATAACTACACATAATGCAGCAGTTTCTTTTGTAACGTGTGAACAAGCCGAAAGTTTTAATCCTTTAAACGGTTGTTCTTCGATAAATCTTTTTTGTATTTGGGATAATACAGGCATGTCTTTAAATGCCCATTCAATCTGATTTTTACCTTGTTCTGCAAGGTTTATATCTTTGATATCACATTTTAATTCAGTCATCAGCATAAATTTCTCCTGATTAAGTACAAAATAATTGTACTTTCTACACGATTTTATTATAGTCTATAAATATTAAATAGTCATTTATTATTAATGTATGTAAAAATTTCTTAATAATGTTGATAGATAAAGCAAAAAAGTTTTTTTATGTCCATTATAATTGTAGAAGTAAGGTATAAGGCATGAAAATAAATTCAATTAGTAATTATAATTTTAAGCCTGCTTTTAGTGGGTTTAAACCGATTAAGAATGATTTGGGGGAAAAAGAATACGAGTTTAATTTTCCGTTTGATGATGAAAATTATGAGTGTTGCTTAGAGATTTTTAAAGTCGAAAAGGACGGCAATGCAGGTAATTATCGGGTTACGGATATTGCTGAAAATATAGATGAGCCGGATGGCGTTTTACGTTTAAAATCAGGGTCAAATAAAGTTAACCTAGCTTCCAGCTATTGCATAGCTCCAGATGAAGCTTTTGCATATCATTATAAAATCAAAGGTAAAGATTGGAATGATTATTCTTATCAAATTGATGCCGGTGATGTTATAGATGAAACAGATTATGGTAAAAAACATCATCAAATTTACAACCTTGTCACTGAAAATGCCACCAATCTTACTCATGGCGGGTCTATGAAACTCGTTATTGCTGACAATTATAATGCAGGGTATGTTTATAATCCGTTATTCTCTAAAAAAGAATATACTTTAGATAAAAAAATACTTAATAATGCCAAAACTTCAGTTAAAAACTTTTCTAATAAAATCGGCGGAACCCTTGCCGGAATTAAACAAGCTTTGGATAAAGGTGATTTCGACGGATATTCCAGTATAATATCACTTCCGATATTCACTGATGATACAGTTTCACCACATTCTTATTGGAATAAAAACTGTATGCAAATGACATCTACTATTGGTAATATTAATAATTATGCTTCTTTGCAACGCAAAATGTTCACTAAAGGGCTAAATTTTGTTTCAGACGGTGCGTTTGTTAACGAAGGGCTTGAAGGTATTCACTTTGCGAACATGTTACAATATGGAGCTAAATCACCGTTCTACCATTGGTTTAAAGCTGACGGGTTAAAAGACGGACCTTTATTGTTGGGTGTCTTTGGAAAAGATACTTCTCATATTTCACAAAAAATAGTTAACTCTCCATACAAATATGTTCAGTCTGTAAGCGGATTTATTTCTTGGGATAAAAACGAAAAATATGACCCCGCAAAACCGACTTATGTACAGATTTTTGATGATAGACTTGTCAGTGATGAATTAAAAAAAGACACCCAAAACCTAATAAAATCATATGATATTTTAAAAACAAAAAATCCATATGAAATTAATACTCATGACGATACTGTGATTAATTATCATTTTGAAATTGATCCTGAAACATATCATAATAATATTCAAGTATTGGATGAGTATAACCATACTCATAAGAAAAAAGCGTTTATGAACAAAATTAGCGGTATGCGAATTTTGGATAAATTTGAAAACTTTGAACTTGAAGAAAAGATGGATGGTGGATTTTACGCTTGGGATGCGAACTCAGATATTGCAAAGTTGAATTTCTCAACCTCTCATACTGATACAATTGACTTGCAAGACCATTCAGTAAAAGAACGTGAAAAAATTGCACTTTTGGAACGTAATTTAATGCAAGTTCAAGATTACGTTGTGAAATCAGGACAATATTGGACAAGAAAAACAGCCGATATTTTGAGATTAAATGCCGCTCAACATCTTAAAAATATTGACGGGAAATCGGCAGAGGATGTTTATAAATTAATTAATAAGAATATAAAAAATAATATTTTCCCGAAAAGACTTCAAAGTAATATCAATGAAGCTGTTGTTCGTAACGTGTTGAATAATAATTATTATTTACCACGTACCGAAAAATTCAGTAATGAAAAATTTGATAAACAAGTTCTAATGGGCTTGATGAATATGCCGCTTGATACTATTGAATTTGGTGACAATATTGTTTCGGCACTTGCATCTCCTTATATTACGAACTGGGCAACAAGTGAAGATGAAATCGGTCTTTCAAGATATGATTTGTATAAAAAAGGCAATCCTCATCTTGATGATGAATATGTACGTGCTTATACCGAAACAGACAAATTATACGAAAAAGAAATGTCTAATTTTGCAAAAAGTATTTTGAACGATGTTAACAAAAAACTTTCTACTAAGATAAATTCTGGTGATAATGTTACAGAATACGGAAAGTATGTTCTTCCGCTTTTAACATCCGAAATTGCTAAATTTGCAGTTATAAAAGCTTTGAAACCGGATGCTAAAGTTTATGTAGATAATAATACCGGTGAAATCGGATATGATTACGAAAACTTGAAAGATTTCCACCTCCAATCTTTGAAAATACAAAGAGTATCTCCTGAATATGAAGCTCGTTCGTTAGTTCATAAAATTAAATCAGGAATTGGTAAAATAAGTGAAAAAGATAAGGAACTTTTAACTTCAGCACTTATAAAATCTCTTAACGGAACTTCTGTTGAAAGTTTTGCTCTGGCAGATGTTATTATTGATAGAGTACAAGCAGGTTTGGATTGGAGAATAGACGCATCTAAAGATATTTCTGATATTGATGCGTTGCGTAATCGTTATAATACGTTTGATTTTGCATGGACACAAGTAACAGAATTTTGGAAGAAATTTACTACCGGAGTTTTGTCCGAAAATCCAAATGCATATATAGTTTCTGAAGTAACCGATGAAGATGATTTTTATGATCCTGACAAAAATGAAAATAAAAGATTGCGTGATGCAGGTATCAATGATTTTTCAAGATATAGTAATAAGTACGATATCAGAAAAAAAATGGTTAATGAAATCAAGCTTACATCTCTCGCGAATTATCGACATATGTTCTCTGCTATATCGGAACTTTTTGGCAGGTCATTTGAAAATGGTCAAGATACAATAGGTTGGGATAAAATACCTTCCGCTATCTATGAAAAAATGATAGGTGATGAAAATTATCTTCAATCTTCAAATTTGCAATCATTGCTATATTCTTATACTTTCGCAAGTAACCACGATAAACCTCGTGCTTTGCACTGCTTGGCTTTAGATATGGGATTATTCTGTGCTAATTTAAACGATAACAATGAATATAAAAAACGTGCTTATAAAGTTTTGAGTGCGGAAGAAAACGATAATAATGTTACAAGTGAAAACGTTAACAGTGTTGATTACAAAATGTACAGTCCTAAAGCTATAGCAATGGGTGAAACAATGAAACGAGGATTGTATGGTGTTGTTAACGATTGGCACAAAAATAAAAAAATATCTGATGACCGTAAAAATGAAATAATTACACTTTTGAGCAAGTCAATAAGTGATTTGGCAAAAGGTTCGTACTGCGGTAAAAACTTTGCGGCTGACAGTTTTGGTGTAAAACCGATTGACCTAAACCTTGAATCAGTTATAGCCAATGCTCAAATAACTCATGGTTTGAAATTGTCAGATGCGGAACGTTCCGAATTGCTTAATAATTCATTTGAAATTATTATGAAACCTGCAATGCAAAAATTCCTTGGAATAATGAAATTTTTAGTTGCATTACCGGGTAAACCGACTCTTTATGCAGGTGATGATTTCGCATCTACAGGTTATGAATCTAAAACAAAAAATATTTATGTTCAAAATAGAGCATATATTCATAATGAATGGCTGGGAACCAAAGAGTTTGTAAAAGATTTCCATGAAAACGTTGAAAATACAATGGCACTTCGTTCTCGTCCTGAATTGGATGCTTTAAATAACGGGGCCCCATTTACATTGAAAAAACAAACAACAACAAACGGATTGACAATTTCAGCATTGTTACGTCAAAATACTGATGGGAAAATGGCAATATCATTATTCAATCCATATGGACTTGACCGTACTCCTGAAGGTGGCTTTAATCCTGAAAAAGTTTGGTTGAATGAAATCAATCTTGAAGCTGAAGAAAAAACAAATAAAATTGGATTAAGAGGCGGACTTCGTGCAGGAAAAACCGTATTCCGTAATGCTGACAGTAATGATAAATCAGAATACATTGTAAAAAATGAAAATGGCAGGTATTTTATAAAACGTCATATTGACGGGCATGATGCAGATATCGAAATTAACGATGCTGTTTTAAATTTATATTATGTGCCGAATAATTCTGAAGTCGCCTTTACGGGAAAAGTTGATTTTAAACCTTTGACCGGCATGATTGCAAATGCATATAAAAAATCTTTATAGGTTTATATTTTTTACAAAATCTGCTATTGCATAAGCCTCAACAGTGCCGACAATTATTTCAAAACCGTCAAGTTCTTCTTCAAGCTCTTCTTTCATGTGTGCGAGAAGTCCCGGGATAATTATTTTTCGTGTTTTGACTTTATTTTTGAAATCGAATTTTTGCAGTGTTTTCTTAACCATTTCTGCTGTAAATTTTTCTGCGGACCAAGCGGTTAAAACGCTCATGCCTTCTGCCGGTGTAACTATTAAATACGATGGAATATTTAAGCTTTCAAGTTCATTTGCAACAGCATAAAAAGTTAGTGCAAAGTTTGTAGTCATAAATACGATAGAGTTCTCATCAGGATTGTTAAACTCATATACTTTGGCTTCTACTTGCATTGGTTTTTGCGGGTCTGTAAAAATATTTTGTCGTAAAGTCATCAATGTCGCAAACATAGCTTCATCAAAATCTTCAAAAATAATCATGTTTGCGTATTTACATAAATAATAACCTGCTTTTGCACATAAACTGTTTAAATCTTCGGTATGTTTTAAATGGACACAAACCGGATTGCAAAATTTTTCGTTTCTGTCAATAACGGCTTTTTTCCTTATTTCGACAAGTTCATTAGAAGTTTTACCAAAATCTTCGCCATTGATTTTTATCAAAGAAAGTTTTTCAAAATCTTTTTCTTTTATATAAACTGTTTCATCACACAAATTTGTGATTTTATAATTATCGGCATTGCGTAATATCACTAAATCTATGCGCATTGTTTCATTTACTCTTGTTATGTGGAAATTTCTTATTTTGTTTAATTTAGTTTCAAAATCTTTATCCTTACAATCAAGTATGACGGCAAAAGCTGTTTTATTTACAAATGTTTTTTCATGGCGGTACATAACATTTTCTCCGCCAATCCTCAAACCGTCAATATTTAATGTTTTTTGGGGTGTTTTCATGTTTTTTATGCAAAGTTGCTTGAGTTCTTTAGGCATATACTTACATCTGTCATAAGGGACTTGTTTTTGAGCAAGTTTAATCGCAAATGCCATACAGGTAGGACAACCGCATTTTTTGCAGTTGGTATGTTCAGCTTTTTTTGCAGCAGGCAGATATTTGAAAATTTGAAGTCCGGATAAATCCATTTATATCAATCCTTTCAAAGCTTTTATACTATCGGGGTGATGAAGTACAATAATATTTGTACCGGCAGCTTTTGCAGCAACTGCGGATGTTATTTCAAACATCATTGTCCTTTGTGGTAAATTTCCCCATGATGAAGAAAATGTATCGGATTTTGTTTCTTTTGTTTTAAGACTTTCCGTTGTTGCAAAACTTATCAAAGGCATATTTAAGTATTCGTCATTTTCGAGTTTGATTTTTTCCATAATACTATAGCCATAGTCCAGTCCGTAACCAAGTCCTCCAATATCAGTGTCTATAATGATTTTATCTAATGGCAAGCCTAAATCATAAGCGAGAATATTTAACTCTTTACAAAGATTAATGTCAATCGGACTTTTTAAAACAAGTTTATGTCCGTGTTGAATGACGGCAGGAACTATTTCATTGTATGTATTTTCGTTTGCAGAACAAATTATACATTCTCTATCCAAAACTTTTATCAATTCGGGAAGTAAAATTTTATCTATGTTATCATTCCCTGAACCTTCTATTATTAAAGGTTTTGTTATTGTTGGTAATAAATTGTTTAGAATTTCAACAGCATTTGTAAGTTCTGTATTTTCTTCAACGTTGAATTTTAAGCACAGGATATCAAAATCGATATCCTGTGCTTTTTTTATTATTTCTAATTTGTTTTCTGTTTTAAAAAAATCTTTAGTTATTTGAAAATTTTGGTTTACATCAAATATCGAAACTTCAAGAGCGTAAAGATTTTTATGCGTTTTCTCGTTCACCTTTTACTTTATCCATTAATTCCACGAAACGTTTTTCATCAATAGTTTCTTCATCAAGCAAAGTTTTTGAAATATATTCAAGCATATCACGATTGTTTTCAAGTAATGTTTTTGCTCTTGAATATTGTTCATCAACAATGTTTTTTACTTCTTTGTCAATCTCGGCAGCTATTTCTTCAGAAAAATCTCTTGAATGTCCGAAATCACGTCCCATAAATACGTGTTCTTGGCTTTTTCCATATTGCAGATTGCCCATTTTTTCAGACATACCGTAAGTTGTAACCATGTTACGAGCTAAAGAAGTCACTTTTTCCAAATCGTTTGATGCGCCTGTTGTGATTGAATCAGTACCGTAAACGATTTCTTCTGCAACACGTCCGCCGAGTGTCATGGCAATTCTGTCAAGAAGTTGAGATTTTTTCATCGTTAAATGGTCTTTTTCCGGTAATGTCATTGTAATACCGAGAGCCATTCCTCTTGGTATAATAGATACCTTATGCAATGGGTCGGTGTTTTTGAGCAATTTTGCAAGAAGTGCATGTCCAACTTCATGATAAGCTGTGTTTTCTTTTTCTTCGTCAGAAATAATTCTGCTTTTCTTTTCAGGACCTGCCATAACTTTATCTATTGCTTCTTCAAGGTTATCCATTGTAATTTCTTGTTGATTATGTCTGGCTGCAAGTAAAGCAGCTTCATTTAAAAGGTTCTGTAAATCAGCACCGGTAAAGCCGGGAGTACGTTTTGCAAGAACTTTAAGTTCAACATCTTTTGAAAGAGGTTTGTTTTTTGCATGTACTTGCAAAATTTGTTCTCTGCCCAAAATATCAGGACGATTAATAACAATTTGTCTGTCAAATCTTCCCGGTCTTAAAAGTGCATTATCCAAAATATCCGGTCTGTTTGTTGCGGCAATGACAATTATATTAACATTTTCGTCAAATCCATCCATTTCAACAAGTAACTGGTTAAGTGTTTGCTCACGTTCGTCGTGTCCTCCACCCAAACCGGCACCACGTTGGCGTCCTACCGCATCAATTTCATCAATAAAAATAATGCAAGGCTGGTGTTTTTTAGCTTGTTCAAATAAATCTCTTACACGGCTTGCACCTACACCAACAAACATTTCTACAAAATCGGAACCGCTTATTGAAAAGAACGGTACACCTGCTTCTCCGGCAACAGCTTTTGCCATAAGAGTTTTACCTGTTCCTGGGGAACCAACCAGCAAAACACCTTTAGGTATTTTGGCACCGAGTTTAATATATTTTTCACCGTGTTTTAAGAAGTCAACTATTTCTTCAAGTTCTTTTTTTTCTTCGTCGATACCGGCAACATCTTTGAAAGTTGTTTTTACTTTACTGTCTAACATCATTTTAGCTTTACTTTTGCCAAAAGACATTGCTTGAGAACCGCCTGCTTGTATGCTTTTTGCCATAACAACAAGAAAAACAATAAATAATAACGGTAAAAGTAATGAACCCAAAATGCTTAGCAGTTGTGAAGATTCAGCAGGTTTTTTCACTTCAATTTCGACATTTGCTGCTTCAAGTTTTTTCATTAAATCCGCATCATTCGGAGTCAGTACTTTATATTGAACTTGAGGAGCTTTTTTTTCAACTCCAAAAGGATTTATATCTTGTTCTGTAGTTTTAGTTGCTTCCGGCTGTTTTTCTGGAATTGCAATTAAATAATCGTCTGATTTTTCTATTTTTTTGAATTCATTATTAGAAAGTTTTTCTAAAAAACTTGAATAAGAAAGCTCACTTGTACTTGTTGCAGGGCCTGACATAAATACTGATGACACAAACACGAGTACAACAATTGCCAGAACTATGTACATACCTGCAGATTGATTTTTATTCATATTAACCTCTCACCTAAAATAAATCTGTATTGATTATACAGTAAAAGTCAGAAAAAATCCATAGTTGTATTAAAATATTATATTTCTGAAACAGAAATGCTTGTAATCCCCGAATTTCTGGCATTATCCATAAGTTTTACAACAGCACCGTGTGTTGCATTACCGTCAGATTCAATCATTAGTCCGTCAGGGTAATCTTTTACAAGTGTTTTTAATGTTTTTTCAAGAGCATCAGCGGATATTTCTTCACCTTCAATATAATACTTATCATCTGAAGAAACCATAACCGTTAAAATTTTTGTATTATCATTTTTTATTTGTTCTTGTTCAACCATTTCCGGAACAGTAAGGTTTAAACCCTGTTGGTCAAGGAGCGGAGCGATAACCATCATAATAATCAACAGTACCAAAAAGATATCTGTAAGTGGTGTTATATTTATTTCATTAAAAGTATCTCTGGACATTATTATTACCCTCTTGCCTCATCTTCAAGTTCTGCTTGTTCTTTTTTGCTTAACGGTTCACCTGCTACAATTAATTTTTTATATTCTGCATCTTGAGCTGCATTCATAACTTTCATTATTTCAGAACTTTTTACTTGTGCATCAGCTTTTACAACAACTTCAGGTTTTTCAAGCATATCTCTTATTGCTAAAAGTTCATCGACGAGTTGATCAGCTGTTATTTGTTTCCCGTTAATATACATTGTACCTTCTTTTGTGATGGCAATTTCAGCTTTATTTTGTTCAATGGCAATACCGCTGTTGATTTCCGGTACTGCAATAGCATTATCAACTGATTGGAATGTTGGAGCAACAACCATCATAATAATTAACAGTACCAGAAAGATATCTGTAAGCGGTGTTATATTTATTTCGGTAAACATTTTACCTTTTTTAGAATTCATTGCCATTTTATTTTACCTTATATTGCATTAGTTGTAGGTGATTCAACGGTAGTTTCATCGTCAGAATCAACAAAGCTTAAGAAGAGCAATTTAATTAATTGGAAATCGTCTTCATAACGTTTTACGATAGATTGGAAAGAGTTGTAGAAAATAACTGCAACAATCGCAACTCCAAGACCGAATGCAGTAGCAATCAATGCTGAACCGATACCCATTGCAACTGCTGCTGATTGGTTACCTTGTACTGCTAAATCTTGGAAAGTGTAAAGAATTCTTACAACAGTTCCGAACAACCCTAAGAATGGTGCTACACCACCAATTGTACCTAAGATTGTAAGATGGCTTTCAAGTTTTCTTGTAGCAAGTGCTGCTGCGATATCAAAAGAACGAGAAAATCCGTTTCTTTGTTCAGAAAAAATTCTTACAGCTTCTTCTGTTACTTCACCGATTACACCACCGCATTGGATTGCTAAATTTTGTGCACCTTGAAGATTGTTTTTTGCAAGTTCTTTTTGTAATTTCGGAATAAAAAGAACTACATCTCTTTTGTTTCTGTTGAAGCAAGAAAATTTGTTGATAACAACTGCAACTACAAGTATTGAACATACCAAAATTGGTAACAATACCGGCCAGTCTAATTTGATTGAGTGTAATAATAATTCCATAGTTTTATCCTCTTTTTATGTACTTAATTTTTATTTTTAGTTATACCCTGATGCTCCAAATACGTTGTAATCAAACGTAAACTGGATATCAATACTTGACCCCTTAAATTCAGCCGGTAACGGTCTAAACGGTGCCGTTAATTGAACTGCATTTAAGGCTGCTTTATCTGCGTTTGGAAGTCCCGATGATTTGAATACACTGCAAGACAGTAGTCTTCCGTCTTTTGCGATTTTAAACAGCAGAACAACACGTTTGCTTTCATTTCCTTTAGGCGGATCCCAATTCATTTTAATTCGTCTTTGCAAATCTCTCATGTATGGTCCGAAATCAGGTTCTCTGATTGCATCAATACCGGGTCTTCCGCCACCGCCACCAGGGTTGCCGATATTTCCGGTGCCACCGCCACCGCCTCCGCCTTTAGCAAGACGAGTTCCATTGGAAGAACCTCCGCCTGTTGGAGCAAGTGATGGTGTTGGAGCATAACTTCCGCTCCCACCGTTAGGTGATGTACCTGAACCGCTAATTGGTCCTGTAGAGTAACTGCCGGATTTTGTTCCGCCTGACGGTACGGGAACTTTAAATGCCGATGACGGCTTTTGAACAGTTTTTGGTGTCATTGGCGGTTTTAAAGACGGACGAGCTGTAGGCGGTTGCGGTTTAGCTTGTGTTGGAGTTTTAGCTTGCGAAGGTTGTGCAACTTGTGCAGGCTGTTTTGTAGGCTGAACTGCTTTTGGCTGTTGTGCCGGTTTTGGACTTTTTGATGGTGTATTTACCGAACTCGGAGCAGGTTTTTGTGCTTTTACAGGTGCCGGTGATGGCATTGAAACCGGTTTTTTCGGGTCATTTATACCACCGGAACGAGAATTCATATCTGCTCTGTTTTTTGTATTTGGGTTTCGTGGTGTTGCTTCGTGGTCAACAAGCACAAATTCAATGTCATTAAGCTTTGGTTTTGGTCTTTCAAAAAGTGCAAAGTTTATACCAAAAAATGCTAATATTAAAAATGTCAACCATGCTGCACCCAAAACTGATGGGTGTAAAATTGAAGATATTACAATAGATTTTTTGAGAGTTAACTCATCTTTATCTTCTCTTAAAACTGCAGGTGTTGTATATCCTGTTGAAATTTCTTCATCATCGTCTATTAAATTGTCTGTATATTTTCCTAAGATTGACATTTATTTCCCTTGAAATGTTTCTTTAATTTTATTTTAAACCAGAAATAAAATTATTGCCTGATTTACTAGTAATTAGAATTATTAATTGCCGGATTAACAGTAATTGGTTGTGTGAGCACAAGATCAATCATAGCATTGGCAGGGATTTCGACATCATTTCCTTTATCCCAGATTGATTTTACAAGTCCTCCGCCTGCACCGACCGCTGTTCCGAGAGCAGCACCTTTACCTACACTACCTCCTGCAAGTGCTCCGAATACTACACCTGATAAAGCTCCTGTACCGGCACCAACTGTTACATCTTTTGCGTATTCTTTTGTAACATCAAGTTTGGTTCCGCCGATAAGAACTCCGGTGTTATCATCGGTTTTGATTACAGCAGAAATAGGTATTTGAATACCGTAAGGTGTTACAATTTGTGTAAATCTTACGAGTAATTTACCGTTTAGGCTACCGTGTTTTGCTTTTGAAACTTCCAGAACAGTACCTGTTACGGAACTTCCTGCCGGTGCAATTAGATTTCCGTTGTAATAAAAATCGGAACCCAATGCAACTGAAACGCTTTGTCCTAAAGTAAGATTTGCAGAACTCAAAGGTGTTGTAACTACGGTTTTAACGCTTTGACCTGCAGGAACTGTTACGACACTGCCTTTTAGCGGTGTATTATTATAGTTATAATTTGTTTGTTGATAATAATTAGGTTGATAAAGAGGTGCACCGGCACTTTGTGAATAATCATAATTTCCGGCTGCGAATGCTGCTGTTCCTGTTAGAAAAAGTGCAACTAAAATAAAATTAATTCCTTTATTCATATTTCTCCCCTTTTTTAAACTATTGTATTTTATAAATAAGATTTTGTCAATTTGTTAAGGTATGTGTTATATATGCAGGGGCTGTAAGGATAAGTAGCCCTTCTTGTCCTGCATCTACTCTTGTATGAGTTCCCATTTTGCGGACACCGCCCGGTCGGATTTGAAGAGTGGGTGCTCGTCGTGTCCAAAATCTTCCTTGAAATTTGCTTTGTATATGCGGAACTTTTACGTATTCGGCAGGTTCTGAAATTCCTCCGCCGATAAGATTGTTGTTAGAGGTGTAATAATATCCTTTTATTGGTATTTCAAACCCATCAGCCAAATGCATTTTAACGATTTTGATTTTCATAGATGCATTAGTACCTACAACCGGTTCATTAATTTTTTCAATATATCCGTCAAATTCAGAACCACGTGGAATTACATTTGTTTCGTGCAAAAACAAGTCATTTGTTGCTATAAATTTTACTTTGTAACCTTCCGGACAATATTGAGTTGAAATATCTTGGATGTTTATAATCGGAATAAACGTTCCGGCGGAGAGTTCAATACTATCGTAATCTCTCATTGGTAGCTGGATGTTATCAATTTCTTCGGCAAAAACACTTAATCCTAATATTAAAATTAAACCGGTTAAAAACTTTTTCATATTTGTTATTATAACAGTTTTTTTAAAAATGGCAAACATATTCTTAATAAAAACTTAAACTTTTTAGGTAGAAAAATAATTCTATTTGTTTTACAATGTAATAAATAGATATATAAAGGATAAAAAAATGAAATATTCCAAATATTCAGTTGTTATAATAGGAAGCGGAATCGCAGGACTTTATGCAGCTTTAAAAATAGAACAACAAACAAATCTCTCCGACGGGGTTTTATTGATTACAAAATCTAAGTTGGGGGAAAGTAATTCCCGTTATGCACAAGGCGGTATGGTGGGTGTTTTAAAAGAAAATAAAAAAGATTCAACTACATCGCACATTTCTGATACTATCAAAGCAGGAGCAGGTTTGAGTGAATTTAATACGGTTAAATTTATTTCGGAAAATTCTGATGCAGTAATAAAAGATTTGCTTAAGTTTGGTGTTCAGTTTGATAAAAATGAAAAAGGTGAATTTAATTTTACTCTTGAAGCGGCTCACAGTGTAAACAGAGTTTTGCATTCAGGTGGTGATGCTACCGGGAGAATGGTTGAAAAAGCACTTACGAAAGATGTTTCAGAAAATTCAAACATCGATGTTTATGAACAAACGGCAGCGGTAGAACTTTTAGTTGATGCAGATAATGTTTGCAAAGGTGTTGTTATATTTAATGATTTAACTCAGGAATACGAAACGGTATATTCATCTGCGGTTATCCTTGCAACCGGCGGAACAGGTCAATTATATAAATATACGACAAACCCAGCCGTAGCGACAGGTGACGGACTTGCACTTGCATATAAAGCCGGTGCGGTTTTGCAAGATTTGGAATTTATTCAGTTCCACCCGACAGCGCTTGCAATTGACGGTGATGAAAACAGGTTCTTAATTTCGGAAGCTGTAAGAGGTGAAGGTGCAAAATTAGTCGATGCTGACGGAATTGAGTTTATGCACAAATATCATGAAAAGCGTGAGCTTGCACCACGTGATATTGTAACTCGTGCAAATTACAACGAAATGCGTGAAAACGGTACAGGCCATGTATATTTGAATGCAACTTGTATAGATAAAGCAAAATTAGCAGAAAGATTTCCGAATATTTCAAGAATTTGTGCTGAAAACGGTATTGATATTTCACGTGATTTTATTCCGGTTGCGCCTGCAGCTCATTATTCAATGGGTGGAGTTAAAACAAATATTCAAGGTGAAACATCAATCAGAGGGCTTTATGCAATAGGTGAATGTGCTTCAACAGGACTTCACGGTGGTAACAGGCTTGCAAGTAATTCGTTGCTTGAATGTGTTGTTTGTGCATATGAAGTTGCTGATTTTCTTAAGAACAAAGAGTTAAAAACTCCAAAACAAATTGATGAAAACTTGAAAATGATTATAGATAAATATTCACGTGACATACTTATGGAAGAAATCGAAATTGAACCGTTAAAACATGAATTACAAGAAATTATGTGGCGTGGTACAGGGATTTTACGTAGTGAAAGTTCTTTGACTAAGGCTTATGAAGAACTTGAACAGCTTACAAAGAAATTCCCGAGAAGTGTAAAATGCTTAAGCAAAGAAGAATACGAGTTTAAAAATATGCTTGTGGTTTCCAAGCTTATAGTAAAATCAGCACTGGAAAGGAAAGAATCCCGTGGAGCGCATTGCCGATTGGATTATCCGGAAACAGCCGTTGAATCCAAACACAGTATGCTTACAAAAATGGAAGGAGAATTGAGCTTTGTTAAGTAGTTTTTATGTAAAAAAGCATGTAGAAGATGCTTTGATGGAAGATATAGGATTTGGTGATATTACAACCGAAAATCTTGCAAGTGAAGAAGATTATCTTAAAGGTGAACTTAATACTCGCAGTGAAGGTGTTTTGTGTGGAATTGATGTTTTCAAAACGGTTTATGAAACACTTTCAAAAGATGTGAAAATAAAATTCTATTTTAAAGATGGTGACAGAATTAAAAAAGGTGACAAAATCGCTGATATTGAAGGTCCGGCAAAATATCTTCTTATGGGTGAACGTGTTGCTTTGAATTACATTCAAAGAATGTCCGGTATTGCATCCGAAACTCGTAAATATCAAGATGCAATTGGTACCTATCCTGCCAAAATTGTAGATACACGTAAAACAACTCCGAATTTTAGAGCATTTGAAAAATATTCCGTAAAAGTCGGTGGAGGCGCTTTACACAGATTTAATCTGTCAGATTGTGCAATGATAAAAGATAACCACATCAGACTTGCAGGTTCTATTACGAATGCCGTTCAAAAATTGAGAGCAAATATTTCGCATGCTCATAAAATTGAGGTTGAATGCGATACGATTGAACAAGTTGCAGAAGCTTTGAAAACTGATGCGGATATAATCATGCTTGATAACATGGATACTCAAACCATGACCGAAGCATGTAAATTGATTAATCATAAGGCTATAGTTGAAGCAAGCGGAAATGTAAATCTTGAAACTGTTGGTATAATTGCTTCAACAGGTGTAGATATCATCTCATCCAGTGCTATTGTTGCAAAAGCTCCAACTCTCGATATTGCATTGGATATGTAATTAATATATAAAAAGTGTCGATATAACACCAAATGTTAAGCAAGCATTTGGTGTTATTATTGCGTTTTGACCATAAATGTGAAATTTTTGTAAAGTTTTTATTAATTTATAGCAAAAAACTTTTTGATTTGTTTTAGAATAAATGTACAAGCTAGTTAGTTGATTGGTGGAATATGAAAACGCATACAATTCAGTATAATACTTCAATTAGACAGGGGTATCACCCTATGAAAAAAGAGAAGGGACATAGTGCGGAGTTGTATGAGAATAATAATAGAGGATATAGTGTAGCATTTAGCGGCAGCGGAGCGAGTAAAATCGAAGAGGCTGCCGCTAAGCGTTTAAGCAGTTATTTAAAACCTTATATAAAACCTGTTATTAATAAACTTGATAAAGATAATCTTTTTGTCGATCCGGATTTTCTTGGAGAAATATACGCAAAAACTTTAAACGAAAAAATTCTTTCAAATCCGAAGAAATATCCGTATGGTTTAAAAGGTGGATTATATCCTGAATATAAAGAAGGTTTTGAAAAAACATTTTTAGGCAAGCTCATTGGTTCAAAAGCTATTGACAAGGCAACAGATTTTTTCCATAACAGACCGTCTGTAGCACAAGCATTTATGGCATTATTTGTAGCAGGTATGATGCGACCGGCAACAAACCTTGCTATGGCAGGGAAAAATGATAAAGAAGACAGTATATATGCTGCAACTCATGCGATAGCTTCAGCTGTTGTAGGATATATTGCCTCATCTACCATTTTGGCACCATTTGATGCCGCATTTAAAGATATCGCTAATTCCAAAAAAATAAAACGACATTTAAAAGGTAAAGAAAAATTGCTTAATGTTTATAAAATCGGTCCAAGAGCAATAGAAACTTCATCAAGATGGAGCAAGTTGGCAGATATATGTAAATTCTCATTTGACTCCTTCTTCCTTGGTATTCCGAAAGCAATGCTTACAATTGCTTTAATACCTCCTATCTTAAAATACGGATTTGGACTGGAGAAAAAATCAAAGCAACCTGCTGTTAAATCAGAAGCTTATTCACAAAATTTCGTAAATAAAGACGCATTTTTAGGAGGTGTTAAATAATGAATATAGCACCAGTTAATTATAATAGATATAATAATTACCCGCAAAATTATCAACAACGTCCATCTGTTGCATTTACAGCTAATAACACAAATTTGTTTAAACCTGTAAAAAAACAATATACAAAACTTGTTCTCAATATAAGAGAACATTATTTCAAAAAAATGATAAACAGTAAAGCAATGGAATGGTTTCTTAACAAGACAGATAAAGTTGAGAATATGTCAACACATATGATGGTTGCAGGTTCTACACTTATTTCCGGTATGTATGCAATAAGAACACTTAATAATGATAATTTGGACAAACACAAACGTCATACTCTTGCCCTCAATGATTGTTTAACATGGGGACTTTCAACAATTGCAGCATATACTGTTGATAAAGCACTTAATAAAAAATGGGAAGGTGCAACAAGAAGATTTACGGCTGAATATATTAAAAAACATACAGATCCTGAATATATAAAAAGTTTTAATGAAAATGAAGCTAAAATTAAAGCAGAATGCAAGGCAAAAGGAATTCCTTACAATGCTCCGGAGTTTAACCCTAATGAACTCGTATTAAAATGTAGAGAAAATAATATAACACCATATAATTTAAACCAAAGAATTTTAGAAGAAGCAAATAAAAGATCAGTTGAAATTTTAAAAATTGATTTGAAAAATAAAAGAATTGCAAAATTAAATGCAAGTCTTCCGAAAAATAAACAAATATCTCCCCTTGAACAACTTCCGGCAATTAAAAATGTAAAAGTTTTTAACGTAGAAGTTTTGAAATGGCCGGCATTGACAAACAAAATAAAAGGTATGGATGCTATCAAGAAAATCTTCATATTTGGTATGATGTACAGATACGTAGTTCCGGTGCTAGTTATGAAACCGGCGAACAAAATCGGTGCTTATATTCACAAGAAAAATGAAGAAAAGCAACAAATGAAAAATGCATAATTAAAAAGAACTCCGAAAAGGAGTTCTTTTTTTTAGCAAAAAATATTTTTACGTGTTTTCTAAAATATATGAATATTCTGCCCTTAAATATATATAACAGTCAAACATTTACATCGTCAGACAGGTGTGTTTATAACTGTCTTTCAAGAAATGACGATGATGTTATACATAGAAATACAACATTTTTTTATCGCAAAGACTTAGATTGGGATAATTTTTCTAAATTTTTGCTTGATAAGTATAAAAATACCTCAAAGGTTAATACTTATTGTTATGCTTGTTCTGACGGTTCGGAACCTTATTCTTTAATTATTGATTTGAAAACTAAGGCTCCTTCTCAAGCTGACAAATTCTTTCCTATTATTGCAAAAGATTATGATCAGGAAATTATAAGACAAGCAAAATCCGGCACTATATATGTTCCTCATTATGAAAAATATTTTATACATGAACAATCAAACCATAATTTTAATAAGTTTTTTGGTAAGGATGTAAGATCAGATAGAAGAAACAATTGCGCTGGCAGGGTTTTTGAAGTAAAACCTGAGCTTTCAAATAATGTTACTTTTGACTCGGCTGATATTTGTAAAGATGTCGAAAATATAAAACCCGATAACTCAATTGTTCTGTGCAGAAATTTTTGGCCATATTTAAAATCACAGGAAAAAATGGACACTTTAGCACAAGATCTTTATAACAGACTGGGGAATAATTCTATAGTAGTACTCGGCATATATGATGAAGATAAAGTAAAACCTTATGAAGCTATGTTTAAAGCAGGATTTCAATTGGTTGATGAAAAATTAAGAATTTTTGAAAAACCACCTGTTATTAGAATTTATTATTAATTGCTTCAAAACCGTTTTTATAGTATATTGAGTATATTATGTTAGATTTCAATGCAATTGCAAAAAGCTGTAATTTGTTTGATGAAACTGACACTGAACATGTCATTAATAATATCTGTGCGCTTGATGAACAGTATTCTAATGATGATTTGATATTGATTTATAATTTTATTCTTGCAAATTCCCAAAATCCTGATGTTTTAATGAATGTTGTAAGACTTGCCGACAGGTTTAGAGATAAGTCAACTTTGAATGTGCTTTTGGATTTGTTGCTGATTAAAGAAGAAACGATTGATATTGCGCTTCGTGAAAAATATGTAAATCTTCGTTCTATGTGTGCAAAAGCTATTGCAAATTATAAAGATACAAATGCAGTAACTCCTCTTTTGTATTGTTTAAATAATAAAGACGAACACTATAGAGTGCGTCTGGCATGTGCTGATGCGTTAGGTAAAATTGGTGATAAATATGCCGTTGCTCCATTGATAGAAGTCGTTAAAGATGAAGATGAAAAATCGGTTTATTTAAGAGAATCTGCCGCTTCTGCATTAGGGCTTTTGGGTGATTTAAGAGCAGTTGACCCGCTTGTAAGTATTCTTGAAACTAAACAAGGATTGATGAATAAATTTACTTTTTTGAAAGAGCGAGTTATTGAAGCTCTTGCAAAACTTAGACTTGATGATAATGAAAGAGTTTTTAATGCTTTAAAATCTTCATTGGGAGATGAATCTTCGCAGATAAGAATTAATGCAATTGAAGCTTTGATGGAAAGTAACCATCCGCAAGCAGTCGAGGTAATTAAAACTTGTCTTGATGATGAAGATGAAGAAGTTCGTAAAAATGCACTTATTGCGCTTTATAACATTGAAGGACGTGATATTCTGGACGAAGTTATAAGCCTTCCGACTTATGTTGAAAGTCTTAAGGAAGAAGCAAAATTTATGATTGAGGAATACGAAAATGACTAAGTCAATAATTTTATTGTCCGGCGGATTAGATTCTCTTGTAAGCTTAGGACTGGTAAAAGATGAATATAATGTCGAATTGGCTTTAACATTTGATTACGGTCAAAAGTCTGCAATGGCGGAAATTGATGCTTCTAAGAAAATTTGTGATTATTACAATATTCAGCATAAAATCATAAAATTGGATTGGCTCAAAAGTATTACACATACTTCGTTAGTTAGTGATTTGGAAGTTCCTGAAGGTATTCAAGATACATCAAAATCTGTTTGGGTGCCAAATCGTAACGGGTTGTTTTTAAATATAGCAGCTTGTTTTGCGGATGGTGAAGATTACGATTATATAATAATTGGGGCAAACAAAGAAGAAGCGGAAACTTTTTCCGATAATACAAAAGAATTTATTGAACGAATTAATGCTGAATTTGAGTTTTCTACAGGAAAATGTCCAAAAGTTGTTGCACCCTTGATAAATTTTGATAAAAATGCTATAGTGAAACAAGCTCTTGACAATTCAATCCCGCTTGAATATGTTATGAGTTGTTATCAGAATAATGACAAGCATTGCGGTAAATGTGAATCTTGTACAAGGTTGAAAAATGCATTAATCGCAAATAATGATAAGAAATACGTAAAATTACTTTTTTAGTTTATAATAAGCTTATGAAAACATTATTAATCGACGAAAAAATTAAATATATCGGCAGTCAACTTGCACCGCATTGGATTTATAAAAATTTTAAAATTCAAGGTGATGCGATAGTTGGATTTACCGGTGAATGCGAAGTAAAACTTACCGAAATGGTTGATATTGAAGATGTTATCAATAACGAACCGATTTACAGCAAAGATATGTTGAGCTTTATTTCTGAACAGTTCGGCATTAATCTTGTAGAAGGTGTTTTAAGACAAAGACTTTTGATTTGTACAATAAAAGAAGCTCTTGAAAAACGTGGAATTAAAGTTGTGAGAAACGGTGACGATTTGTTCGTTGACAATAAAAAACTTACTGTGTCAATTGCAACAAAATCTGTTACATCAGTTCTTATACATACAGGTGTAAATATAGATTCTACCGGTGCTCCTGTTAAAGCTTGCGGATTAAAAAACGATTTAGGTATAAATGATATTGAAGAATTTGCTCAAGAAATCATGCAAAATTACGCAGAAGAATTGGAAGATATAAATCTTGCTTCAACTAAAGTCAGAGGAGTGTAAAATGATTTACGAAGACGATGACGTAAAACAAAATCACATAAGTTACAAAGAATACAAAAAGAAACTTGAAAGTAATCCGAATGAAGGCTTAATACTTTTTGTTTCTGCATTTTTTGTAATGTTGTTGTTGTTTCTCGGAGTTGCCAAACAATTATCACCTGATGTCGATGTAACGATAGGGGAAGACAGTGTTTCTGTAGAAGAAACTGCAAAAGGTGAAGTCGATGATAGGCTGAAACTTATTCAAATGGAAGATAATTCATATACAAATGGTGCTGATGAAACTTTTTCACCTGAACTTGACGAAAAAGTAAGACTTCCAAAACAAAAACACAAAACCGTTGGAGAACAAGAGGGCGAAGCAGAGGTTATTGTTTTGGAAACTCCTCAAAAACAGGCAGTTGCTGAATCAAAAACAGTAGAAGATACAAAAGCTGCTCCACAGCCCACAGTTAATGCAAAGGTTATTGTCGGATATTATGCAACATCCGCTCAAGCAGAAGTTGCAAAAGGTATAATTCAAGATGCAGGTTTAAATATTCAACCATTTGTGAAAAATATTGGTGCAGCTTACACTTTGCAAGTAGGTTCATTTACATCAAGAGAAAAAGCACAAAGTGTTGCGAATGAATTATTAAAAAATAATTTTCCGGCAAGAGTTATCATAGAATAAGAATTTAAAAAAGACCGCAATTGCGGTCTTTTTTATCCATAAATCATTTTATCAAAAAGTTTTTTGAGCGAGAACATTTTGCTCTTAATTTCGCATTTTCTCTTCTGACGGTACAAAAACTTTTACCATTTCTTTTTGGCAAGCGGGACATTTTAGTGTTTTAAAATTATCAGCCATAGCCTCTCCTTTTTTACAGATTTTAATTTTATGTCATCGTATTTTTAAAGTAATTGTAACTAATTTTGTATATTTTGCAAAAATGTTGTATAGTGAATATAGGTTAGTGATTATTAAGGAAAACGGAATGGTTGTTAATACTCTGAATAATGGGGAAGAATTTATAAAAAATGGGATTTTGAAACTTAACGATAAAGATTACGGACAAGCTAAACATTACTTTTTAGAAGCCCAAAAAATATATACTGCTGCTAAAAAGCCGGAATATGCTTCTGTATGTTTAAGTTCGGTAGCATTAATTGAATATTTTACCGGAGATTATCACAAATCACTTGAAATTTTAAAAGATGCCGAATATATGGCGAATTATACTGAAAATAGTACTGCAAAACTTTTTACAGAGATTGTTAAAGGTGATATAAATTTCCGAGAACGTAATAATGATGTTGCAATTTTGCATTACAATAATGCAAAAAATTATGCTTCGGATAAGGATGAATTTTTAATGTCTGATTATATTCAAACCAGAATTAGACAAGCTGAAAGCGGTTTAGATTTTTCATTGCCGGTAAAAAGTGATCCGCTTGTTTCTCTTGTAAAAATCGGTCGTTCTATTACTGCATTGACAGATATTAATGTGCTTTTAAAAGTTATTGCGGAAGAAACTAAAAACGCTATTAATGCTGACAGATGTACGGTTTTTATATTAGATAAAGATAAAAATGAATTGTGGTCAAAAGTCGCATTAGGAATGGAAAGTCAGGAAATCCGTTTCCCTGCGGACAAAGGGCTTGCGGGATATGTTGTTCAGACGGGTGAAAGTGTAAATATTGAAGATGCTTATAATGATCCGAGATTTAATAAAGATGTTGATTTAAAATCCGGTTATACAACAAAATCAATACTTTGTATGCCGATTAAAAATAATAATCAAGAAATTATCGGAGCATTCCAAGTTTTGAATAAAATGCAAGGTGTATTTACCAAAAATGATGAAGATTTGCTTGTTGCAATCGGTGGAAGTGCAAGTATTGCGTTAGAAAATGCTCAGTTGTTTGAACAACAAAAAGAACTTTACAAAGAACAAAAGCAACTTTTTGAAAGCTTTATTGATACGCTTGCAACATCTATTGATGCTCGTGATAAAATTACAGCAGGTCATTCAAGCCGTGTAAAGCTTTATGCAATGCTGATTGTGAATGCTTTGAATATGAACGAACACGATAAAGAAATTATTGAAAAAGCAGCAATTCTTCATGATATCGGTAAAATAGGTATTCGTGATTCAGTACTTCAAAAAGAAGGAAAATTGACAGATGAAGAATATAAACATATTCAAGAACACGTAAGGATTACGCATGATATTTTGGAAAAAATTCATATGTCTGATGATTTTAAATTAATTACCGATATTGCGTGTTCACATCACGAAAAGTGGAACGGAACCGGTTATTACAGACATCTTTCAGGTGAAGATATCCCATATGGCGGAAGAATTCTTGCTGTGTCCGATGTTTTTGATGCTATAACTTCAAAAAGACATTATCGTGATAAAATGCCTATTGCAAATGTTATAAAAATTCTTATAAATGATTCAGGTTCACATTTTGATAAAAATATTGTCGATGTATTTTTACAAATTTCATTGGATAGAGTAATAGATGTTTTCTTGACGGAAAGCCACATACATTTTAAAGATGATGACAGAACGCTATTGAGAAATTATAATCTTTTAGATATATATAATTTTATAAATGAAGAAACAAATAGTGATATAATTAATTTATTCAATCACTACTATGCAGACAGTGAGGATTAATGACAAAAAAGTGGTTTAGTTTAATATTGACAGTCGCAGTTAATTGCTGCGGTGCTTATGCTGTCAATATAAATGATTTGTTGAAACCTGCAAATCCGCTTGATGTCCCGACTCCTGTTGTTCAGGATGTATCTGTTCCTCAAAAAGCAACTTTAACTAAAAATGATATTCACAATCAATATGCAATTGCGCTTAACAGATATATTCAAAGTAATGTAAAATCTTCATATAATGATTTTAAAGTTTTGATAGAAAGTGTTTCTCCAAAAGATTATTTTTATCTCAAAATGTATGAAAAAATGGCAGATTTGGGATTTTTTGATTTATCGGAACTTGCTATGTCAAAACTGGCTGATGATGACATTTCTTGTATGTTAGTTGAAGATGTAAAACGTTTTTATTTCCCGTCTATAAAGATGTCACAAAGTGATGAAATTTATTTTGCGGAATTGTTTTCAAATATAATGTATAACGATCAAAGCAGAGAAGTTACGGAAGAACTCGTTAAAAATACCGCATTGCTTGAAAAATATGATTATGCAAATTATTTGGTTGCATTGGGATATTTAAAATCAAATAATATTGAAGAAGCAAAAAAATTCGTTGAAATTGCGATTCAAAAAAATCCGATTAATCTTAATTATAAAAAACTTCAAGCTGAAATACTTGCTCAAACTTCTAAACCGCAAAATGCACTAAAAATTGTTGCAACAATGAAGTCACAGCCTATGCTTACAACTGAATTTAATAAACGTATTAAATCTGTTGAAGAATATATCCTTTATAAAACTCAAAAAAATGAGTTTGAAAAAAAATATCACCTAGGATACTATTATTATTACGAAAATGAATTAAATAAATCTATGCGAACTCTTCAAACCGCTTTTAATACTAAAAAAAATCACAATAAAAATGTCTATGCTCTTTTATCACGAGTGTATTTTGATATGAAAGAGTACGAAAAAGCTGAGGATAATGCGATAAAATCATATAAAATAGACAGAACAAATGTTATGGCTTTACTGGTTTTAGGGGATTTGGCATATAAAAATAAAGATTACAAAACCGCTCTTAAGTATTATGAAGGAGCAGCCTCTAAAGAAAGAATTTCTTATCTTCCTCTTGTAAAACTTGCTGAAACATATCAAAAAACAGATAAACTTAAAAAAGCGGTTGAAATCTATTCAAAACTTTTAAAATCTCGTTCTGATTGTTATGAGGCTTATTATCAAACTGCACTTTTGGATACGACAAGAGAAATTCCGTATCTTAAAAAATCTGTTGCTATAAATATGAATTTTAAAGATGGTTGGATTGATTTGGCAAGAGTTGAAATCTCCAAAAATAATCTTGATTTAGCCTCAAATTACCTTGCAATTGCAAAATATATTGACGAAAATGATTTTAGATATTATTATTATCAAGGATTGGTATATAAAAATAAGGGTTTGACAGCCGATGCCAAAAGAAGTTTCCGCAAAAGTCTTATGTTAAATCCGGATTATGCACCGGCAAGAGAGGAATTAAGCATATGAAACAGAATATTTTAATAGTAGAAGACCACGAATTGACCAGATTTGGTTTGAAAACGACTTTTGAAGGTGTCGAATATGTTGATACAATATATGAGGCAGATTCGGCAGAAACTGCTATTGAAATTTTTAAATCTAATCCTGTTGATATTATAATTATGGATTTAGGTTTGCCTCAAATGAACGGTATAGATGCAACTAAGCAAATACGTTCTTTAAATAAAGATGTTAAAATTATTATGCTTACATCACATAATGACGAAAAAGAAGTTTTAAACAGTCTTAAAGCCGGAGCAAATGCATATTGCTCAAAAGAAATTAATCCTCAAAGATTGGTTGAGGTTGTTCGCTCTGTTGCAGATGGTGCGGCATGGTTTGATCCGAGTGTGGCGCATATTGTTTTAAAAGCCAGTGCAAATTCTCCGAGTTTTGATACGGACAATAACAGAAAAGATTACGATTTAACGGCTCGTGAAGCTCAGATTTTGAAACTTATGACAGAAGGTTACAGCAATATGGAAATTGCGCAAATTTTGGTTATAAGTATTAATACAACAAAAGCTCATGTAGCAAGTATTTTACAAAAACTTGAGGTAGATGACAGACTTCAAGCGGCATTAAAAGCACTTAAAAATAAGATAGTATAATTATGACAAGAGTATTATTGGTTGATGATAATCCTAAATATTTGAATGATGCACTTCCCTATTATGGTTATGATGTCCATGCGGTTACAGATGGTGTGCAAGCTTTAAAAGTGTTGGAAAATAATGCTTTTGATATAATTTTGCTGGATATTATGATGCCAAATATGAACGGCTGGGATACTTTAAAAGAAATCAGAAAAAATCCTAAGACAAAAAATGTTCCTGTTATTATGATTACAGCTGTTAATGAAGAACAAAAAATGGTGGCAGGACTTAGAGGCGGAGCGGATGACTATATTATAAAACCGTTTGTTTTACCCAATATTTTAGCAAGAATGGAAGCTGTTTTACGGCGTGCAAAGCGTCAGTCCGAACCTTCTGATGAACTTTTGCAAAATCTTACCCCCAGAGAAAAAGAGGTATTGCAAATGGCAGCAAAAGGTGCTAATAATAAAGAAATAGCGGAGAAACTTGTTTTGAGTGAAGTTACTGTAAAAAGTCACATGAACAGTATCTTTAAGAAACTAAAGGTTACTAACAGAACTCAAGCTGTTTTGTTGGCTATGCATATGAATTAAAAGGAGAAGGTATGATAGATTATACAAAAGAAGAATTAGTTGAATTATTAAGAAAAAATCCTGAGAAATTTAATGAATGGAAAGTTGAACAGGAAGATGTCGATTTGAGTGAAGTTGATTTTTCCGGAATTGTTTTGAGAGAAGTTGATTTTACTGATGTTGACTTAAATTCAAGTTCTTTTGCTGATTGTAATTTATCTTTTGTGAATTTTACGGGTGCAGATTTAACATCTGTAGATTTTACACGTGCAAAGATTTTGGAATGTGATTTTACTGAAAGTCTTTTGACCGGAGCAGATTGCAGTTATGCAGAAATGACTTATTGTAATTTTACAGACTGTGACCTTGCAGGATGCGTATTTTCAGAAACTGATTTAACGAGTTCTGATTTAACAGCATCTTACAATCTCAATGCTTCCAGATATGACAGCGATACAGTTTGGCCGGATGACGATTTGCTTCCGGAAGATTTTGATGTTACAAGTCATGATGATTTATCTTCACTAAAAGACGAAGAAGACTCTGAAATTGGTGATTATTAAATCGCCAATTTTAGGTTAAATTGTTTGATATCGGATTTTAACAGGTAATATTATTTGCCTGTTATTTATTATTACGAGGATAATTTAAAATCATTGAATAGAAAAATTTTAATTCTTCGGCATTTGCGTTTTGTAATTCAAAAATAATTTTATTAAGGAGTTCATCTTCGGGTTGAATGTTGTTATAGTCAAACAAATCTTTAATTTCCACATTTAGACATTCAGCTATTTTTAACAAAGTAACAAAAGATGTAAAATTTTCACCGGTTTCAATTCGGCTAATGGTCTGGTATTCCAGTCCTACATATTCTGCCATTTTTTCTTGTGTAAGGTTCCGATTTTCACGAATAAATTTAACACGCTCTCCGAATTGTTTGTTCCCTGTTGACATTCCAACCTCCTTATTTTTATCATAAATGAACTATAGTGTGTCAAAAATGAGGTGTAATGCGTTAAAAAATGATATATTATGATTATTACGTATAGTTAAAACCTGTATAATATTTAATTTGTGTTGTAATTTTTATTATGTAAATGTGATTATGCAGAGATTAATTATTAATGTAAATTTATATTTACATTAATAAAGTTTTGCGTGAAATTATACGTAATATAAAATATGCGGATTGAAAATATACAATCAACTTATTCATTTGGATTTTCTGCTCCTTGTATTGATTCAGAGGAGAAAGAAATTATGAAACGTTTACTTGCCTATGGTGTTCAGCCTACCGGAAATAAAACAACCGATAAAGCTAAACTTCGACAGATAGAAGAGCAAAAAGCTAAGATGGAAACAGCGCCTACAAATAAGTATTATACGGTAAAATCTTCTGAAATAGAAAAATATATTGAAAACAGGAAAAACGCAAGAAATGTTGATGGAAACAAATCAAATACACAAAAAGTTAATGTTGAAGATAGAAAAGGTGCCCAAATCCTTGGCGAATATAACAAAATGAGAATTAAGTATAAGCAACAATAATGGTAAAATATTAGATAATGTTGTAAAAATGGTTCCTGTGATAAACAGGAACCATTATAATTTATGTTTTTATTCAGGTTGAATATTTATGAAAAATATCTTTTTAATAAACCGTCAAAACCTTTACCGTGACGAGCTTCATCTTTTGCCATTTCATGAACAGTGTCATGAATTGCATCATAACCCAATTCTTTAGCACGTTTTGCGATAGCGAGTTTTCCGTCGCAAGCACCGTGTTCAGCTTCTGCACGTAGTTCAAGGTTTTTCTTTGTTGAATCTGTAACTACTTCACCTAAAAGTTCTGCAAATTTTGAAGCGTGTTCTGCTTCTTCAAAAGCATATCTTTTGTAAGCTTCTGCAACTTCCGGATAACCTTCTCTTTCTGCAACTCTTGCCATTGCAAGATACATACCTACTTCTGTGCATTCACCCATAAAATGAGCTCTTAAGCCTTCCATAATTTCTTTATCTTCAACTACACCGTCGCCAACTTTGTGTTCGCAAGCATAAACTTTTTCACCGCCACCAATAGCTTTGAATGTTGTTGCGCCGCATAAAGGACATTTTTCAGGTGCTTGTTCCGCTTCTGTTGACCAACCGCATACTGTACATACATATTTCATATTTACCGCCTTTCATTTAATAACATGTTCATAATAACATAGTAAACAATTTTTGTAAAGTGAGAATTATTCTCATTTTTACAAAAGTAAACAATATTTGCACAAAAAAATGCCTCTGTAGAAATTACAAAGGCTAAGGTTGGTTATTTTAGGTTATGTATATTATGTCAGTTTTTGTTTTGTACATTACTAAATTGTTCTCAAGATTTTGGATTGCTTGTATATGATGAAAGCTTTACAAAATTTAACACTTAAGTATAATATAAATATGTGGATAAAGCTTAAAAAATGGTTTTTGGCGAATATATTAAGAAAGAAATATTATCGTACCGGAAAGTGTAAAGCATGTGGGAAATGCTGTACACAAATTTATGTAAAACATTACAAACATGTAGTTCAAGAAGAAAAAGAATTTGAAAAACTTCAATATTTACACAGTTTTTATGCAAATTTAAAAGTGATAGGTAAAGATGAAATAGGTTTGATTTTTGAGTGTCAAAATTTGGATAAAGAAACTCACAAATGTAAAATTCATCGACATCGCCCCGGAATTTGCAGACGATACCCGCAAGAAGAATTATTTTCAATGGGTGGAGCCTTATCTGATGATTGTGGGTATAAAATGGAACCAATTATCCCGTTTAAAGATGTTTTACGAAAACTTGAGAAATGATAATTATTCATTCAAAAAACACGCAGAAAAATGTTTTTCACTTATATTACGCATTAACGGGATTTCTTTAGTACAAATATCCATGCAATTGTGGCAGCGTGGGTGGAAACGACAACCGGAAATGTCTTGTTGAATTGTCGGGGGTTGTCCATTTATCGTTTCCAGTTTTTCACCTTTTGCTGACGGGATTGCTTTTAACAATGCTCTTGAGTACGGATGATTTGGAGTTTGAAAAAATTCAACAGCAGGAGCTGTTTCTATTATTTTTCCGGCGTACATAACAGAAATTTCGTCTGCGTTTTCTCCTACAAGTGCCAAATCGTGAGTAATTAAAAGTATTGCCGTTTTAGTTTCATTTTTGATTGTATTTAGAAGTTGCATAATTTGAGCTTGAATAGTTACGTCTAAAGCGGTTGTTGGTTCATCAGCGATGAGAATTTCAGCGTTGCAGGCAAGAGCCATGGCAATGATTGCTCTTTGCTTCATTCCTCCTGAAAATTCATGCGGATAAGCGTTTAAGCGGTTTTCGGCACAAGGTATTTGTACCATTTCAAAAGCCTCTATGGCTTTTTTATATGCCTCTTTTCCGCTTAAATTTTGATGAATTTTTATAACTTCAACCAGTTGATTGCCAACAGTATAAAGCGGATTAAGCGAAGTCATCGGGTCTTGTGGAATTAAAGCAATTTTAGCTCCCCTGATTTTTGATATATCTTTTTGGGGTAATTCCAGAAGATTATGACCGTTATAACAAATGGTTCCGCCTGTAATTTTAGCTGTTTTAGGCAATAATTGTAAAATGCTCATTGCGCTAATTGTTTTGCCACAACCGGACTCTCCAACAAGTGCGTGCATTTTCCCTTTTTCTAAAGAAAAGGAAACATCGTATAATGCTTGACGAAATCCGCATTCACAATTAAATCCTAAATTCAAATTTTTAACTTCAAGTATTGGCATAAGTTAATTATACATTAAAACGGGAATAATGATATAAGTAAATCAGTTAATTATACAGTTACATTTGTTTACAAACATTAAAGAATTTCGCAAAACATGTCGTATATAAGCATGTGTAGCAGTGTACAAGTATATAAATCTTATATATTAAGTATTGTAAACTTAAATATTATAAGGTGAAAATGCAAGTACAGCAAGAATTTAAGGTGTACAGATATGGTAAAAGTGACGTAAAGACATGCAATTTTCGAAACGCAAATGCGTTTATCTTAATATCGAGAGAAAAGTATTATTATAACCATGCCTTTATGGCTGAAAGGATGTGAACGATGTCAGTGGACAATGTGCAAGGCAATTTATTAACTGCCGCTGAGTATAAACTGCTCACCGAAGAACAAAAATTACAGTATGCAGTTGGCTCAGAAAAAGAAAGACAAGCTTTAACTATTCAATTTAGAAGTGAACAGTCAAAAGCTGCGGATGAAACAAAAGGTACGAAAGTAGAAAAAAATCCGGAACAAGTACAACTTACACCTGAACAACAAGCTGCGAAGGCTAAACGTCACGAAGATGCGCTTGCCGAATTAAAACGTATTAAAGAAATGAGTGCGGGCGATAGAGCACTTGCTGACCAAGCAGCAATGGATGTTGGCAAGGAAGGTCGTGCGCTTTATAAACATAAATCTATTAGAAAACGACTTGAAAAAAATCTGCAAACTAAAGTTAATGAAGCAACCAAAGGAAGTCGTCAAGATGCGCTTGAAGGTGCTAAAACTGATAAAGAAAAAGAAAAAATCAACAAGTTTTATGACACATTAAATAAAGCAGCTGCAAAAGCTAAAACTGAAGAAATGCGTATTCAAGACAGAATTGAACATACTACTGTCTATGAAACAAAAGACGATAAAAAATTGCATGAAGATGTTGCGAAAAAAGCTGATCCGGATGCAAGATTAGAAGTTCTAAACAAACATCTTCGTTCTGAAAATAACGAAGTAATTAAAGCCACAATGGAAAATCGTGGAGTAACCGCAGGAGAGGCATTCTTGTTAAGACAAGACGGTCATGCCGGTTCGGATAATACATATCAACCAACAGAAGTCAAAGGTTTAACTAACGAATTAGGTTTACATAAAAAAGACGGCAAAGTTCGTAATGCTTTAAAAGCCAGCGGATTTGATGTTGATAACGATTTAGCTAAAAATATTGGTAAAGCACTTGGTGCAGCTGCAATTGGTACTGCAGCAGGTGCAGCACTACCTATTTCAGTAAAAGCAGTTGCTGAGGCTTTTGCCTCTGTTACAAATAGTTTAACAGGTGAAGTTCTTGCATCTGACCATGCTCGTGCTGAAAAATCAGGCAATATTCATTCGGTCGGTGCAGCTGCAATCGCCGCCGGTACAACAGCAGTGCTTTCGGCAGCAATGTTTGGTGACACTAAAGATGAAAACATCTTGAGAGAAACTAACATTCGAGAATTGTTCAAACAAGACCCTGATACCGGAAAACCTGCATTTGAAACAATGACTTTCGGTGATGATAAAAATACAGAAAAAATTAAAACAATTTTGACAGAGTTAAATAAAGTTGATTTACCATATGAAGGTAAAACACAAATATTACTTGATGCAGCAGGTAACAGAAGTTCCGAAAGATTAAGCAAAGAAGAACTCTTAAATGCTTATGTCAATACTGTTTTAAATCCGCCGAAAAAAGAAGAACCTGTTAAAGAGGTTAAAAAAGTGGATGAACCTAAACCGGTTGACCCTCCAAAACGTGAATTTGTAGCAGAAGTTCATGGTGGAGAAATTAAAGATGTTCCGGTTGAAACAGGTTTGAAACATAAAGCCGGCAGGTTATATGGTGACAACATCGCAAGAGAAGGATACACCAGAGCGGACGGTAAACCTTTAACAGAAAAACAAGTAAAAGAACTTATTAATGATATTTATACACGTAACAATGTTCGTAGAAAAACTAAAAATGGCACACGTTATATAGCTCCGGGAACCTGGGCATTAGGTAACCAGCTTACTCTAAAAGACGGTACTGTTGTTAATTTGAAACCATTAGAAGAATTGGAAAAAATTGCAGCACCATTGACTGAACCGGATTCTAGAGTTGGATTTGACAAAAACAAAACCAAAATCAAAACCGAAAGACATGTAAATGACAGCGGTTATGTAATATCAGAAAAGAAAGACGGCGGAAATGTCGAAATCGAACGTAAAGACGGCATAAAAGGTGGCAGATTAGAGGCTCAACGACAAGCAGATGCAAGAAAAGCTCAAATTGAAGCTGAAGCCAACAAGCCGAAAAAATAGCTGAAAAAATAGCAAAAAGCCTCCCAATTGGGAGGCTTTTTTATACTTCTTTTACTCCAAAAGGTATTGTTTTTAAATTATTTTTTACCCAAAAACCTTCAAGTTTATCAAAAGTTATATCAATTCCGAAATATGTAGAACCTGAACCTGACATAATTGCATCGGGATAAAGTTCTTTTATTTGTTGAAGTTCCTTGTAATCATCAATCACTGCCCATTCAAGGTCGTTGGCAAATGCTTCATGCACTCCCCCGCCCCTTGCGGGAGGGGGTTTGGGGGTGGGGTTTTGTAATGATTGTTCAACAAATTCCAGAACACCCTCTATATTTTTATCTATGTCATTATTCCAAATTCTTATGACTTTAAAATCCTGTGAATGTAAAAATGCATCTCTATGTTTATCATATTCCATTGTTTCGCTATGCTGTCCACCGTCAAGTTCAATTATTAATCTTGCATCAAAAGATACAAAATCAACAATATAATTTCCTATGGGGTGTTGACGTCTAAACTTTAAATTTGCGAATTGACTTTTCCGAAGATATTGCCATAATTTTTGTTCTTGAGGTGTTGGATTATTTCTTAATTCTTTAGCATTTTTTTTAAGTTTGCAAGATATATAACGATGGTTTACACCCCACCCCCTAACCCCCTCCCGCAAGGGGTGGGGGAACATTTCCATTTTTTCAGAGAATTTTGTATATGCTTCTTTGGCGCTTATACCAAGATTAGTGGGTTTAATTAAAGACACATTAAATTCTTCGAATGGCATAGGTTCAAGAATTTCACCACGTCCGGTCGTTCTTTGACATCCGCCTTCAAGACACAAATTTAAATCTGAACCTAATTGTGCGCAAAGTTCATGAAGTTTTTCACGACTTAATGGTTCACCAAATAGTTTGTTAAGTCCGTAAAGTGTACCTGCCGCATCTGTACTTCCACCCGCAAGTCCGGCAGCAATTGGAATATTTTTTTCAATGAAAACTGTGATTTTTACCGACTTGTCGTGCTGAACTTGTTTCAGCATCTCTGATTGAGATCCTGAAATGAATTCAGGATGACATTTTTTTATACTTTCAACAAACAGTATTGCAGCTTTATAAACAAGATTTTTCTCATTGTAAGGAATTTCATCACTTGTTCCGCTCAAGACAATTTCGTTATGGTCACTTTCTTCAATAGATATTGTCAGATAATCGAAAAGATTAATTGTTTGCATAACACTGTCAATATTATGAAAACCGTCATCACGTTTGCCTGTAATTTTAAGTGTTAAATTAATCTTTGCCGGACATTGAATTTTAATGAATTGAAATTTATTGTTTAATTCGTCATTGCGGACTTGATCCGCAATCGCACAGTTAGGAATTTCATAAATATTCCCTTTCTCTTCTATTATTTTAGTTTTAATATTTATATTATTCTTTTCATTATCCATAACCCAATCATACAAATCAATCATAAGAGGATTGCTACGTTTTATTAAATCAAATTTCCATTCTCTTTTGAAATTTTTTATTTGTTTTTCTCTTTTGATAGCATCAACTATAGAATTATATTTTTCAAAATACAGAAATTTTGTCAGGTTATATTTTTTACTAAATCCTTCGCACATTTTGTTTCTGTGTTGATAAATCCGCATTTTTAAATTTGAAGTAACTCCTATATATAAAGTCGTATTATATTCATTACTCATAAAATAAATATAACCAAAATCTTTATTATTCATACTGCTCCTGATTATGCGATTGCGGATCAAGTCCGCAATGACGTGACAAGTTGCAAGAATGCTTAATATGGTGCTCAACTTTAGGTAATCCATAATAATACAATTTTTCCGAAAGTTTTCCGAAAGTTTCAATTGAAAGTTTTTCGCCACGAGTGTTTTCATCAATGTCAAGTTCTTTTAATGCTTTTGTAATAGCTTCACGTGAGAATCCGCCGTTCAAAAGACAATTTTTAATATTTTTACGACGTTGTGAAAATGCGGCTTTAACTGTTTTTCTAAAATGGTTATAATCCGAAAGTATCAAACGAGGTTCTGTTTTGACATCAAGTTTTACCAATGCGGAATTAACTTTTGGTGCAGGATAGAATGATTTTCTGCCAACAAGTTTAAAAATTTCAACATCTGCCCAAAATTGTGACAAAATAGTCAGCAAGCCATATTGTTTCGATGGAGAATTTTCATCAGCAACCATTCTGCGAGCGACTTCTTCCTGAACCATCAATATTATATCAGTAATTTTGTTTCTGTTTTTATTGTTTAAATCATCCACTTCACCAAGCAAATGAGCAATAATCGGACTTGTAATATAGTATGGAATATTAGCAACAATTTTTATTTTGCCTTCACACAGTTCTGACAAATCTGTTTTTAAAATATCAGCATGAATAATTTTTAAATTCGGTGCATTGAGTTTTTGCAATTCTCGTATGGCTTCTTCATCAAGTTCAATGGCGATAACTTGTTTTGCATATTTTATAAGTTGTTCTGTTACGAAACCAACACCAGGTCCAATTTCTACAACGGTATCATTAGGTGAAATGTTAGCGTAATCAATAATAGTTTGTATTACATCTCCGTTAATTAAAAAATTTTGACCGAGACGTTTTTTGGTTCTAAAAAATTTTGCTCTTTCGAAGTAATTCATCTTACCAATTATAATACCACACACAGGTAAATGTTTTAACAAATTTTCTTTGATAGTTTTAATAATGTTATAATAAGGAGGAAAAATGATAAACGTAAAAGAAAAATTAGAAAGAAAAGATATATTAAAACTGTTCACATGTGGTTACAAACCTATCGAAGAACACTCTACCGGCATTGAATTTGAACGGCTTCCGATTTCTTCTTCATCTTTTCAAGCAAGTGACTATTCTGCTGATAACGGGATCTGTAATTTTTTAAGACAATTTGCCAAAGAGGAAAATTGGGATTATATAACTGATGATTACAATATAATTGGTTTGAAACAAGGGCATGATACGATTACACTTGAACCGGGATGTCAAATTGAATTAAGTTTAAAACCGGAAAAAAATATTTCTGCACTGGAAACAAAAATAAATTTTCTTGACAGTAAAATAAATTCTATTCTTGATAAATTTAATATAACTCTTTTGGAATATGGAGTTTCACCTCTTACGACTTACAAAAATATAAATCTTATTCCGAAAAGGCGTTATAAAATTATGGCAAAATATCTTTGGGGAATTTTATCTGACGTAATGATGCGGGAAACTGCAGGAATACAAGGATGTTTCGATTTTAAAGATGAAGAAGATGCAATACGAAAATTTAAAATTGCAAACAAACTTTCACCTTTTATAACTGCTATGTTTGCAAATTCTCCAATAAGGGGCGGGGCTGAAACCGGATATAAAACGTTCCGTGGATTAAGTTGGTTGAATACGGATAATGACCGTTGCGGGTTTGCTTGTAATATGGATGAGGAGTTTTCTTTTGAACAATATATTGATAAAGTTTTAAAATCTCCCGTAATTTTCTTGAATAAAGAAGGTTTGCCCGTTGAAGTTAACGGCAAAATTAATTTTGAAAATTATATGAAAAACGGATGGGAAGGTTTTGAAGCAACTTTAGAGGATTTTAAACTTCATGCGAATTTGTATTTTCCTGATGTTAGACTTAGAAATTTTATTGAAATAAGAAATAACGACTGTTGGAAATATCCTTATGCTGTGATTGCGATTTATAAAGGAATTTTATATAACAAAACTGCATTACAAGAAATTGAGGAGTTGTTTGATAAGTTTACTCATAATGATATTGCAGAATTACGTTATAATGTTCCAAAATATGCGCTTCAAAGTTATATTAAGACGTATTCGGCAGGTGAAATTGCAAAAGAAATAATTTATATTGCCGAAAAATCGCTTATAGAAATGAATACAAATGAAGAAAAATATCTTGAACCAATAAAAGAATTTACACAGCAAGGGATTTGTCCTGCGGATATAATTATTCGTAATTGGAACGGAATTTGGAACAAAGATGTTAAAAGGCTTATCAAATATTTAAAAAACAATTAACCTATAAGATATTTGATATATTTGTTTAAATATTTTGCAATGACAAGTGCGATTATACCAAGGGCATAGTCATATGCTATTTTCAAAAAGCTTTGCGCTAAAATCCAACCTTTTATAAAATGCCATCCTTCATGTTTAAGAGCAGCTATAAATAGCATATAAAGAATTCCGATAATGTGAATTGTTAAAACTCCGATAAGAGCAGCTTTAAGAATGTTTTTGAAAGTAAATCCGTCCTTGAGTATAGAACCTGCAAAAAATACTGCAGGAATGTATGCAATAATATATCCGAATCCAAATTCAAAGATGTAGTGCATTCCTCCGCCAAGGGCAAATACCGGAAGTAAGAACAAACCGGTTAAAATATAGATTACTATACTCGTAATTCCCAATCGTCTGCCTAAAAGTCCAACAATAAACATTACCGCCGGAACTTGTGGAATTATCGTATAAGTATATAAAAAATCATCTTTTGTCAGAGCTTTATTGGAAAATAAATCATGAGGAATTATAAAATGCTTGATGTCCAGTTGTACAAAGGTTGCTACAACCAGCAAAAATGTGCAAAATAATACCAAAAGAATATTCAAAAAAGGAATATGAAGTTTTTTCTTTTCTTTTTTATTAATTCTCCGAATACGCGGAACCATTGCATCGTCTTCTGTCATAATCAGCCCTCAATAATTTTTTTGTAGTTTGATTTGAATTTATCGTAAAAAATATTTTCTGTCCACATAATCAAAGCATCTTCATTATTATTTTGATAATAACCTTTACGAACACCCAGTGATTTGAAGCCATATTTTTCGTATAAACTGATTGCGGCTTCATTGGAAACTCGAACTTCAAGCGTAATATATTTTGCTTTGTTTGTATAACAATCATCAATAATTTTTTGTAAAAGTCGTCTGCCGATTTTTTGACGTCTGTATTGCGGAGCAACTGCAATATTTGTGATGTGAACTTCTTCCAAAATTTGCCAGCATCCGGCATATCCGACAAGATTACCGTCATTATCCAGTGCGCTGTAATAACGGGCAAGTTCGTTAGAAAGTTCATTCATAAACGACTCTTTTGACCAATGATGTTCGCCATAAGCTTGTTCTTCAATAGCTATAACATTATCAACATCAGACTTTTGCATTTTAACTATTTTGATGTCCATAAGATGATTTTATCACAAGAAATTAACCGTAGCAAATATATTTTTAAAGCTTTATTACTGCACTGTGACGGTTTGTTGTTCCATCTTCTTTCCTGTAAGAGAAAAACATATCATTATCGCAACAGGTGCAATAAGGGCAAATATCAATTTGTCCAACACCCATTTCTTCAAGTTGACGGGCATTTATACCTTTTAAATCAACTCTATTACCAGTGTAAAGTCCTTCAAAATCACTGACAGTTGATTTTAATTGGTCAAAAACCTCATCTCCTACTTTATAACAGCATTTTCCGATTGCAGGACCGATAACAGCAATAATATCTTGTGGGTTTGATTGCATTTTTTTAATTGTCAGCGGTGCAATCTTTTGTGCTGTTCCTCGCCAACCGGCATGTGAAACAGCCGCAATATGTTGTTTTTTATCATAAAGTATTACGGGAGTGCAATCTGCAAAATTTAAAAAAACAGCTTGTTTATTATTTGTCAAAATTAGAGCATCTGTTTCAGGGTAAGAAGTCTTGTTAATTTCGGCAAATTCAATGTTTGCACTGTGAGTTTGTTGCGGAGAAACAATTTCATCCGCATCTAAATATTTTCGTATAAGTTCTTTATTCTTATCTGCTAAAATTTCAAGTTCAATTTCTTTAGTTTTTATAAATGTTTCTCGGGTAGTAAACAAGTGTTTTAAGTCCGGTAACATATCGGATTTTAAAATGTGTTTCCCGTTAATTTCGTCAAAATAAAACATATTAATACTATACAACAAAATAAAACCAATTTTATGTTAAAATTTATTGTATGGATATAAAACAAAAACTTTATCAAATGTTTATTCTCGGAACTGATGGTGACGGGTACGAAAAAGCTCTTGCAAACGGGCTTGGCGGTATTATTTTTTTTACTCGTGATATCCAAACATCCGAACAATTTAAAAGTCTTATTAACAAATGTCGTGATATGGCACTTATTCCTCCGTTTCTTTCCATTGATCAAGAAGGCGGTAGAGTTGAAAGAACCGAAAATATTCACAACGGTAAAAAATATTTAAGTGCAAAATATGCGTATGCAAAAGGACTTGATTTTTTAGAAAATCAAACTTTAGAAATTGCGCAAGAGTTGAAAAAATATGGTTTGAACTTGAATTTTGCACCATGTATTGATGTAAATACAAATCCAAACAATCCGATTATTGGCGAACGTGCGTTTTCAAACAAAGTTGAGGAAGTTATTGAAGCAGAACAATTGGTGTCAAAAACTTATCGTGAAAATGGAATTATTCCCTGTGCAAAACATTATCCGGGGCATGGTGATGCGAATGCGGACAGCCATTTAAGTTTACCTAAAATCGATTTGTCTTTGGAAAACATGGAAAAAACTCATATAAAACCGTTTAAATCTGCAATTAATAACGGTATTGAAATGATTATGGCTGCACACTTGCACTGTACTTGCTTTGAGAGTGACTCTATACCGACATCATTAAGCAAAACAGCACTTTCATATTTGAGAGAAAAACTTGGTTTTAACGGTATAATAATTTCTGATGATATGGTTATGAAAGGTGTTGCTGCATTTGGTGAAGTTGAAGCTGTTGAAATTGGGATTCGTGCAGGTTTGAATATGTTTATTTATCGAAATTCTAATGCAGAAACAGTTGATATTATTGAAAAAATAGCGGAAAAAGCTCTTGCGGATGCTGAACTTGCCCAAAATATTGAACTTTCTTGTAAAAAAATCTTGGATTTAAAGAAAAGATATGGTGTATAAATAAATTGTTAAATTTGAACAAATTTTTAAGAAATCTGCTATAATCTGATTATGGATAATTATGAAGATTTTATATCAACAGTAAGTCACGAACTCAGAACACCTTTAACTTCTATTAGAGGGTTTGCACAAACAATGTTGGGTTCGTGGGATAAGCTTGACGATGAAAGTAAAAAACGATTTTTGAAAATTATTGAAGAGCAATCTAACAGACTTATCGGGCTTGTTGAAAATATGCTTTCTGTCACGAAGCTTCAATCGGAAAAAAATATATTGGTTTATAAAGAAACTAATATGAAATCACTTATTGAGCAGGTTATAACTATTGTTAAAACTTCCTACCCTTCACATAAATATGAACTCAATTATAATCAAAATGTACCTGCCATAATAACTGACAGAGATAAGCTTCAGCAAATAATGACAAATTTAATCGAAAATGCTGCTAAATATTCTGCTGAAAATACATTGATTACGGTTTCGGTTGCACCTTATGGTGATTATGTTTCTATAAAAGTTACCGACAGAGGTGTTGGAATTTTACCTGAAAATTACAACAAAATTTTTACTAAATTTTCAAGAATAGACAGTCCTTTGACAAGAAAAGTTCAAGGCAGCGGGCTTGGTCTTTATATAACTAAAAATTTGGTCGAAAAAATGGGTGGTAAAATTTCAGTTATGTCAGGAGAAGGTGAAACAACTTTTGATGTTCTTATGCCCGTTAAAAGTGTGGAAGAACAAGCGAGGTCAAAATGCAGTCAGTAACTCTTTTGATAGATAAAAGACTTGAACTTTCCACTAAATATAAAAAACTTTTGGAAAGTAAAAATAATATTGTTGTTGTGTCTAAAGACATGATTTCTGCAATGAAAACCATTCAGGATACAGAACCTGATTTGATAATAATTTCTGATAGTATTGACAGTAATCTTTCTGATTATTGCAAAAAAATTCGTGCACTTACATACAATATGCGCCCTGTTATAGTTGCAATTTCTAAATCTGCTGAACTGGAAGACAGGCTTGAAGTGCTTGAAAACGGTGCAGATGATTTTATAAGTGAACCCGTTAATTCCGATGAATTTGTTATGAGAATAAAAGCGCATCTTCGTCGAGAGTTTGAGTCTAATATGGATGCGAAAAAACTTTTACCGAATAAAGGATATTCATTGAGGGCTTTAAAACGCATAATTTCAGATAAAAATGAGTGGGCTGCAATGCTCGTTACTATTGATAATTTTGAAAATTACAAGGAAACATATACAGAACTTGCTTCGGATAAATTGATACAAACATTTTGTGCAATTATTCAATCTTCATTGAATGAAAATGACTATCTCGGGGCTATTTCGGATAATGAATTTTTAATTATTACTGATAAATTTAAAGTTGATAAAGTCGCAAATTTCTTGACTTTTGCATTCGATTCTGTATCGCCGAAATTTTATTCACAACAAGATTTAAAACGTGGTTATATGATTATGCAGGGTGATGAACATGCAGGCAGAAGGTCAAATTTTGTCCATATATCAATAGGGGTTGTAACAAATGAAGTTACAAAGTTTACGGATATAACGCAACTTGTAAATTCTCTTGTCCAAACCCGTAATATGGCTCGTAATCCGTTAAAATCGAATTATCTTATTGAAAGACCAAAAATATCAGCAGAGGATGCTATTGTTGAACAGATTTATAATAAAAAAATATTTATTTTAGAACAGGATGAGGCAATGAGTATTTTGCTAAAGACAATTCTTGAACTTCAAGGATTTGAGGTAATTCAAAATACTGATGCAGTTCCTGCTGTTATAATTGTTGATGCCGGCGATGTTGAAACCCAAACCGGTCTTGAAACATGCAAAGATTTGAAACAAAAATATCCCGATACAAAATTTATCGTAACATCAATATTTCATGATAAAGAAATGGTTCTGAATTGCGGAGCTGATTTGTATGTTCCAAAGCCTTATGAACTTACTCAACTTGCAAAATGGGTCGAAAAGTTCATAAAAGAATTTAATAATTAACTGAGAAGTGATTTAAGTAATTCAGCATTTTCGCTTGCATTTTTTGATTGAGCTACCGAAATTTTTCTCATATAACTGCGTAAGGCTTCACGTATAAGTTCACTGCGAGAACGTTGTTCGCTTTCTGCAAGACCATCTACTTTGTTTAAAAAATCATCAGGTATTGTTACAAGTATTTTTGCCATATATCTCCCTCTTGTTTAAATGATACCATATAAAACAGTATTCTGCAATATAACTTTGAAATAATATAAAATAAACAATAAAAAACCGGCTTTTGCCGGTTTTTTATTAATCTCTTTTTTTCAAAGTCGGGAAGACGATAACATCTCTTATTGAAGGTGAATTAGTTAAAAGCATTACCAAGCGGTCAATGCCAACTCCAAGTCCGCCCATTGGAGGTGCACCGTGTTCAAGAGCACAAATGTAATCTTCATCAATCGGCATAGCTTCTTCGTCACCGTTTGCTTTTGCTTGCATTTGAGCTTCAAATCTCATTCTCTGATCAATAGGGTCTGTCAGTTCAGAGAATGCGTTTGCGATTTCCCAACCGTTAACACGTGTTTCAAAACGTTCTGTTAATCTGTCATTATCTCTATGAACTTTTGCCAATGGTGATATGTCACGTGGATAATCAATAATGTGAACAGGTTGAATTAATGTAGGTTCGACTTTTTCTTCAAAAATTCTGTCGATTACCTGTCCCCAATTTTCGCAATCGTCTGCGTTTACACCAGCTTTTTTTGCATTTGCTTTTGCGTCTTCAACTGTGAAAATTGCGTTAAAGTCAATACCGGTTGCTTCTTTTACTGCACCAAGCATAGTTTTTCTATCCCAAGGTGGTGTAAGGTCGATTTCGTGTTCGCCATATTGGATTTTCATTGTGCCAAGAACTTCTTGAGCAATAGATGCAACCATGTTTTCTGTTAAAGCCATCATTTCATTATAGTCAACATAGGCTTGATAAAGTTCCATCATTGTAAATTCAGGGTTGTGACGAGTATCAATACCTTCGTTTCTGAAACTTCTGTTGATTTCAAATATTTTTTCTGAAACGCCGCCAACCATAAGTCTTTTTAAATATAATTCAGGTGCAATTCTTAAGAACATGTCCATATCAAGTGTGTTATGGTGAGTTACGAATGGTCTTGCGTTTGCGCCGCCTGCTTGTGGATGAAGCATAGGTGTTTCAACTTCCAAAAATCCTTGTTTTGTTAAGTATTCTCTAATTTTTTGGATAATTAAACTTCTTGTTCTGAAAGTTTTTCTAACATCTTCATTAATAATCATGTCAACATATCTTTGACGGTAACGAGTTTCCACATCGGTAAGTCCGTGGAATTTTTCCGGCAACGGTAAAAGTGATTTTGAAAGAAGTTTCAATTTTGTTGATTTAATTGAAAGTTCACCGCGCGGGGTTCTTCTTATAGAACCGTAAAAACCTACGATATCACCTATATCAAGAAGTTTTAAAATTTTCATTTGGTCTTCGGATAAGTTTTCTTTATGTGAAAATACTTGGATTTTTCCTGTTGCATCCATAAGATCAATGAACATGCCTGTGTTACGGATTGCCATTACACGACCTGCAACTGCATAAAAATCTTCAGTTTCTTCACCTGCTGCCAAATCTTTGTATTTTTCCTGTAAATCAGCTGCGTTTGCATCTTTGTCAAACACATAAGGATAAGGGTTTACACCTTTATCTGCTAAATCTGCAAGTTTTTGAATTCTTGTTTGTCTTATTTGTGCTCCCGGTGAAAGGGGCTGTTGAGTTTGTTCTGTCATAATTTCTCCCTTATGTTGTGATTTTATAATATCACAAAAGACTGAAAATTAAAAATTTTCGTATTTTGGGTGTTATTTTTAAAAAAATTACTCATCCACTCAGGGGATTTTTATCCATGTTACATATTTGTATTTTCATGAATGCAGAGCTGTAAACCCAACAATAAGTGTACTTTTTGCACTTTATGCCGAAAGCCGTTTCAAATCAAGCTTTGACACTCTTAACAAAACTTTACAGTAGGGGTTGACAAAAAAAAGAATATGGTATATAATGAAATTGTTAGGATGAAGTGTTAAAAAAACACTTAATCACAAGAACCTCGAAAGGAGGATATAAGAATGAGAATATCACCAGTACAAAATATAACAATAAAACCAATTACCTTCGGTGAAGGCAACACAAATAGTATTACCCCGAAAATCGGTCTTTTATCTATCCAAAATTCAGATAAATTGAATTTCGAAAAAAATTTAAGACTGACTCAAAATGCAGACGCAGTCCAAACTAACCCCATAAAAGCATTGGGCTGCAAGTTTGCCAAGGCTTATAATATACTTTTTTCACCTAAACATGAAGCAACAAATTCAAACGCTTCTTACATCCATATACCAACATATTATATGGCTTAAGTAACAGTTTACCCCAAGTTGCTAATTTTATTTAATGAACTATAAGTTATCCTTTTTATGTAAAACATAGAAAGGATAATTTATTATGAAAGAAAAAATTAAAAATTTAAGATTTGACACACAAAGTTCACAAGATTTTTTTATTAAAAAATTGGCTTACACTATTGGACCAAACCAATTAAAAGAACTTATGGAAAATGATGATATTAAATTGATTGATGTAAGATCTACCGAAGAATTTAATAACGGGCATATTCCGACAGCAATTTCAATGCCAATAGACCAAATTGACCAAAATTTAGAAAAACTTTCAAAAGAAAAAATTACGGTTGTTTATGGTTGCAATGAATTTTGTTCAGGAGCGACAAAAGGGTGTTTAATTCTTGCGGATTACGGTTATCCATGTATAATGATGCGAGGTGGATTTATGGCTTGGTCAAAAATCTACAGATATGCAATTGTTAATGAATAGGGGCTTTTGCTCCTATTTAAACATTTGCGCCACCGTCGAGCATTTTTTTATGTGCATTTTTTGCGCCTTGTGATTTTTTCGCGAAATCAAGCGCAAATTCCGTTGCCTCTTTATCTCTGGTAACAGCTTCTTGCAGTGCAAGCGTATCTTCTATTGAAAGATTTGCGATTGAAGGGTCATTGATATTTTTAAGATATTTTTTAAAGTTCTTTTGCGTTTTATAATCAAATCCGGGCAAGCCTGATTTCATGGAATACCATTTGTAAAAATGATGCAGCATATATAATGGTTCAATTTCGCTGTTTCTTAAAATAAAAATAGGTTTGCTTTTGAAAGAAAAGCCCAAATTAGTGCACAGATTAAGGTAGAGAGCTCTTAATCCTTCAAGTTCGGTTATAAATCCTTCTTCCTCATGAATTGTTTTTAAAATTTTATCAGCATAATCAAGTTTTATAACTTTGGTTCCTGTTGCAGTTACATAATCAAGTAGTTTTTGCGGATTGTTTTGGCAACCGTTTACAATATCTTCTACATTTTTTCTCACAAGCTCTATGTTTTTTTGAGTTTGTGAAGTTAGAGTCATGTGCTCTGTTGAAGACAAGATTGTTTTGGATGTTTTGTTGCTGTAAGAAGTTTTCAAGCTTTTATCAAGTCTAAAAACAAGGGCTTTTTCTTTAATTTGTAAAATATAATATAAAAAATTTCTGATAAAGTTTTTCATATAAAAATTATACAATATTTTCTTTTATACTGCAAATCTGAAATGTACCAAATCTCCGTCTTGAACTTCATAATCTTTACCTTCAAGACGGGTAACACCTTTTTCTTTGCATGCTACATATGAACCAAGTTCCGCAAAATCTTTATAAGGTGTTATTTCTGCTCTGATAAAACCTTTTTCGAAATCGGTATGAATTACACCTGCGGCTTGAGGAGCTTTTGCACCGGCAGGAATTGTCCAAGCATGAACTTCTTTTTCGCCGGCTGTGATAAATGTACGTAAATTCAAGAGTTTGTAAACCGATTTAATCATACGGTCAATACCGCTGTCTTCAACTCCGAGTTCATTTAAATATTCTTTTGCTTCTTCTGTGCCAAGTTCAGCAAGTTCTTCTTCAATTTTTGCTGAAATTAAAACTACTTCCGCATTGTGTTTGGAAGCATATTCTTTAACTTGTTTTGTATAGTCATTGCCTTCATTCAGGTCATATTCGGATACATTTGCCGCATAAATTACAGGTTTTGCGGACATAAGATTAAGTTGTTTTGCGACGGCAATTTCTTCTTCGTTAAAGTGGTCTGCTAAATTTATAAATGTCCCTTCTGATAATAATTCAGTTAATTTTGAAAGAACTTTGTCTTCTAGAACTGCCGCTTTATCACCGCCTTTTGCTTGTTTTGAAATACGAGCCTGACGTTTTTCAACAGAAGCTAAATCGGCAAGAGCTAATTCTGTGTTAATAACCTCAATATCATCAAGCGGGTTAACTTTTCCTGCCACGTGAATTGTATTTGGGTCGTCAAAACAGCGAACTACTTGAATAATAGCATCAACTTCTCTGATATTATGTAAAAATTGATTGCCTAGTCCTTCTCCTTTACTTGCGCCTTTTACAAGACCTGCAATGTCAACAAATTCAATTGCCGTTGGTATTATTACATCTGTTTTGCAAAGTTTTGCAAGTATTTCAAGACGTTCATCGGGTACGTTAACAACTCCGACGTTCGGTTCTATTGTGCAAAACGGATAATTTGCACTTTGTGCGTTTTTAGCACTTGTTAAAGCATTAAATAAAGTCGATTTCCCGACGTTTGGCAGTCCTACTATTCCTGTTCTCAGCATTTATATTTCCTCTTATTATGTATATTTTAATTTTAGCATAAAAAAACTCCCGATAGGGAGTTTTTTATACTTAATCGGAACATTTTCGTTTTCCGTTCCAACTCAAATCGTCACAGTCAAGATAATCCATGTTCCCGTTAATAATAACCCAGGCTGCGCAATCTTCACATTGACCGACACAATCTTTTCTGTTGCAACCTTCTAATGCGTTATAAGGAGTATTTTCCCCGTTTTCATCTGTATAATAACCATAAAAATCGGGGTTCCCTAAAGGCATAACAGCATTATCAGTAATTAAAAAACTAAACATATCTCTACCATAAACATTAGGTCCTGTTATTCCGTTTATATCAACACTAATTGCTGCGTAAGAAGTAATTTTATCATTTTTTTTGATAGGTTGGTTGCCATAATTATAAAGAAAAACACTCATACCATTGGCTAGTTGAAATTTGTATATATATGCAGTACTATCCCAAGATTGACCTATATACTTTCCATCCAGCTTTTTGTAAATAACATCTGTAGGGAAACAACCTTGTTTAGATCCGCAATCCTTTGATACTTTTAAATAGGGTTTTAGAATACTAAACAGTATTTCATTTGCTTTTTCAGAACCCTGATTATATTTTCTATCTTCCCAAGTATTTACAGGTCCATTATCTACCAGAGCCAAACGATATGCCTCGTTTATTGTACTGTAAAAAGTCTTTAAACTTGTTACAGTTTGTTTAACCTGATACTTTGATATCAATGTTGGCACAGTCAACACCGCCACCACTCCAATAATCGCTAAAGTGATGAGAACTTCCGCCAAAGTGAATGCGTATCGACGGATATTGTCAGACATAACTACGTGCGTAGCACCTTCTGCAAGCGTAAAAGCTGTTTTTTTGTTTGATGTTTTCATTTTGTGTCTCCTTATATTAGTTTTGTGTTACTTTTCTTTGTTCCCTCACCCTACGGGGGAGGGCTAGGGAGAGGGGGCTACCCAACATTAAACAATTGTCGGATTGCGCAAATTATGCGATTGCGGATCACGCTTCGCTTGTCCGCAATGACGCAACTACCCCTCAAGTGGGAATATCTTATCAAGCGAAGCGAGCATAACGAACTTATTCACTTATTAACCTATTCACTTATTCACTCATAAATAATCCCCTTCGCATGACAATAACACCGTTATCCGGTGTCGAAAAACAATAAATGAGGCGAAAATAGGAGA
>CAYUIW010000004.1:0-45943 GCA_964444905.1 uncultured Muribaculaceae bacterium
TCTAAAACCCAGACTACAAGCGGGTTTACCCCCCCCTAAATCGGCATAACACGGTTATACCAAGGCTTTTTACCCTGTCAAATCCATATTCACCCGTGTGCGCCAGTATCCTCATACCCCAATTCTACCACATCTTGCCAACTTTTTCAAGATATTGAACTTTCCAACGCTAAAATTCAATTAAAGGATTTGCAAGAATTTAATTCTATAAAGTTTTTAAGATTTCTAAAACAAGAGATTTGAAACGTGATTTAACTTTATTGGTGGTTTCAATAACTTCTTCGTGAGATAATTTTGTATCGGATATACCGCTTGCTGCATTTGAAATACAACTTATCCCCAGCACTTTTAAACCACAATAATTTGCGACGATAGCTTCCGGAACTGTTGACATTCCAACTGCATCTGCGCCTAAAATACGTGCCATATTAATTTCAGCAGGTGTTTCATAGCTTGGACCGGTTGATGCAAAATAAACCCCTTTTTGAATATCAATACATAATTTTTCAGCACAATTTTCTGCCAATTTAACTAAATCTTTTTTATAAATATCACTCATATCAGGGAAACGTTCGCCGAGAGTTTCGTCATTGCTGCCAATAAGAGGATTTGTGCCCATGAAATTTATATGGTCAGTTATTATCATTAAATCAGCCGGTCTGAAACTTTCATTTACGGCACCTGCTGCATTTGTAAGTATCAGAGTTTTAACTCCAAGTTTTTTCATAACTTTAACAGGATATGTAATTTCTTGCATAGAGTGACCTTCATAGAAATGGTTTCTGCCTTGCATCATTACAACTTTTTTGCCTTGAATTTCAGCAAAAACGAGTCTGCCTTTATGACCTTTAACATTGGATTTTAAAAAATTGGGTATATCATTATATGACAATGCGTATTCACAATATTCATCTGCAAATTCTCCAAGACCGGAGCCAAGAATAATACCTACTTCAGGTTGAAAATCATTTGTTCTTTCTTTAATAAAATTAACTGTTTGTTCCATACACTACCCCTAAATTCACACAAAAAAGCACAAGAGCGAATGTACCGGATAATCCTGTAATTACACTTGTGCTTTTTTACAAAACTAACCTACTAAACGGTTGTCATCAGCTTCAGAAGCTTTAACCATTATAGCGTGTTCTACAGGATTTTCTTTTTTATAACCACCGTCGTAATTTTCTTCAAATCCGAATTCTTCACGAGCTTTTTTTGCTTGATTTTCATCAACCAATTTTTTAGCAAGTTCAGCTATCTCATAAACAAGCTGATATCTGTTATCAGTGTTTTCATTTAAATCCCATGCTACTTTAATTATTTGATCCATTTGTTAAACCTCACTTTAATATATTATAATAATATAATACAAATTATTTTTTGGCAAGTGGTAAAAACAACCATGTTCCATGTATAATATAAATATGAAATCAAAAGATAATCTCAGAAAATTTATATGGATTGAATTTGTGATTTGGTTCATTATTTTGTGTTTATGTATCTGGGGGTATCGTTATCACAGGTATAAGCAATTGAAGCAACTTCCCAGTTATCAAATTTTCATGCCTGATGTTGACGGGATGATTGTAGGTTCACCGGTAAAACTTATGGGAGTTCAAGTTGGCTATGTCAAAAATATTAAAATAATTGGTAACAACGTCTATGTAAGATTTGTGATTACAAAAGAAAACGTAGTATTACCTAAAGGTGTTGTTGCAACTGTTGAATTTAACGGACTTGGCGGTTCTAAAAGTTTGGAGTTGTATCCGCCTAATGTAAATGAACATTCTGACAGATTAATTGTTATACAAAGTCCGAAAAGATTACATGATTCTATCAGTTTACTAAACGAAATGTTTGATAAAATCGATTCTATAACTTTAAGATTTTCTCATTTTGCATCTAAAATGGGCGTGCAAGATAATCTTCCGGAAATAGAAAGTAAAAATTTGATACAAAATATTGAACAAACTGATAATTTTGTGGATAATATGATAAAAAACAGAAATGATTTTCAAGATAAATTAAAGGAGTGGAAACATGAATAGTGAAAAAGTAAGAGTAATTAATAATCCTGTGGTTTTATTAAACTTATGTACAATGCGTGATGCAAAAACAGATAGTCAGGGTGTTAGAATTGCAACAAGAAAAATTACAAGATGTCTTTTGTATGAAGCGGCAAAAAATCTTCCTCTTGTTGAGAAAAATGTTACAACACCATTAACAACATTTAAAGCAAAAACCGTTGACCCTGATATCAATTTGATTATTTCACCAATATTGAGAGCGGGGTTAATTTTTACCGATGAAGCTATAGATATTTTACCGCAGGCTTGTATTCGCCATATAGGAATGTATCGTGATGAAGAAACTTTAAAACCCGTTTGGTATTACAACAAAGTTCCTATGGAAGCTCCAAATCCTGAAAAATTTTATATTTACATAACAGACCCAATGTTAGCTACCGGAAATTCTCTTATTGAAGCTATTAAACTTTATGCAGATAAAGGTATTCCTATTGAAAACATTAAAGTGATTTGTATAATAGCGGCTCCACAGGGTATAGAAAACATTCAAAAACATTATCCGGATATTGAAATAATTACGGCGGCAGTAGATGAATGTTTAAATGAAAAAGGCTATATTGTCCCAGGTATGGGCGATGCCGGTGACAGGATTTTTAATACATAAAATGGATACTTATTTAATTGATACACATGCGCATATAGATATGCTTAATGACACGGATGGTGCTGTACGCAATGCTTTTGATAATAAAGTAAAAAAAATAATTGTACCTTGTGCCTATCCTGCCGATATTGACAAAATCTATAAAATAACCGAACGAGATGACAATGTTTTTGGATTGCTTGGTGTTCATCCGTCGGAAGTTAAGGATTGGGATGACACTTTGATTGATAAAATCAAAACACTTGCAAAAAATCCAAAAATCGTTGGGATTGGTGAAATTGGGTTGGATTATTATTGGGACAAGAGTTTTAATGATTTGCAAAAAGAAGTTTTTATCAAACAAATTAAGCTTGCAAATGAGTTAAACCTTCCTATATGTGTTCATGACAGAGAAGCTCATAAAGACTGTTTTGATATTTTAAAAGAATATAATAAAAATTCAACAGTTGTTATGCATTGTTTTTCCGGTAGTGTTGAATTTGCTCGTGAGTGCATTAAAGCAGGATGGTATCTTGCAATAGGTGGTGTTGTTACTTTCAAGAATGCAGTTAAAATGAAAGAAGTTGCTATAGATATTCCAATTGAAAGATTATTATTAGAAACAGACTGCCCGTATCTTACCCCTGTGCCATACAGAGGAAAAGAAAATCAACCTGCTTATATAAAATATGTAGCGGAAGAAATTGCGAATTTGCGTAATGTATCAATAGAAGAAGTTGCAAGAATTACGACAAAGAATGCAGAAACGGTTTACGGTATATGAAAAAAGAACGTCTGGACAAATACCTTACGGATTTAGGTTATTTTGATACAAAAAGCAAAGCCTCAGCAGCAATTCTGGCAGGTCATGTTAAAATTGATGATGAATATATAACTAAAGCCGGATTTCAAATAAATATCGAAAAAGAACACGAAATCGTTGTAAAATCAATGCCTTTTGTATCCAGAGGAGGGTTTAAATTAAAAAAAGCTCTGGATACATTTCCGATTAATGTTACCGGCAGAATTTGTTTTGATGCCGGTGCTTCAACAGGAGGATTTACAGACTGTCTTTTGCAAAATGGTGCAAATTTTGTTTATGCAGTTGATGTCGGTTATGGTCAACTCGACTGGAAAATTCGCTCCGATGCTCGTGTCAAAACTATTGAACGCACTAATTTAAAAATTTGTTCTTTTGATGAAATATATAACGAAAATGAACCGGTTGCGGATTTGTTGGTAAGTGATTTATCTTTTATTTCATTGACCAAAGTTCTCGAAAATTTAAAAAGCCTTATGGCTCCAAATTTTCATGAAATGATTTGTTTAATAAAACCTCAATTCGAAGCAGGAAAAGATAATGTTGAAAAAGGCGGTGTCGTACGTAATCCTAAAGTTCATTATGATGTTATAAAAAACGTATTGGATTATGCGAAAAATCTTGGTTATTCTATAAACGGATTAACATATTCATCGATAAAAGGACCTTCCGGCAATATTGAATATCTTGTATGGCTTTCAACAAAGAATGAAACAGTTGAACAATTCGATATCAAACAAATTGTTGAAACTGCTTTTATTAATTTGAAATAATTCTATAAAACTTTAAGTTGTATCGGTCTTATCGAATTATTAATTTCAATATACTTAAAAATATTCAAAACAATTCCAGGTTGAAAATAATAAACATTATTTGCCGGAGTGATTTTTAACAGTGATGTTTGTTTATCCAATTTTACAACTGTGGCTAAAAACTCTTTATTTACGGCATTAAATAAAATATATCCTGTTTTGGATTGAATCTCATCAATTCTAAATCGGTTTGCATTAATTCCAGCGAGCGTCAAATAAAACAAATTTTCTGCATCTGTTTTAAATATTTCTGTGCATTGCTCAAACGGTACATTTTGAACAGTTACAAGAGTACTCAAACTCATTGATGGTGTTTCGGCAAAAGCTTTAAGTTGTAATGATAACAACACTGCAAAAAGAATTTTTATTATATTTCTTGCCATGTTTCACCTACATTAACATCTATAATCAAAGGAACTGAAAGTGGCTGTTTTAACTCCATGCAATCAATAACGAGTTTTTTAACTGTTTCTAGTTCATCTTTATCTACTTCCAAAACAAGTTCATCATGGACTTGTATAATGAGTTTGGAATTAAGCTTTGCTTCAGCCATTTTTTTATCTAAATCAACCATAGCAATTTTTATTAAATCAGAAGCTGAACCTTGCATCGGTTGGTTAATTGCGGCTCGTTTAGCAAATTCTTTTATATTGCCGTTAGGACTGTTAAATTCATCTGCAAGATAGCGTTTTCGTCCAAAAATTGTTTCAACATAACCGTTTTCTTCAACATCTTTTATTCTATCTTCCATATATTGTTTTACTTTCGGGTATGTTTCAAAGTACTTATTAATAAATTTTTCAGCATCAGCAACAGGAATATCTATAGCTTTTGCTAAACCGTATTTTGTTTGTCCGTAAACAATGCCGAAATTTACGGCTTTTGCTTTATATCTCATATTACGGGTAACTTCTTCAACCGGTACTTCAAATATTTTAGATGCAGTAACACTGTGTACATCTAAACCTGATTTAAAAGCTTCTATAAGATGTTCATCCCCCGAAACATGAGCCAAAAGACGTAATTCAATTTGAGAATAATCAGCTGACATAATTACGGATTTTTCTTTATTTTGAGGCACAAATGCTTTTCTAATTTTATTTCCTTCTTCTGTCCTAATCGGGATATTTTGCAAATTTGGGTTTGAGGATGAAAGTCTTCCGGTTGCTGTTGTAGTCTGGTTATAAGAAGTATGAATACGATTATCAACCGGACTAATCAAATTAGGCAAAGCATCTGTATATGTAGATTTTAATTTTGCAAATTTGCGATGTTGTAAAATTAATTCTGCAATTTCATAGTCTTGTGCCAATTCTTCCAATACGGCAGCACCCGTTGAATATTTTGTTTTACCACGTTTTTTTCGAGCTTTAAGTTGAAGTTTATCAAATAAAATTTCTGCTACCTGTTTTGGTGAACCGACATTAAAAGTTTCTCCGGCAATCTCATAAATCTTAACTTCAAGATTTTTTAATTCATCTGTCATATAATTTGAAAGCTCAGATAAATATTTTTCATCAATTGCGACACCGTTAAATTCCATTTCTGAAAGTACGGTTGCAAGAGGAACTTCAATGTTATAAAGGAATTTTTTTTCTTTTTCATCAAGATTTAAAATCCAATATTTTGTGAGTTCAAAAATTGAAGAAATTACATCTCCCGTAAAATCTAATATGGATTCAACTGACAAATCAACAATAGAAGATGATGCTTTAACGTCCTTGGTTAAAGGTACCAAATTACTTATAATATGATCAATATTTTCAAGAGATTGAATATCTAAAGAATGATTACGGGTAGTGTCTTTTATATAACTCGCAAGCATTGTATCAAAAATAATCCCTTTAATATTAACATTCTTAGAAAGAAGAATATTCATTTCAGTTTTTGCATCATGCATTAGTTTTTTTATATTTTTATCTTCTAAGATAGGTTTTAATGCAGTTAAAATTTCTTCTTCACTTAATTGGTTGTCAATATAATGGTCTGTTGGGATGTAAAAAGATTTTGTAATATTACCGTTATCGACAAAATTAACAGTGTCTGATGCGGTAAAATTGTCATTATAAGCAATCGTTAAACCAAATAATTTAGCATCAACAGCGTTTTTTACAACAGCTTCTGTCCTGATAGCAATAAAAGGCTTTGTTTTTAATACTTGAACCAGTTCTGTCAAGTCTTGAAAATTAGTTATAGCTTTTGATTCAAAATTAATATCTTTCTTGTTTACTTCTGCTTTTACCGCTTCTGAAAAAAGCCCTAACTGAGCACCTTGTTGAGGTACAACATTGTTACTTTCAGATGCAGGTATGGTAATTTTTACATCATTTTTATTAAATATAGTTAAAATTGAATCGATATTTTTTAAAAAACTGTAGAATTGCATTTTGCGCAAAAAATTTGTAACTTCTGCAACATCAGGAAGTTCTATTCTTGTACCTGCAAAATCAAAGTCTATATCAACATTTCTAACAATAGTGGCGAGAAAATAACTTGTTTTAGCCATTTCCAAATCTGCGCATAAACATTCACGAGCCTTTTTTTCTTGAATTTCTTCACAGTGTTCAATAATATTTTGCAAATTACCATATCGTTCAAGTAATTTTACAGCAGTTTTTTCGCCAATTCCTTTTACTCCGGGGATATTATCAGACGAATCTCCTCGCAAGCTTTTATAATCAATAATCTGATTTGGATAAACGCTCAGTTTAGCATAAACTGCATTCCAGTCATATTCCTTTAATTCACCTTTAGACGAAATAATAACTTTTACACACCCTTGTTCGTCTATAAGCTGAAATGCATCCTGATCACCGGTCAAAATCAAAACTTTATGTCCTAATTCACAAGCCTGCTTTGAAATTGTCCCGATAACATCATCCGCTTCAAAACCTTCTTTTGTATAAACAGGAATATTAAATGCCTTTAAACCTTCATAAATCAACCCCATTTGAACTTGCAGAGCATCAGGCATTGCTTCACGGTTTGCTTTATATTGTTCAAATTTTTCAACACGGAATGTCTGATGACTCACATCAAAAGCAACACAAATTGCATCCGGCTGAATTTTTTTGTTTTTCAATAAATCGAAAATTGCTTTAAAAAAACCATAAACAGCCCATGACGGAGTTCCGTCCGAAGTTTTCATATTTGTACGTTCAAGAGCAAAATATTGCTTAAACGCAAGAGCATGTCCATCTACAAGTATTAAAGTTTTTTGTTTATTCATACACTAACCCGAAAAAATTATGCAATAATTTCTGCACTACCGTCATTACGTGTCGGTAATTTGATTAATTCCGCTGTATTTCTGTTACGAACGGCATCTGCTGTTATCACGTATTTATCCATATTTTCTTTCGTTGGAACATCGTACATAACATCAAGCATAATTTCTTCAACAATTGAACGTAGAGCTCTGGCACCGGTTTTACGTTTCATTGCTTCCTGTGCAATTAAATCAACAGCTTCCGGTTCAAATTCCAAATCAACTCCATCCATTTTTAACAAACATTGATACTGTTTGAGAACAGCATTTTTAGGTTCGGTTAAAATCATTTTCAATGTTTTTTCGTTAAGTTGATCAAGAACTGCATAAGTCGGGATACGGCCGATAAATTCAGGAATAAGCCCAAATTTCAACAAGTCTTCCGGTTGAAGTTTTTTAAGCAATTTATTTGCATTAGCTTCTTTTTCAGCTTGTGACATTGGAGCTTTTGCACCAAAGCCAATAGAATTCCCTTCACCAGCTCTGCGTTCAACAATTTTTTCCAAGCCTACAAACGCACCACCAACAATAAATAATATATTGCTTGTATCAATTTCAATAAATTCCTGATGTGGATGTTTTCTGCCACCTTGAGGCGGAACATGAGCAACAGTGCCTTCAATCATTTTTAGAAGTGCTTGTTGGACACCTTCACCTGATACATCACGAGTAATTGAAGTATTTTCAGACTTACGTGAAATTTTATCGATTTCATCAATATAAATAATTCCTCGTTCAGCTTTTGAAGAATCAAACTCAGCATTTTGGTAAAGACGTAGAAGAATATTTTCTACATCATCACCAACATAACCGGCTTCTGTTAAAGTTGTTGCATCTGCCACAGCAAAAGGCACATCCAGCATTTTTGCTAAGGTTTGCGCAAGAAGTGTTTTACCGGAACCGGTCGGACCAACAAGTAAAATATTTGATTTTTGAATTTCTACGCTGTCTTTTGCAGATTTATTATGTTTCAAACGTTTATAATGGTTATAAACAGCGACTGCAAGCACTTTTTTAGCATCGTCTTGACCTACAATGTATTGGTCAAGATATTCTTTTATTTCATGTGGTTTTGGAATAGGTTTTTCATTTGGTGCATTTTCTTCTGCTGCATCATCTTTTTCTTTTGCTTCAAAAAATTCTTCATCGAGAATTTCATTACAAAGCTCAACGCATTCATCACATATATAAACCTCAGGTCCGGCAATAAGTTTTTTAACCTGATCCTGTGTTTTCCCACAAAATGAACATTTTAGCCTGCTATCATCATGTTTTGGCATTATAAATTTTCTCCAATAATTAACCTTTTACTATATCTCTGGATACAACTTTATCAATCATACCGTATTCAAGAGCTTCTTGAGGAGTCATAATATAATCTCTATCGGTATCTTTTTCGATTTTTTTAAGTGACTGTCCTGTATTAGAAGCAAGAATTTCATTCAAACTCTTTTTAATTCTGATAATTTCAGCAGCTTGAATTTCAATATCAGTAGCCTGACCTTGAGCACCGCCTAAAGGTTGGTGAATTAAAACTCTTGAATGAGGAAGAGCAAGTCTTTTACCTTTTGTACCGGAAGATAGAAGAAATGCACCCATAGAAGCAGCTTGACCTAAGCAAATTGTAGAAACATCTGCTCTGATATGCTGCATAGTATCATAAATCGCAAAACCTGCCGTAACACTTCCTCCGGGACTGTTAATGTAAAGCATAATATCTTTTTCCGGATTTTCACTATCTAGCAAAAGCATTTGTGCTACAACCAAATTCGCTACCATATCATCAATAGGTGTGCCTAAAAATATGATACGTTCTCTTAAAAGTCTTGAGAAGATGTCAAAAGAACGTTCTCCGCGACTTGATTGTTCTACTACAACAGGTACAAAACTCATGATTTATTTTTCCTTTCTTATATTATTATAACTCTATATTACTTTGTTTCAACTTTTGCTTTTTTAGGCGCAACAATTTCAACATTGTTATTTTCAACAAGAAAATCTCTAACTCTGTCATTCATTGCTTGCTGAGAAATTGATGCAAACATTTCAGGATTTTGTCCAAGTTGTTTAAGAACATCTTGTTGAGTCATACCGTATATTGCAGCCAATTCAGCAAATTTATTTTCAATATCTTTTTGTTCAAGCTTGATGCTTTCAGTTTTTGCAATTTTATCAATTACAAGTGAATTTTTAATTCTGTTTAATGCATCATCTTTCAAAGTTTCAACTAAATGATCTTCACCTTGTGCTTTTACTAAAGCATCCCAATCAATTCCTTGATATGCAAGCCTTTGTTTGTAATCAGCTTTCAAAGATTCAACTTCTCTGTCAATCATTGATTGCGGGATGTCAACTTTTGCTGCTTCAATTACTGCTTTAAACACTTCGTTTTCGGAATTTTGTTTATTAGTTCTTTCACGTTGAGATTCAAGATATTTTTTAACATCTTCTTTTAAATCATCAACAGTTTTAAAAGGACCTACTTTTTGAGCAAATTCATCGTTTAACTCTGGAACTTTCTTTTCTTTAATTTCATGAACTTTAATTTTGAAAACAGCCGGTTGACCTTTTAATTTTTCATCGTGATATTCTTCAGGGAAAGTCACATTTATTTCAAATTCATCACCAACATTTTTGCCGACAATTTGTTCTGCAAAACCAGGGATAAAGTTTGAATGACCTAAATCCAACGGATATTTTTTACCTTCACCGCCTTGGATTTTTTCACCTTTAACATAACCGTCAAAATCAATTACTGCTGTATCAGTTGCATTTGCAGGTCTGTCAACAACAAGTTCAAGAGTTGAATGTTGGTTAAGAAGATTTTCAATAGATTTTTGTTCTGCATCTTCAGCAATAGGAGAATCTTCTACTTTTAAATTTAAACCTTTATATTCACCTAAAGTAACTTCAGGTCTTGTTTCAACTTGAACAGTAACTGTCAAATCTTTTCCGATTTCAAAATCATAAGAAGTAATTGACGGTTGAGTAATTACATCAAGTTTATTTTCTTCAATAGCATTGCCGATAATTCTAGGTGCAAGTGATTCAACAGCTTCAATTTTAATTCTTTCAACACCAACATGTTTTTCTACAATGGCTCTTGGCGCTTTTCCTTTTCTAAAACCGTCGATATTCACATATTGAGAAATTTTTGCAACTGCTTTATTATATGCATCAGCTGCTTCTTTTGCATCAACAGTAATATTCATAATTACAACATTTTCTTTTTCGTTTTTTAAATCTACTTTCATTTTAATATTCCTATATTAACTACATGTATCTTTTAAAATTATATACCAAAAAAGATTATGTGCAAGTCATTCAATGGGATGAAATATACCTAAAACAAGCTTAAAAGAGGTATTTTGTCACATGCTCTGTGGTTATGATATAATAATCAGTATGGTAAAACTTATAAACAGTAATAATCTTGAAAAAATAGCCGGTGTTGTTGACGGTTTGCTCAATTTGCAAAAATTTTTTACACATATTATTGAAATTAACAACCCAAAACTGTCACCTTGTATTTATGCAATGTGGCACGAAAATCAGTTTTGTATTTACGGAATTAGCGGCAGGGAAAAACTAAATGTTTTGGTAAGTAATTCTGCGGATGGTGAAATTGTCGCAAGAACAATAGAAAAATGGGGATTTAAAGTCGTTCGCGGTTCTTCTGCAAGAAAAGGATGTGTTACATCAACAATGCAACTTATCACCAGACTAAAAAACGGAGAATGCGCCGCATTAATGATTGACGGGCCTCATGGACCATTGCACAAAGTTAAAGGCGGAGTTATAAAACTTGCGAAAGAAACAGGAGCTCCGATTGTTCCGGTACATTGGTATTCAACAGAGAAAACTTTTATAACCTTGCCATCATGGGATAAAATGAAAACACCGTTCGGGAACTGCCATATAACAAATGTTTATGGCAAACCGATATATGTAAATCCGGAAGATAACAACGATGATGTGGCAGAACGGATAAAACAATCACTTGCTGAACTTGAAAAACAAGCTCCTGAAGAATTTGCCAAAGCAAAGAAGCTTAAATTATGGAAAAAACAGAAATAAAAATCACCGGTGTACAAATTTGTGCTGAAATCGGAAATAAACAAGCCAATTTTCTAAAGGTGCAAAATCTAACTTCAAATATTCAGGAAACAGATGTTATTGTTTTGCCGGAAGTTTGGAATATTGGTTGGTCTTGCAAAAAATTTAGAGAAAATGCCGAAAATCTTTCAAATAGTATTACTTTAGAATTTTTATGTAAACTTGCGAAAACAAAACAATGTTGGATTATAGGCGGAAGTTTTATAACCGAACAAAATGGTAACTTTTTTAATACTTGTGCTGTTATTGACAGAGACGGTAATCTTATAACAACTTATAATAAAAACCATTTGTATTCTTATTACGGTTGTGGAGAAGGAAACTTCGTATCCAAAGGTGAAAATCCTATAATTGTTGACATAGAAGGAATAAAATTCGGACTAACAATTTGTTACGATATAAGATTTCCTGAAATATATCGAGCTTACAGAAAAGCCGGTGCGGATATTTTGGTAAATTGTGCAGCTTGGGCAAATACAAAGCCAATTCCTTGGGATATAATGACTCAATCAAGAGCAATTGAAAATCAAACCTACATGATTGCTATTAACCAATTCGGACCTATGGAAAACAATGAAATTAATCTTGGACATTCAAGAATTATTGATTATAATGGAAATATACTTTCTGAAATTAAAGATGGTGAAGGCATAATAAGTGCTGAACTTAAAATTGATGAAATGTATGATTTTAGGGATAAATGTACAGTCTTAAAAGATATTAAAAATTCTTACGAGGTGAAATATGCATAAGTTTGCAATATTAATTCTTACATTTTTAATGACTATATCAATAGCTTCCGCAAATGCAATAGACAAAGCTATTTCAAATTCCAATATAAATAAAAGTGCTGTTTCAGTTTCTGTAAAAGATAGCAAAACAGGAAAAGTAATTTATGCACTGAATGCCCAAAAACCTGTTTCACCGGCATCAACTTTGAAAATTATTACAATGACCACAGCTTTAAATGAACTTGGAAAAGACTACGAATTTTCAACAGAATTATATAAAAGTACGAATAATGAATTGTTTCTAAAACTTGGTGCTGACCCGTTTTTAACATCAAAAGATTTAAAAAAGCTTTTTAATACCGCTAAACAAAAAAATATAATTGAACCTAAAAATATTTTTGTTGACGATACAATAATTGACAAAATCGAATGGGGTGAAGGTTGGCAATGGGATGATGATTTAAATCCGCTTATGCCAAAATTTAGTGCATACAATATTGACAAAAACCTTTTAACAGTTTCTGTTATTCCGACCGTAACTGATGCACCCGCTGAAATCAGATTGAATGTATTCTATCCGACAACATTTATGAATCTTGCAACTACCGGTGAAGATACAAACATAAACATCTCAAGAAATAATAGTATCGCACCTGATGTTTTAAATGTAGAGGGTACTGTTGCTAAACAATATCAGCAGCAAATTCCTGTTAATTATCCTCAAAGATATTTCATGTTGAGATTGGATGATGCACTCAGAGCTGAAAAAATTGACTATTATGGTGCTATTACACCTAAAACATTACCGTCACAAAATATATATCTTGTTGAAAAAATAACAACTCCTGTATCAGATGCAATTGTTGAAATTATGAAAAAAAGCAACAATTTTGTTGCAGAATCATTATTTAAAATTGCCGGCGGTCATTACGCAAATACAACAGGTTCTGCTGAAAATTCAGTAGAAATGTTAAAAGCTTATTGTCAAAAAAATAATATAAATTCTGAGGATATAAAAATTGTTGACGGAAGCGGGGTATCTAAAAATAATCTTGTAACAGCTGATTTTATGACAGATTTTCTTGTTGTTCAGTATAATATGTTTGAAAATTATTCAGATATGTTTGCATCAGCAGGTGAAGGTACATTAAAAAACAGAATGCTGTATTTTGGGAATAACTTAAAGGCAAAAACAGGAACATTGTCTGATGTTAGTGCAATTGCTGGTTATATTACAACTGCACATAATAACACTTATGCTTTTGACATAATGATAAACGATGCAAAATCAAAAGCTGCTGATAAAAAAATGCTTGAAGAATATATTTTAAGAGCTATTCAAATTTCGTATTAACGCTTATGAAACACCTTAAAGATTTTGAAAACGATATAAATAATTGTTCAAAATGCGGGAAGTGTCAGGAAATTTGTCCAATATATAAACTTACCGGAAATGATTGTGCTGTATCTCGTGGCAAATTTGCAATGCTTTCTGGTGTTTTAAAAGGAGATTTGACTTTAAATAAAACTATTGAAAAATATTTAGACATGTGTCTAAAATGCGGAAAATGCAATGATTTTTGTCCATCCGGAATTGATATTTGCGAGATTTTGAATACAGCAAAAGCCGAATGTGTAAAAAATACAAAATATGCGAAAATAACAAAATTTTTACAATCAAAAAAAGTTTTTAACACTTTTTTGAATTTTTTCAACAACCGAATACCAAATAATTTAACTGGGAATACAAAACTTCTTTATTTTGCAGGTTGTGTTAATAAAATTTATCCCAAAGCGAAAAATGCAATACGAAAAGTTTTGTCGCATTATGATGTAGAACTTATTGAAAAAGATTTTGATTGCTGCGGATTACCATTCTTATCAAGTGGGAATTTGGAACGATTTGAAGAAGCTAAAGAACACAATTTGGAACTTTTAAAAGGGGATTATAATTATATCATTACGGATTGTGCAAGTTGCGAAAGTGTATTACAGTCTTACGGGATTGAAAATGTGGTAAATATTTGTCATTTTCTTGCAATCCAAAATAAAAAGTTCCTATTTAAAAAGCCATTAAAAATAACTTTTCATAAACCATGCCATTTAAAAAGTGATGCGTTTTTGAAACCTTTGCTTGATAAATGTGAAAATATCGAATACATTCAAGCAAAAGATTATGATGAATGCTGTGGATTTTCCGGCGAATTCGCATTACATAATCCAAAACTTTCATTCAAAATGACACGCCAAAAAGCCAAAAATCTTGCAGAAACAGGTGCTGATATAATCTTAACGGCATGTCCTGCTTGCATTATGGGAATTCATCAAGGTATGATATTAAATAATATATTTGGTGACGTGACCGAACAACACCGGCATGTTCTGAACTGTTTGCTACGTCAAGGTAAACGACCTTCGCATTATAGAATTATGAATATTATAGAATTTCTTGCAATGGCGGATGAAATTTTTTAAATAAAATAAGCATAAAAAAAAGTCACATCTACTGTGACTTTGAACAATAATCTTGGGAGGAGATTTGGGGATAGTTGTACATGCATGATAATTCAAGCATGCCAAATTTGTTACATGTGTAGAACAAAAATTAATAAATCTTTACATTTTATTGATTTTAGGGTATAATATGTGCATGAGAAAAAGCATGCGAATTTTAATAATTAATGGTGTAAACCTAAACATGCTCGGGTATCGTGAACCCGAACAGTATGGGACTGTTACACTTAAAGAGCTTGAAAAAGAACTTCACGCCTATTCTTTTGGGCTTGGTATTGATATTGAAACATTCCAAAGCAATATTGAAGGTGAACTTGTCGAACGCATTCAACAAGCTAGGGAACATTTTGACGGGATTGTCCTCAATGCGGGTGCCTATACACACACCAGTATTGCTATCAGAGATGCGATAACAACTGCAAATATTCCGGTTGTAGAAGTACATATGTCAAACATTTACAAGCGTGAAGATTTTCGTCATAAATCTGTTATAGCACCTGTATGTGTAGGTCAAATCGCCGGTTTTAAAGCCGACAGTTATAAATTGGGATTAAAAGGTTTGGTCAATTACTTGACCAATAAAGATAAAAAGTAATTTTAGATTAAGCTTTAAACACTTCGTCAGCTGTTTCTGACATTATTGCGCAAGCTTGTTCATAGGTATAACCTTTGTTTTGCAAGTCTTCACAAAATTTTATAAGAGCAGAAACCTGTTCAGGATTACTCATAAAAAATTCAGTATCTTTAGCATGTGCAGTTTTAGCAACTTGAGAACGTCCGATAATTTCTGACGGCATTTTGCCTAAATCAGTAACTTCCACAGATTCCGGTGTAGGAATTTCTGGCTGTAGTTCTTCCTTAGCCGGTTGAATTCTGGAAAAATTAACATTTCCTGTGTTTGTTGTGTTGTTGTTTACTTCTCTCATAGTTTCACCTATTTTCTCGTTTTACATTCTAAAACACGGATAAAATTTTTTTTGCTACTTTTGCATAAAAAAAATTACAAAAATTAATATATTCTCGCAATATTTTTTTATGTTATTATAAATTATATAATATTAAAGGAAGTAATGCAATATATGAACATAGGTAATTTTTTTAGCGACATTTTATGCGGAATGAATTTAAAAAGAGTAATGAAACACCTTCCTGATGCTGTATTAATTGTTGAACAAGACGGAAGAATTGTTTGGGTAAACGAAAAAGCTACAACAATCTTTGAAGGTGGTAAAAGACTTTTAAAAAGTTATCATTTTGATGATTTGGTTGACAAAGGCAGAGAAAAAATAGAAAAATCAATTGCCACAAGAACACCGATTATTGCCGGTGCGTTTACTCCAACCGCAAGAGAATTTTTTATTGAGCTCAATGCTAAAAGTTACGGTAATCTTTTTATTGTTACTGTTCGTGATATTACGGCTATGACTAACGTTTTAACAAATGCTGAACAAACAAGTCAATTCAACAAAGAAAAAAATGCTATGCTTGTTAAATTGTCAAATGAAATTAAATCACCAATAACATCTATTGCAGGTTTTTCTCAAGCATTAATTGACGGTTTGGGCGGAGAAATTACCGAAAAACAAGATAAATATGTAAAAATTATTAATAAAAATGCAAGCGATTTAACCTATTTTATGGATAAATTTATTGAATTTGCATATGCTGAATCAACATTGTATGAATATGATTATCAAACATTCGATATAGTAAATGCTATTCAAAATGTAATAAGAAATAATGATATTGCCACTTCAAATAAAGGTTTGACAGTTAATTTCGATTATGAAGAAATTGCTAAACGTGCGATTTATTCAGATGAAAAAACGTTAAAATGTATATTACAAAACTTAATTGAAACATCAATAAAATTAACTGATACTGGCGCAATATCATTCAGAATTTTTTATCCGGAACCTGAAATGGTTCAAGGTATAAGAACTTTTGAAAATGTAAAAGAAAATTCTTTGATACAAATTTCGATTTCAGATACAGGTATAGGTTTGCAAGAAACTGAACTCGACGGACTTTTTGAACCATATAACCAACTTGACAAATCAAATAAGAAAAATATTGTTCGTTCAATAAGCCTCGGAACTGCAAATATTCTGGCAAGACGCCTTCACGGTGTTGTTTGGGCTGAATCCGAAGTTATGAAAGGCACAACTTTCAATGTAATAGTGCCAATAGAAAAGGATTTCTTCAAAAAACATGAGTAACGTTGTTCTTAAAAATGTAAGAAAAATCTACGATAAAAATATTGTAATTAATAACGTGGATTTAGAGATTAAGGATAAGGAATTTATTGTCCTTGTCGGAGCTTCAGGTTGTGGAAAATCAACAATCTTAAGAATGATTGCCGGACTTGAAGAAATTTCTGACGGCGATATTTATATAGGTGATAAAAAAGTTAATGATATCCCGCCTAAAGATAGAGATATAGCGTTTGTATTCCAAAGTTATGCACTTTATCCTCATATGACTGTTCGTGAAAATATAGCTTTTGGGCTAAAAATGCGTAAAGTAGATAAAAAAATCATTGAACAAAAAGTAAAAGAAGCTGCTGAAATTCTTGACCTTACCGAATATTTGGATAGAAAACCGAAACAATTGTCCGGCGGACAAAGACAGCGTGTTGCTCTTGGCAGAGCTATAGTACGAAACCCTAAAGTATTTTTAATGGATGAACCGTTATCAAATTTAGATGCTAAATTGAGAGTTCAAATGCGTTCTGAAATAAAAAAATTACACGAAAAATTACAAACTACATTTATATATGTTACTCATGACCAAACAGAAGCATTAACTATGGGTGATAGAATTGTAGTGCTTGATAAAGGGATTATCCAACAAGTTGACACACCGGAAGAAATCTACAACAATCCGACAAATACTTTTGTCGCCGGATTTGTGGGTTCACCTCAAATGAATTTTATAGCCGGTTCCGACCTTGGGTTGGATGAAAATATTCTTTACGGAATACGTCCGGAAAAAATGGTTTGCAACGGGAGTATTAAGAAAACTGTTAATGTAGAAATAACAGAACTTCTTGGAAGCGAAAAGGTTGTTTATTTTACTATCGGTGATAAAAAATGTAGTGCAAAACTTTCTGCGGATTATAATGTTGAAAACACTCTTGATTTAAGCATTAACGAAAAAGATTTGTATAAATTTGATAAAAATTCAGGACAAAGATTGTTGTAAACTATTTTCTTAGATTTTTAGCACCTTTTAAATACACAAATTGCGGAATAAAACTTTCATCACAATTAACAACAACAAGCACTCTTATGCATTTTTTAATTGCATTATCAATTTCAAGCTCATTAAAACACATCATTGCTGTATCATTCCAGCCGAAATCAATACGTGCAAATTTTGCAGGAAATGCCGCATTTAAGTCCTTTGTCATTGTAAAAATAACATGCGAAATATTTTCTTTTTTAACACAATTTTGGGATGTCAATTCGGTTAAAAGTTCCAAAACTGCATTTTTAATTGCATTTTCGGTATTATTATCAACCGTAATAGCACCTCTTATACCTTTTGTAATCATCTTTTTAACCCGTTATACCAATCACGTGCAAACATTTCACCTTTGCCTTCAGGTTTAACTTTGATAAGCAAAAGACAATCTTTGCCACAACCTACAACTACGCCCTCTTTAGTAACACGTACGAATTCACCGCAATTGCCGCAATCATCAACTACTCGTGTTTCTAATACTTTTATAATTTTTCCGTCGTACATAAAATATGCTGACGGGAATTTATAAATTCCACGCACAAGATTGTGTAAATCATATGCTGAATGATTCCAATCAATACAAGTTTCTTCTTTGGTAAGCTTATTTGCCATGCATACACCGTCTTCACACTGCGGAACCGGTGTCAAAGAACCATCTGCAATACCTATAAGTGTTTTTTCAAGAAGTTGCGGTGATTGTTCGCTTATTTCATTAAATAACTCCTCGCAATTCATAGTATCAGATATGGCTATAAGTAATTTCATACAAACATCGCCACAATCAAGTCCAAGTTCAGTAATCATTGTGCAAATTCCGGTTTCTTTATCGCCGTTCATAATTGCTCGTTGAATAGGGTTTGCCCCACGATATTTGGGCAAAAGAGAAGCATGAAGATTAATTGTTTCAAATTTAGGAATATCCAAAACTTCCTGTGATAAAATCTGCCCAAACGCAAAAGTTACAAAGAAATCAGGTTCGAGTTTTTTTAATTCTTTTTGAATTTCAGGTTCTTTTCTTATCGATTTTGGTTGAAATACGGGGATATTATGTTCCAATGCAAACTGTTTAATTACAGACATTGAAATTTTATGACCACGTCCTGCCGGTTTGTCAGGTTGAGTTACAACTCCGACGATTTCTACTTTATCGGATTTATAAAGATATTCCAACGATTTAAGTGCAATTTTAGGGGTTCCGAAAAATACAACTCTAAGCATTTAATTCTTTCTCCAATTCAGGTTCACTAACCAATCTGTCAACTTCAATCGCCGGCAAATTAAATTTTTTAAGAATATTTTCCGTTTCAAATCTGTTTATACAATGGTCAATAAACAATACTCCGTCCAAATGGTCAAATTCGTGTTGAATAGCACGAGCCAATAAACTTCCGTCTTTTGCTTCCAAAACAAACGGACGACCTGAAGAATCCAATGCTTTAACCATAACATTTTTGTAACGTCTGACATCAGTGTATGCTTCCGGAAAACTTAAGCAACCTTCGTTGCTAATTATAGCACCTGATTTTTTGATAATTTTGGGATTGATAAATACAATTGGGTTAAGCGGTTCATTTCCGCTGGAAACATCAATGACAAAAACTCTATAATTAACACCAATTTGCGGAGCTGCAAGCCCAACACCGTTTGCTGCATACATTGTGTCTAACAAATCGTTTACTAAATCACTTATTTTACGTGAAACTTTATGAACTTCTTTAGAAGGTTCTCTAAGCGTTTTTTCACCATATCTTAAAACTTTTTTTACAGCCATAATTACCTCTCTTATGAGAGATTATACTATAAATGCTTAGTTATTTCAACGCACATCTAAAAACTTATGAACCTGAGGTATCAATCGAGTTTTTGGATAAAAATGTAAAAATTTGTCCAATATATTTTGTATAAAATCAATATTGACAGACATTTTATCATCAATCATTTCAGGCTGCAAGACGAGTTCAAGATTATATTTTTGTGCAAGTTCACAACATTCTTGAATTTCTTTATCTGTAATATTTTCATTGAATACAATTTTTGCGAAACATTCTTTTTGCTTTGCAATCTCAAAAAATTTGTCATGAAATTTTAAAGTATCTTTTATACCTGTCGCACTTTCAAGTTTAATATCAGCGGCAATTATATCAACGAAATCAATAATTTCAGCTAATTTATCCGCAAGAGTTGCATTGGTTTCAAGATAGATTTTCGTATGTCCGGTTAACGGCAAAAATTCTTTCAAAAAATTCACTGACAATAGAGGCTCACCACCTGTCAAGGAAATGGAATGTATTGTTGGTAAATCAAAATTTTTGATATATTCTGCCAGTTTTTGCGGTGTAAATTCTTCGACTTTATTATCTGATGCAAATTCCGTATCACAATAATTACATTTTAAATTACAATTACAAAATCTTATAAAAAGTTGTTTATAACCGACATAAGGTCCTTCACCTTGAATTGAGGCGAAAATTTCTTTTATTTTTATACTACAATTATTCATTTAATAAATTCTCTCTAATGTCAGATGCTGACATTTTCTTTAATTTTTCGTACAACTTAACTTCATCATCTGACAAACGTTTTGAAATTTCAATAGTAACCGTAACAATCATATCACCTATTTTCCCATTTCTTTTAAGTCCTTGACCGGCAACTCTGAATTTTTGTCCTGATGAAGTTTTGGGCGGAAGTTTAAGCTTTACATTTCCATCAAAAGTCGGTATAACAATTTCACCACCAAGCACAGCTTCATAAGGTGTAATTGGGACGTTATACAAAATATTCAAATCATCATATTGAATTTTTGAAGTGCCTTCAACATTGATATGTAAATATAAATCTCCGTTTTTTCCACCAAATTCACCTTGTTCACCTTCACCTTTAATACGCAATTTAGCTCCATTTTTAACATTCTTCGGTATTTTAACGTTAATTCTTTTGTGCTGGGAATATTCACCCGAACCGCTACATACGGGGCACTTAGCACCATTAATAAATTTTCTACCGTTACAACGTGGACAACGTACTGTATGAACAATATTTACCGTTCGGGTCGCTCCATGCACAGCTTCTTTCAAAGATATTGTAACATCTGTATTTATATCATTGCCGTCTATAGGCTTTGGTTCATCTTTAGGTGAATTTTTTCGGGAATTTTCAAAGATATCATTTATAATCTCTGTAATATTTTTTTCTTTCTTTTTGCGTACATTAGGTTGTGGATTTTGTGACGTATCTTCATTGTTTTGTGTTTTTGCGGTTTCTTCCGGTGAAGATTTAAAAAATCCGTTTAAAATATCATATTGAGCACGTTTTTTTTCGTCTGAAAGTGTGGCATATGCTTTTGAAATATCTTTAAAAATTTTCACACCTTGCGGATTAACATCAGGATGAAATTTTCTTGCCAAACGACGATATGCGGCTTTTATTTCTGCTGATGAACTGTCAGGTGTTACTTCTAAAATTTCATAGTAATTCATAATCTTATATTAACGATAAAGTTCAAAATTTCAACTTGTTAAATTTACTTAACCATACAAGTTTTCATTCCGTCAAATTTTATCAGTTCAATATCTTCTTTTAACGTTTTATTTGCACGAGAAAGTGTTTTTGCACTTGCTGTAAGCACAAAATTATTTCCTTTTGATGATAAATATTCAAAATATTCATTTTTAACAGTGTTTATAAATGATACTTCACACTCAATCAAATCAAGATTGTTTATAATACAGCCTTCTTTACGTGATTTGACCAATACTGAAACAGATTGATTATCATTTGTCAAAATGTCATCATATTCATCTGCAAAAAATCCGTTAGCACAAGCTTCAAACAAATCGACCAAATCTTCATCTATACAATTCAGGACTGTTTGCATATCAACATCTTGCATAAAAGGTCTAAATTCAAGTACCGTATAAGAGTCTTCTCCGGTAACTACAGCATCAATACCTAAAATTCCGACATAAGGCGTTTCTTTTCTTTCTAATGATGTAAGAGCATTCAAAACGACATTTTTAAATATTTTTTTCTGAATTTCTTCTGATACTTTAAAATCAGGAGAATAACATGCACATCCGGAAGTTAAAAGCCCGCCGCCATCAACTTCAGTAAATTTAGATGTTGCAACAGTTGTTAGCGGAATTGCGTGATACCCGTCCGTAACGACATACATTGTAAATGTATGACCATAAGCGTATTCTGTTATAATAACTTTTTCTTCACCCCTGATGAATAAATCTTCTGTAAATGTTTTCGCTATTTCAAAAGTAGGACACATCATTCTGTCACATTCAATTTCATCAGTATCGGTTCGCAAAACCAACGGATACTTAGCTTCTTTCAGGTAATCAATTGCAAGTTGTTGTTTTTCAAAAATTCCAAATCGTGGAGTCGGAGCATGTAACTTATACAAAAAACGCTTGCCTTGAGATTTTTTTATCGCAAATTCCGCACTTTTTGCAGTTGGTGCAAATATAGCAAATCCTGCCTCTTGAAAACTTGTAGCTATATCAGCATTAATTGCTTTTTCCGAAGTTGCAATAGTCAAATCAATTTCGTTTTCTTTTGCAAATTTCAAAAGTCCTTCAATATCATCTTCCCGCAAGTCAACACAACAAGCAAAATCGTTCATCATTTGTGTTCCGGGAGCAACAAAAACTTTATTAACATCTTTAGCCAGATGTTTTGCCAATGCATATGAATTTCCTATAATTAAAATCTTTTTATCCTTCATAAGACAAATTATACTACATAAAAAAGATGATTTTATTAAGAAATTTTAAGATTTTTACAAAAAACATGTTATAATAATGACAGAAAAAAAATAATTATTAATAACCTTACAGAGAGGGTTTTATGGCTAGTATTGTAAATTTATTATCACAAGTATTATTAGGACAAAATGTTCAAACTACAACAGCAGTAAGAAGCACAACATCTTCATTTGCCGGTAGAAATCCGTTTGTGAGCTATAACGGAAACAATTTTTTAAATACTTATGCTAAAAACAATCCTGTTCGAGGCGGATATTTTGCAGGTTATTATAACGGAAAACAAAATATTGTAGGTCAACGACTTTTTGTTGAAGTTTAGCTTTTTCCCATGCTATAATTTAGCAAAAGGGATTGTATGAAAAAGATATTTTTATGGTGTTTGCTTATTATTTTGTTGGCATATCTTGTATATAGCCGATACGTAACTCAATTTGTGTGGGTAAATCCGAATGTAAATACTTCTGTTTTACCGTTTATTTCAAAATCCGTAAATGAAGTTAATAAAGCTCTAAACCATGCGATTTTAGCTGTAAATTCAGAATATAAAGATATCAAAATTGTTTATAAAAATGCATACGGTTCAGGATTTTTAAAAAACAATCCTATTCCTAATGACTTGGACTATGCTGTAGGTGTGTACCTCGGTAAATATGTTTATGAAGGCAACAACAGTGAAGTTATTGCAACTGATATTTTTGAAAAAATTACCATTTTTCAAGCCGAATTTTACAATTATATTAATAACATAGAAATCGGTAATTTTTACTCAAATTATGATGTCATAAGTTCATTACAAAAATCTTATTCTCAGAAAGATAAAAATATTCAAAATATTAGCAATACAATTCCGCAACTTTTTAAACATCAAGATTATATTACTTATGCAAACAAAGTAATTTATGACGAAAGTAAAAACGAAATTCCTATAGTATTTCCATTTATCATGAAAAAAAATGAAATTCTCATAGAAGATTATAGCCCTATAACTCTTTTTACCCGAAAAATTAAATATTATAATAATGACAGAGATTTTTTACGTGAACTTACAATTGTATCAGATTTTTATGTAGATATTGCTTATGGTGATGATATTGTGCATGCCAAAATAGTTCCCGAATTTTATACGGGACAACGTTTCCAATTAGACAGAAGATTTTTTGTTCCTATTGTATTTACCGGAAATACTTCTGCGAACTTTCTTAAACAATATAATCTTTTGACAAACGAAGATGACTACTTGGAATACAGATTGTTTAATTTTAAACGACATCTGCAAGAATTTTCAAACCTTAAAGAACTTCAGGAACGTCCAATAAAATTGTTTAAGCGTGTTTTGCAATGTACTGATTTAATTTTACCGATATTAGATAACGATACTGCTAATGAAATCATTTTGACAATTGAAAAGAATTTGAATAATCCTAAAATTCAACTTATAAATGATTACCAAACAGCTTTAAGTAATTTAATACAAATATCCGGAATGCCTAAGTTATACTTAAATGCGCAATTGGACAACAAAATTACCGAACATGTCGAGGCTCTCAAACAAATTACAAAAGAGATGAAACTCTGTGAAAATTTCAATAATATCGATAAAATAATTGCCTACACTGACAATTTAGCAGAACAAGTAAAAAAAATAAATTCTCCTTACAAATTAAATGAATTTAATTCGGAAATATTAAAAAACACAGAAGAGATTTCGCAAATTTTGAATAATGAAGTCAAATATACTGTTAAAGATTACGACAAAATTTTATCTTATATTGATAATTTTTACGAAGTAATGAATAATGCAGGTTTTCGTAAAGTTAATCTTGTATGGTTAGACAAAAACCTTATTGGTGTTGTAAAAGATGATTTTACTTCACACATTTCAGAAAAAGAACTTAAATTGATGGCAAAAGCAAATAATCTCGCTGATGTTGATTACAAGTTTACAAACGCAATATCCGGTCCGCAAGTAAAATATTCCGTTTGGGTCAGATATAATCCTACGGTGCAAGAAGATGCAGCATTTGAAAAAATGAAGTCCTTGTTACTTGCTGATAAAACAAATTTTAATATCAAAAGAAAATTTGTCATTGGAGCAAGCGTTTTGCAAAAATAAAGCTGAATAAATAACTGCAAAACAAAAACAATACGAATTTTAAGATACAAAAATAGGCCGCATTTGGAACAGCTAAAAGATTAACTGTCATAAAAGAAACAACACCTATTAAAATAACATCTAAAAGAGTTCTTGCGCAGCGTTTAAAACTTATATAATCCATATCCCTGAATTGAATTCCTAAATTAAACACAAATAATAATGTCATGGATAAAAACATTGCTAATGCAGCACCTAAGATGTGCAGTTGAGGAATTAGAATTATATTTAACAAAATACAAACTAATCCTGCAAAAAGGCTAACCGTCATTTCTATATAAGTTTTATTTTTTAAATGATATTTTACATTCAAAAGTTTCATTAACTCATGCAAAAAGAATATTATCGCTAAAAATGAAATCATAATATATGCATAAGGATATTTATTTCCAAAAACCAATGTTGTTATGTCTTTTGCATAGTAACAAAACAATGCCGCAACCGGTGCGAAAAATATACAATAAAGTCGAATAGTATTTGTAACAAGCGGTTTGATACTATTTTTTTGCTCGTAAGCTTTTATTATAGATGGAAATATTGCAAACAAAAAAGTAGAAAAAAGCGGGGTCAAAATACTTGTAACTAAGAGATATGATATGCCAGCAGTAGCAGTATCTTCAAAAAATTTTTCATATTGGAATATATATTTATTAATATGCAAAATCGCCCAAATGCTTGAATTCGTAATTATTTGCGGTAAAGCATATCGCAAGCTTTCTAACAAAATCTCTCTATCAAATCCAAAAGATATTTTTGTATGGAGGTTAATTTCTCGTAAAATGTAAATATCAATAACAATAAGAGAAATTACCATACTCACAAGTGCGGCAAAAACATTCGGAATTACTCCCGTTAATACTAAAAATAAGGCTAAAAGTGAAATTTGATAAAGAATTATACTAAATGTATATAAAAAAGGTCTGTTAAATATCCTAAGCATTTGATATAAAAACTGCCTAAAACCTACTGGAATTACCATTAATAATGTAATAGCCAAAACAGATTTAGTTATTAAAAATTTAGCTGCCAAAACATTTGCAAATAAAAAATATCCGAGTATTATTACAAAATAAACAATCAAAAATATAAAAAATGTATTAGAAAAAAACTCGTTTAAACGGTTACACAACCTGTATTTTTCATAAAACCTCAATGCCGATTTTGCAATCCAATCAGTTGAACAGGTACACACCAAATTTAGAATACCTATTGCTAGTTGAAATATTCCGATTTCTTTTGTTGTCATTAAATGAGCAAAAACAGGTACAATAATTAAAGCATTTAGAACAACCAAAAGCCTTGACGGTAAATAACTGAAAAAAGTTTTGCAAATATTATTATAATTCTTGCTTATACTCAACATACATTAAGAACCTGACTCAAGTTTTGAATTTTTATAGGAAGATCCGCTTACGGTATCATTAATCGTCGGGTCATCATCGACAGTATCAGTTTCATCGGTGTCGTCAGTCCAAAGTTTTGAATTTTTCATAATATTATCCAAAACATTTCCTGAAGCATACTCTCCAACATATCCGTTGTTATAAATATAATAACGGAATAAATCAATTCCTGATATATTTGGTTTTGCCGGTCCGTTAACATCAACAACAACAATAGCCGGTTTGTTACCTGTGTTTGGAGTTAAGCAAACTGACGGACCCGTCGCAAGAGATACGCAATAAGCAGTATCATCATCAGGTAAAGAAATTTCATCACCTGATATATTTTTATATTTTTCTGCAAAACACGTATCAGAAGCTGTTTCACAATCTTCTACTATTTTAAAATAAGTTTTTAAAAAATTTCCGGCTGAATTATCTAAAGACTCTGTGGCATCAGTTCTATAAAGAGAGGTTTTCTTTACAGCACCTGCACGTTCATTAATCATTAACATTTTTACCGCATTATTCATTGTTGCAAAATGTGCTTGCAGTGCAGATTTTTGAGCCTTAGCCGTCATATTTGAAACAACAATCGGAACAACTATAACTAAAATTATACCAATTATAGTCATTGTTACAAGTAACTCTGTTAATGTAAACGCTTTTTTCATAATTTGTTCCCTCTTTAGTAATCCATTTTCCAGTTATTACGATGTAAATAAGCTGAACAATACAAGATATTCTCTATCGTCTGACTGTCAACACATACATTAACTAAACTGCTCTTGGTATTTGATATACCTGCACTAGTGATATTACCCTTCAAATCTGTTTGCAAAGCAAACAAATCACGCCCTGCAACATTTGGTGCCGATTTTCCGTTTGTATCCAATAAAATAGTCCAACCACTATTTTCATTAAAATTAAGTCCTAGCACGGTTCCGTTTGGTAATGTCGCAAATTTATCGATGTCAGAGATATCTACTGACTTTGATTTAATTGATTTATATTCATCTGCGATGCAATCAGTACTGCTATTACAAATATTTACTACTCGCATATAACGTGTAAAAAATGTTTCTTCAGCCTCACTATCATCTGCGAATGCAGTTTCATCAAAACTTTGCGCTTCTTCATCTAGTAAAGCTTGTTTAAAAGCATCTTCAAGTTGAGCATAAGTCGCCTTCAATTTTGTGACACTCACACGATTATTTACATTAGTTATAAAGGTCGGCATTGTTAACATCGCAACAATTCCAATAATCCCCATTGTTATGAGTAATTCAGCCATTGTAAAACCGTGTTTTTTCATTAGTAAGTCACCTTCCAATTGTTTTCTTTTAAAAGCCCAAAGCATTCCAGTCCTCTGTAATCACCTTTTCTGCATCCGGCTTCCGTAACTATCAATTTATCGTTAGATAAGTCTATCCCCAATGTTCCGTCATTTAATATTTCAATAACAAATAAGTCACGTCCGACTTTATTTGGTGCCTCGGTACCATTTACATCAATCATAAAATAACCTGCTGCATTACTGCCGGTAACAGGCACATTGCAAAATTCTACAGCAGCACCGTTAGGAATCATAAAATCAAACTTAATACTTGCATTATTTTTGACACAACTCCAATTGGCAAGTTTTGAACCCGATAATGTAGTGTATTCATCTGTCGCTAAAAAATCTGATGGTGTTTTGCTAATTACTTTAACATATTTATTTGTAAATACCGTTGAATTGTCAATATAAAACAATGATGAATCGTTTACATCTGTAACACGTTCGTTCATCATCATAAACTTAACAGCATCTTGTAATTCTTTGTAAGTAGCCTGTAATTTTGTGATATTTGCACGCTCTGTAATATTTGCTGTTACTGTCGGAATCGTTATTGCAGCAATAATACCAAGAATTGTAAGTGATATAAGTATTTCAGCTAAAGTAAAAGCCTTTTTCATTTTAAATTCTCCGTTAATAATCCATTGTCCATTTATTTGCCTGTAATTGTGAAAAACACGGACGTCCGTAATTAATTGCATCTTTACATCTTGTTATACGTTCATCCTTATCTCCATATGTGTCATGATCGAAACTCCCGACATGCCCGTTCAAATCAACTTGCACAGCAAAGAAATCACGTCCCAATGTATTGGGTTTGTCAAAGCCGTTTACGTCAATAACAAATGCACCATTATCATATTTTCTAAAAAAACCGACCGAAGCACCATTAGGTAAAATAACATAATGATGTACAAAATCGCTTGCATCAGAGTCATCAAACAAAAATTTACTTTCATCAACATCAGCACCGGAAATTGATTTATAAGTATCTGGGAAACATCCTTTATAAGAAGTCCCGCAATCTTTATTTAGAGTTAAATATTTGTCAAAAAACAATTGAGGATCTTCCCACAATGATGAATCTTCCATCCAAGTAATACGTTCTTCAACCATCATTTTTTTTACGGCATCGCTTAAATTTTTATATGTGGCTTCTAATTTTGTGATATTAGAACCTTGCAAGACATTTTTGACGGTACTGGGAACAACAAGTACGGCTATAATTCCTATAATTAAAAGTGAAATCAATAATTCCGATAAAGTAAAAGCGTTTCTTCTCATAATAATCTCCGTCACATATAATTTAACATTTTTGAAAAGTTGTGTCAATAAATTTCAATATATTTTTTTTGTTTTATAATAATGATAATGGGTATTAGAGAATTTATTAATACAGAACTAAGTGGCTGGGGAAAATATGAAAGAATTATTTTTCCTTTAGAAATTTTGTTGATAATCTGCATATCATTTTATCTCGGCGATAGTAAAATTGCGCTTTTATCCGCAATATGCGGAATAAGTTATACCATTCTTGCAGGCAAAGGGAAAATTTCCTGTTACATGTTCGGTTTAACCGGTACGATGTGTTATGCGTATATTTCTTTTAAAAATCATCTTTACGGAAATATGTTTTTGTACATGTTGTATTACTTCCCTATGCAAATTTTAGGGATTTTTAAATGGAAACAACACCTAAACAAAAAATCTGGAGAAATAATAAAAACTTGCTTAAACAAAATTGAAAGAATTATTTATTTCATTTCGGCAATACTTTTAACAATGCTGGTTGCTATGATATTAAAACAAACAGGCGATGCCACTCCTTATATTGACAGTATCACGACTGTTTTTTCTGTTGTAGGGTTGATTTTAACAGTAAAACGCTGTGTTGAACAGTGGTATATCTGGATTGTTGTAAACTTTCTTTCGGTTTTCATGTGGATAGAAGCATATATTAACGGCTCAAATTGTTTCGCAACAATATTAATGTGGGCGACCTATTTTGTACTTGGAATTTACTTTTTATATACTTGGAAAAAAGAATTACAACAGCATTAATTATTAGCAAATTTTATTTTGATGAGTTTTAAGTAATATATGCAAATAAACTTTTATCCCAATAATTTACGTTTTACATCCAATAGCGGTTTTTACAAGACTGAAGACGGTAATTCTATCGGAACAACCACAAAAATGTTCCGTGCTGATTTGAATTGGAAAGATTTCACAAATTTTATGATAAAGCATTTTAATCATAAAGATAACGTTCAAATTCTTCAATTTGCTTCATCTGACGGTTCAGAAGCCTACACTCAAATTATATCGTTATTGGAAAATAATAAAGCTACCGATAAATTTTTCCCAATAGAAGCATATGACATCAATGAAGATATATACAGAGCTGCATCAAGTGGTTACATAAATTTGAATAACAAAGATAAATCAAAATTTGTAGGCAAAAAAATTGATTTCGATAAATATTTTGAAAAAGAAAATATATCAGAAGCTAACAAAATAGCCATATTGCATGACAAACTTGAAAATTCTGAAGCCTATAAGGTTCGACCTATTCTTACAGATAGAGTAAATTTTCACCACGGTGACATGTTCAAAGTTATGCTTGAACATGAAGATAACGGAAACACGGTTGTATTATGCCGGAACATTCTTAATTATTTTTCCGACCGAGATTTAGACCGATTTGTAACTACAGCCGCTTGGAAATTAAAACCAAGAAGTTTACTTGTCACCGGTGAAATTGACCGTGTAAGAGTTGATGATGTTATTCAACGAAACGGATTTCTTAAACTTTTTCCGAATGTATATATGAAATTTTAGATTTTATACAAATAACTACTTGCATATTAATATACAAGTAGTTATTCTATATTGTAAAAATTAGAGTTATGCGTTTTCTAAGAATTTTGACATTGAATATGTTGTATCTAAAGATTGGTTATTTGCATTCTCTGCTATAGAGTTGGCTTCAGAATAAGCTTTTTGGGCATTTTTTCTGTCTTCATACTCTTGCATATAACGTTTAACATGGTCAGCTGTTGGTGTTGCTAACATCGGTGTGAGAATACGTTTGCATACAATTTGAGTTAGAACTAATGCAAATACAACTCCCAATCCGGCTTTTGCAGCTTTCTTTGAAGTTTGTGTTATTGTTTTTTCAACATCTTTTAATTCACAATTATAACCACTTGCATTAAGTCTTCCGTATATTTGTTTTGCAGCATTTTCATTAAAATATTTAGCAAAACGCTTGTCAAAAGTCCTATCTCCGGCTTTTGTGATTTGTTCTTTTGTAAGTAATGGAATTACAACATTATAAAAACCATTTGACAAATCATTTGCGGCAACAAATTTTCGTTTATCTTCAGGAATTTCTTTGTTTTTTAAACTCTGAGTTGTATAATAATAACAATTCACTGCATCTTTTGTAACCGTAGATAATACAGCCAAACCTGCTGCGGCATGAGTTGGGTCATCCGGAATCCATTTTTTAAAGAATTTTGAATTTAAAATGTTTCTATATAAATTTCTGCTATTAATTACGGGAGCCATTATTTAGCCTCCTTTTCTTTAACGTCTAAACCATAAGCTTTTGCCTTCGCTTCTGCTTTGGCTTCACTCAGTTTAGGGAAGTATTTTTTCATAACTTTTGGATAAGCCCAATTTAAAAGTCCGCATGTTGCAGGAAGAATAAGTAAACCAACAATTATACCACTTCTATCCTTCCAACCTTTCAACTTGGTTTCAGACTTATTTATTCTATTAACAAGAGCTTTTTTAATCATTACACTTTTTCTAACTTTATCAAAATCACTTCCATGATTTTTTAAACCGTCAATAGGTTCATCAGCATGTTTTAATAATTTCTCATAAACAAGTTTAGAAATAGTTTCATTGTCTGTTAATTGCTCCGGAGCTTTACTCATAATTGCGTCGTACTCCGGTTTTAATTTTCTTAATAAACTATGATAAACTTTATTTTTTATTATAGTTGTTGCATCTTGTAATTTTTCGACAGGAGTTCTTGTGTCGTTTGCTATTTTTTTATTCTTTAAGTGCAACAATTCTTTACTAAATTGTTCTTGCATTTCTAATTTGTAAAGCGAAGTTTTTAATTTAACATTTGCTTCCAAATCTACAATTTTATCAAGGTCTGCAACTGCAAGTTTCATTGATTCTGTTTCAACAGCAGCTTTAACCAATTTATGGTCTAATAATTTAGCATCACAGAATTTTTTACCTTTCTTTTTCAAAAACTCATTGTAATCTTTAATTGTATCAAGTTCTGCATCAGAGAAAGCAAAATCATCTTTTAAAATACGTTTAAAACATTCTTTACGTTTTTCATTTAATAAATCAACTTTAACGACGTCTTCTGTTTTAATATTTAAATTATCTGCATTTTCTCTCATTTTTGATAAAGTGTCATAGAATGCATTATCTTGAATTTCCCGTACTCTGGATGTAATCCAAGTTTGTTTTTTCACAGGTTCAACACCTGACTTAACACATTCAGAATAGTATTTAGCATAATCACCTTTAGCTTGTGATAAAATAACCGTCTTTGGTGGTTTTGCCTGCAAATCCATTTCATCTATACCTAAAAAAGCAGCATGCTTATCTAGCCATTTGTTATAATTTGTCATTACGAATAATTGAGTGGCCAATTGAATACAAGCTGAAATCGGTTGTCTTAGAGCTGTATAGTACTTGCTATCCTTATCTTCTTTAGAAAACGGATTAAATGCAATAAAAAACGGTGCTACACCTGTAGTACCGATTGCAGTAATAGTATTGTTTAAATTTTCGCCACTGTGTTTTTGCAAATACATTAAAAACTTGCCCATACCGCCTGTACTGTCATAAACAGCATCCGCAAGTTCTCTGGCAACCTTGTAATTTCTCGGTATGTATGCACCACCTTGAAAAGATGGATTCGTTTTCTTCGGTTGGTTCATACTCAAATAATTTGGTTGAATTTTCATTTTTACACCTTTTAATACCCTCTTACATGCAAAGTTAAAAAGTGTAAAAAAATAATTTTGCTAATATTCATAATTAATATTACAAAAAGTTTACAATAAATCATTAAAACACATATATTAAACAGTTACACAAACAATTTCACAATCTGCAAGTTCGGGTAGTTACAAAAAACAAATATTGTGATAATATATTATTAAAAAGGGGATATTCAAATGAAAAATTTAAAACTTTTTATATTAATAATCGCAATAGTTGCAGGTGTTTATACACAAGGGTATTCTCAAACATCTCCAAATCAAGTGCAACCGGCATACACTCAACAAAAAATTTATACAAGTTCACTTGATATGGTAGCAAATCCTGCAAGATATTTAAATAAAACTGTAACTGTAAAAGGTAAATTTGATAAATTTTCAACTCTTGGACTGGATTATTCTCCGGCAATGAGAAGCTCTGAAGATTACATAACATTTCTTATTCAAAGAGCGGATGTGAAAAATCACAATATTCCGCTTTCTGAAATGAAAATTTTCTTAAAACGTGCAGAAGCTGAAAAGCATATTGACTTAAACGCAGGTGATGAAATTGAATTTAGTGGAAAAGTTTTCTCTACTGCATTGGGTGATATATGGATGGATGCTGATAAATTCACGGTTATTTCACAGAAAAAAGAAATTAAATAAATATTTTATAAATGGAGTTAAGCATGGCAGAAAGCAATAAACAGTTTTTAACGATACATGGTCACTTTTATCAACCGCCAAGAGAAAATCCGTGGTTGGAAGCTATAGAACTACAGGACAGTGCATTACCGTTTCATGATTGGAACGAAAGAATTACACGTGAATGCTACAATCCAAATTCGGTTTCCAAAATAGTTGATAACCGAAACCGTATTCTTGATGTTGTAAATAATTACGGACACATGAGTTTTAACTTTGGTCCGACACTTTTGTCATGGCTTGAACACAATGCTCCGCTGACTTATGAAAGAATAATAAAAGCTGATATTGAAAGTATTGATGAGCACGATGGTCATGGTAATGCGATGGCTCAGGTTTATAACCATATAATCATGCCTCTTGCGAATGAACACGATAAACAAACTCAAGTAAAATGGGGTATTAAAGATTTTGAATACAGATTTGGCAGAAAACCTGAAGGTATTTGGCTTGCTGAAACTGCAGTTGATGACGAAACTCTTAGGGTACTTGAAGAAAATGGTATAAAATTTACTGTTCTTTCGCCGTATCAAGCATTAAAAATGAAAAAGAACACCGATAAAGAATGGACTGATGTAAGTTGGGGAAATATTGACCCTGCTCGTTCTTACACTTATAACATTAAATCTGCCCCCGGAAAGTCTATTGACCTGTTCTTCTATGATGGTGCTATCTCACGTTCTGTAGCTTTCGATGAACTTTTAAAAGATGGTAACAAATTCGTAAGAAGACTTAAAGAAGGTGTTTCGGAAAGTCGTAATTACCCTCAATTGGTAAATATCGCAACTGATGGTGAAAGCTATGGTCATCATACAAAATTTGGTGATATGGCACTTGCATATGTGTTAAAAATCAGAGCAGAAGACGAAGGTTTTGAAATAACAAATTACGCTGAATATTTATCAAAATATAAAAGTGATTATGAAGTGGATATAAAAGAAGCTTCCAGTTGGAGTTGCTTCCATGGGGTCGGCAGATGGAAAGAAGACTGCGGTTGTTCAACAGGCGGACACCCAGGCTGGAACCAAAAATGGAGAAAACCTTTAAGAAATGCTCTTGATTATCTGCGTGATGAACTTATAAAAATATATGAAAAGGAAGCAACTAAATACTTCAAAGTGGATATATGGGAAGTTAGAAACAACTATATTGACGTTATTTTAGACAGAACAGAATCAAATGTGAAAAAATTCCAAACCAATTACTTTATATCTGATTTAACTGACGGAGAGAAAGTAAAAGCAATGATGCTTCTGGAAATTCAACGTCAAGCAATGCTAATGTACACAAGTTGCGGTTGGTTTTTCTCTGAAATTTCCGGCATTGAAACCGTTCAAATAATGAAATATGCTGCTCGTGCTATGCAACTTGCAGCTTCATTCAGTTCAAAAGATTATGAAACAAAATTCCTCGAAATTTTAAGTGAAGCAAAAAGTAATCTTTCTGAATATGGAACAGGAAAAGATATATACGAAAGATTTGTAAAACCATCTGTTATTACTCAAAAACAAATCGCAAGTTTGTGGGCAATATCTTCTTTGTACCAAGATTTTGAGGATGAAGAAAATGTTTATTGCTATACAATTAAAAGACACGATTATCAAAAAGTTCAAAAAGGTAATACGACCTTTATTGCAGGACACATTGAAATAAAATCAAGAATTACCTTGGACAGTGCAAATCTCACTTTTGCATTAATGCAATTCTCCGGTGGTGATTTCCATTGCGCAATCAAAGAATTTTCTGATGATGTTACTTACAACAAAATGAAATCCGATTTGATAAAAATATACATGCTTAATCCGCAAACTGAAATAATAAGAGCTTTAGACGAAAATTTCGGCAAAGAATATTTCACTCTTAAAGATATTTTTATTGAAGAAAGACGTAAAATTTTACAAATTATGCTCAAAGGCAAGTTGGAAAAATTTGCGCAAACTTATCAGGATATGTATGATCAGGGCAAAGGCTCAATTTATCATATGCAAAATCTTGGACTTACAATTCCAAACGAATTTAAAATTGCTGCAACTTATGCATTAAGTCAAAAATTTAATGATTTAGTTGTACATTCGGGTGGTTTTGTTGACTATTCAACATTACAACAAGCTCTCGATATTAACTTTGAAGCTCGAAAAATGGAAATTAAACTTGATAAAATTCCATCCAATAAGATTTTTGCTAAAAAAGTTCAACAAAATATAACAAGACTGGCGCAAAGCTTTGAAATTCAACAAGCTGAAGTCTTGTTGGAAATGTTTGATAATATTGAAAAACTTGAACTTGAAATTGATATTTCAGAAGCTCAAAATATATACTTCAATAGAATTTACCACAAAATTGGCGATATAATTGAAATTTTGCCGACATCAAAACGAACAAAAGATAAAGAATTTATTTCAATGCTTTTGGATATTGGAACAAAACTCAACATTAATACTGAATTTTACAAAGCAAAACTGGATAAAATGACACAAGTCTAAATAGTGATAAATTACCAATTATCGGAACCGTGTTTTCGATACATATCGATTGTGACATGCATTTTAGCCTCAACTGCTGCAATTTTCAAAAGCATTTCCGTTGAAGTTGTTTTATTCTTAAGTAATTGCAGTTCAAGCAATTCTTCTTTAACTTTACGAATACGCTGTTTTTCTTCTTCTCGCTTGAGGAATAACCACCCTTCATAACCACATCCCGGAGGAACTATTGCCCAAGGCGAAGCAGGAAAATGTTTGCAAAGTAAAAGCCTGTCCTCGTATCGAGAACACGTATTATCATCAAACAAGTATTTACATTTATAAAAAGTAATATTATTTTCGTTATAGTTGTTATCTTCTTTTAACATTTCAATAACATTTTCGACAGTTTTTTCAGAAACTTTACGAGCAGCATCAATAGATGGATACGGTTCAAATATACTCAAAAAATCAGTTGCCCCTTTATCCCCTTCCAATTGCATTTTTTGAAGAGTTTCATAAGGTACTGTTGTGGTTGCAACACGACAGCAAAGCCCGCACATTTTACAAAGACCTTCCGGACGTTTTGACAGATAATTTTTTTCATAATTGTCCATATAGTTATTATATATTCAAATATTTAATAATAAAAATTGCGTAATATTTCTTAAAAAAACGAATAAAAAGGCAATATTTTTTTTATTTAATACTTTATTAAAATAAGTAGGTGAAAGGTAGTTTTATGCAAAATACAATAGGACAACCTCAATATCAAAAGAATGTGGTACAACAAACAACTCAACAACCGGTTACAACTCAACCGTCTGTGCAGTGTAATTCGCAACCACAAACTGTGCAAGTACCAAATTATTCCGGTGTAAATATTCAAATATTTAATCCGTCAGTTGGTGTTCCGGGAGGAGCTCCTGTTTACAACGTAAACGCACCTTCTTATAATACTCAGCCGAATTGTTACCCGTCAAATTATTATACTACCCAGTTGGGTCCGAATAATTCCGCAGGTACCCCTCAAAACGGACAAACTGGTGTAAATACCAACGGGAATTCTGAAACTGTAAAAAATACCGAAAACTCAGGTAATATATCCAATAATACAACCAATACAACAAACTCAACAACTACAGAAGAAAAGAAAAAAACAGAAAAACGCAATATAGTTCAATTAACAGATGATTATATAAAAAATCTCGAAAATTATTTAAACAGTCAAGATAAAGAAATAAGGTTAATGGGTGCAAAGGAAGTTGTAGCTCGACTTGCAGAAGATGATTCCAGAAAAGAGGATAAAGCTTTAACCGCATTGATTAACAAAATGCTTCAGGACCCGTCACAACCTGTAAGATTTATGGCATTAGCTGCTCTTGACTTACGACAAGTTACTGGCGATGATTTAACTGTAAAACTTTTACAAGCAATACAACAATCTGATTCAGGATATGGACAAGATGCACTTCAAGCAAGTCAAATCTTACTAAAAATGTCCGGTCAGGTTGTACAGAAAGAATTTGAAGCAAAACCAAAGGAAGATAAAAAATAATGGGCATTAATTACGGAAAATACATATCCAGAGGTGTGGGTGCTGCGGCACTATACCTTGTTGCGCGTGATGCCCATGTTTACGGGAAAATTAAAGCTGATGAACACATGAAAACCAAAAATGCTGATGCAGCTTTATATTATTTGAATAATACACAAACAATTAATAAGCCAAGCATGACGCAAATTCAATTAAAAGATGCTGTTTATAAATACGAATTAGATAATAATATACGTGGATTTATAAATTCTGGTGTCGGGTACTTCAAAGGACTTGGTTCAATGTTAGTATCTGATGTTGTAACATTGGGGCTTGGAATTGGAGCTCTATTCGCAAAAGGTCGTGCATTACCGTTAGCAAAAACTTCTGCAATCGGGCTTGCAGGAATTGGAATTTATTCATTAATTAAAGACGGATTTGGAATTGGAAAACAAAATGATTTAACTCCGCCCATTCAGTAAATCAGGTCGTTTGAGCTTAGTTCTTTTAATTCGTTCTGCCATGCGGAACTCGTTAATTTCTTTATGATTTCCGTTCAACAAAACTTCCGGAACCTTTAAACCTCTATATTCACGGGGTTTTGTATATTGCGGGTACTCAAGTAGCCCATCAGAGAAACTATCCTCTTCAGCAGATTCTATCCTTCCTAGGGTTCCTTCTATTTTACGACTAACTGCATCAATAATACATAATGCAGGTAATTCGCCTCCGGTTAAAACAAAATCACCGATAGAAATTTCTCGAGGTTTTATAATGTCACGTATTCGCTCATCAAAACCTTCATAATGTCCACACATCAATATTATCTGTTCATAATTTGCCAATTCATTTACAATTGCATCATTAAAAGGTTGTCCTTGCGGTGAAAGCATTACCGTAACTGAATTTGACATTTTTTCAATACTTTCATAAGCATCAACATAAGGCTGAGGCATCAAAACCATGCCTGCTCCACCACCATAAGGCGTATCGTCAACTTTTTTGTGCTTATTCAACGTATAATCACGAGGGTTTACTGTATTAACACTAACAACACCTGCTTCAATTGCTCGTTTTAAAATACTAAACCCACAATAATTTTCAATCATTTCAGGAAAAAGTGTTAATACCTCAAATTTCATTCCAAAAGTCCTTCCAGATTGTTAATAAAAACTTTTTTATCCTTGAGTGAAACTTCCGGTACAATAGCTTTGACAAATGGGATAAAAGATATTTTATTTGTATTTGTTTTGACGGAAAGCAAATCATTTGCTCCGTTATTGGAAACACCTACTACAAAACCCAATTTTTTACCATCTGTATCTAAAACATCCAAACCAACCAATTCATCAATTAAAAATTCGTCTTCATCAAGATTTTCACGAATAGTGTCCTCGGTTACAAACAATAAAGAACCTTTATAAGGGAGGAGGTCATTTATTGAGTTAATTCCGTCAAACTTCACTATTGCAAATGTTTTATGCAAACGAGAACGAGTTATTTTTAATTTTAAATAATCATTACCATGCTTTAAATAAACAACATCCAATCCTAAAACAAAGTCTTGTCGATTTTTAGAAAATCCGACTTTTGCTTCACCTTGAATACCGTGAAAATTCAGAATTTTACCAACAGAAACAAATTTATCCATTACTCTGCTTCTTTTTTCGGTTTTCTGCCACGTTTTGGTTTTTCATCAACTACTTCATCTTTTGCTTTTTTAAATTCTTCAGGAGCATCAGCTCTATCTTGGTTCCAACGTTCAAGTCCCATTTGAGAACGAAGCAAGCCAATACCAACGTGAACACGCCACTCATCCATTTTTAATTGTGCAGCAATGATTTTATGACATCCGATAGGCGGAAGTGGTAAAAGTGGTTCGTATAGATTTTTAATTGCAAATAATTGATCTTGAGAAATTGCAAGTTTACGTTTTGGGAAAGGAAGTTTTGGAAGCATCATTTTTTGTCTTACCAAATTAATACCAAAGAAAACTTTTCTGGGTTCAAGACCGATTTTTTCACCAATAACTTCGTGCGCATCAGGATTTGGCAACGGAAGCATAAGCTTATAGAGCAATTCAATTTGTTCAAGTTGCTCCTTACTTACCAATAATGGTTTTGGTCCTTTTGATTTGTTCATTGGTCGGCGATTAAGTCTGTTATTTTGCGGACGTTGGTTGTTAAACCCGCCACGATTGTAGCCACCTTGACGATTATCTCTGTTGTAACCGCCTTGCGGGCGTTGATTGTTATAACCGCCACGATTGTAGCCACCTTGACGATTATCTCTGTTGTAACCGCCTTGCGGGCGTTGATTGTTATAACCGCCACGATTGTAGCCACCTTGACGATTATCTCTGTTGTAATTATTTTGTTGAGGACGAAAATCTCTACCTTCACCTGCACTATAACTGCTATAGAATTGCGGTTGCTCTTCCGTACTATAACTTGGTAACGGAGCTGATGTTTCCGGTTTTGTAGGTTCATCATTAGTTACAGTTGATGAAATAATCATCTTTTTATCCGGATAAAGACAATCAGGACAGATAACTCTTTTGGGGTTTTTGGTTTCAAATTCACGACCGCACTTAGTGCATTTGTTTACATACATAATTAAAAGCCTCTTAATTAAATAATAACTTTAATAAATTTAAATACTACTCCTCGAAAAATCGATTTCAAAAAAAATATTACAAATTTGCATGCACATTTTAACACAAAAAACAAATCTTTGCAAGCAATTATTTTTCAATCCAAAAAGTTACAGGTCCGTCATTAATTAATTCGACATCCATCATTGCTCTAAATTTTCCTGTTTCTGTTTTTAAACCGTAAGAACAAACTTTTTCAACAAAATAGTCATATAATTCAATTGCCTTATCTAACGGAGCTGATTTGTCAAAACTTGGTCTGGTGCCTTTTTTGCAATCACCGCATAATGTAAATTGTGAAACTACAAGTATTTCGCCATTTACATCTTTTAAAGACAAATTCATTTTATCATTTTCATCTTCAAAAATACGAAGATTAATGATTTTATCAGCAAGTTTGTCTGCATTAATTTTTTCATCTGTTTTTTCTACACCAACAAATACCAACAGGCCTTTATTTATTTGTGAATAAAGTTTGTTGTCAATTGTTACAGATGCTTTTTTAACTCGTTGAACTAAAGCTTTCATAACAACATTGTACCATAAATATGTTACATCTTCTTCATAAAGTGTCAAAATTTTTCTTGCTGTTTTTTTATAAATAGTGTATCATTAAAACTGGAAGGTAGTGTATGCAAACATTTATAAAAAAATCTGAATTGAATTGTATTAAAACTAGTGATATCAATGTTGATTTGCCTGATTTAAAAAATACTTCCGAATCAAAAGCTTTAACAATTGCGAAATGGATGATTGCTTGGATTAAGGCGGATTTATCCTCCGGTAAAATCAAACCAAATAATTTATTGCCGACAAAATTTGAATTTGCATATATGCTTGGTGTGAGTGTTGGAACAATGCAAAACGCATTACGTTATGTGGAAGATATGGGTTATGTTGAATCAAAACAGTGCATCGGAACTCTCGTAAAAGATTATAAAAAAAATTCATCACAAATGCGGAAATTGACATCAAAACGTGATATCGCGATTGAAAAAATAAAAAAATATATTCTTGATAACGATTTTAAAATTGGGCAACATCTTCCATCTTCACGTGCTCTATCAGTTATAATCGGATGTTCGTCAAATACTACACGATTAGCATTTGAGTATCTTTGCGGTATCGGAATTATTACCCATAAATTCAAAAAATCCAAAGATGCAGGCTGGATACTTAAAAACAATGTATTTGAAACAAATGAGAATAATTCTAATTTGACATTAGTAAATAAAGTGCAAAATGATTTAAAAAATTATATTTCTAAGAACTTACGTATAGGTGATAGAATTCCCGCACATGAAGAACTCTCAAAAAAATTAAATGTTAGTATAAAAACTATTCATGATGCATTAAAAATCCTTATAGACGAAGGTATTCTTTTGGCACGTCGAGGTAGATACGGAACGTCAGTCATAAAAATGCCTAATGAAATGGCAGTAGAAGAACGTCGTGAAACATCCATCTTTGCATCTGCAAAAGATACAGCATTTTATTATTACGAAAAAACTCAAAACCACATAAAAAAGATGATAGCAGAAAATTATGAAATAGGTTCAAAACTACCATCCATTGCTGAATTATCGCAACAAATGGATTTAAGTCCGAATACTATTCGTAAAGCTTTCCATAACTTGGCAAAAGAAGGGTATCTTGCATTTTCTCGAGGACGTTATGGCGGTACTTTTGTAATCGATATTCCGGAAATGGAAGAACAAGCATTCAAATGGCTCGCTGTTAACCCCAAATATGCGGAAATTTACAAAAACTAAGGACACAAACTTTCCCAATCGGGTTCATCATCCTCTTCTCCGGGTTCTAAAATATGTTCACCACTTTCAAGCATTACCATAAGCGTTAATTTGAGTTGATGTTTGTAATTTTCACGTGCTTTTTCAATTGTTTTTGCGCAAAAAACAAAACTTGGAATTTCTTTTATTTCAATAAAATGATAAGGATTTCCGTCAAAATCCAAATCTTCTCCCTCAACAAGAGTCCAATTTAAATTAAGATAATAATCCAAATCTTTTTCCATTTAGCCTTCCAATGACCTGTCGCTTAGCGGTTGACTGAGCATAATTCCTTCACCGCCGATTACATCTGCACGCTGTCCTTCTATATACAAATATACGGGAACTTCAGAATTTCTTCGAGCTGTTTTTATAAGCTGATACAGACGTTTATACAAGCTATCTGTACCACCACCGAGTTCAAACTCTGAAGAAAGATTTATAATAGCTTTATCAGGAAGCTCTTGAATAGATATAACATCTGTTCCTGACGGGATTTCTGTATAAACACCTTTAGCCTTTTCATCAGATTTTGGACCGGCAACAAGCGAATTTATCGCAAATTTAAGCTTAGACCCGTCAATATCTTGATTATATTCACGTTTAACAGCTTTATAAACTTCATCATGATTTTCATTTTGTCCGATAAAAAATACATTTACATATACTTTTTCTTTAGTATCTTCAACTTTTGGAACTTCTTCCGTTGTTTGTCTTTCGCTAACTTGAACATCGTCAGGTAAAATTTCAACAGGAGCAAGCATTTTTAAGCCGAAGTTCACTGCAAAAACTATCATTATCATTCCTAAAATAACTAAAAATGTTTTTTGTTTACCGTCCATAATTTTCCCTCTATTAATCTTTCGGTATCACTATCAAACCATTAGCATGAATTTTATTATCCATGATTTTTACATCTTTCACTGCAAGTTTTGCATCTTTATTTTCTAATATATTTAAAGAAAAATCAAGCGGGTTAAGATAATTTAATGCTTTGTCGATTTTCTTTAAATCCACTGAAACAACATCATTTACAAGCTTAGTATTAGTGAAATCAATTTGACCTTTTACTACTTTTAAATCTGATGTAAGCATAATATTCTGAGTAGAACGAACAAACGGAATTGCAACTTTTAAAATATAGTAAAGTTTATTGTTTTTAATTTTTACCTGACTTGATGAAATTTTAAACAATCCGGCACTACCTGCTAACATATTCAGTGAATCAATTACGTTTTTATATTCACCGGTCATCATTGTTTGATTTATGTCATCTTCTGATAGAACTGCATTAAATTCCATTGGCAACGCTTCTTTGAAAACGGGGTTATTTTTATCTTTCATTGAAATATAATTAAAGTCACATACTGTATGAATATCAAGTGAAGTAAATTTTACACCTTCCAAGTCAAGATTGTCACCTTGTATTGAAATGGACTTAAAAATACCTTTTTTTAAATCTTTAACACTATATGAATCCACTTTAACTTTTAATTTTCCGTCAATATTTTTAGCAACCTCTTTTTTCAAAAGTACTTTTGCCACTTGTTCCGCTAAAAGGTTTGAGCCTGTTGCATGACTCATAAATCTTGAAAATCCGTTGCTCAAATCGTATGGTTTAACGCAATTATAGCCACAATTTGAGGCAAAACAACCGCTTGCCGTAAATATCATAATTCCGAATAATAAAACTATTCTCTTCATACAAATACCTTTTTAACTTTAATAATACCGTTTTCGACTTTTGCGACGGCTTTCACACTATTATTATAAATCAAAATTAAAAAATCATTACATTGAATAGAATTATTTTGGAAAGCTTGCCCCTGTATAACTTTTTGCAATTCTTCTTCTGTAATTTCTAAAAGAGGTAAATCCATAACTTCCAGCGGATTAATCATGTATTTTTTGACATCATCAATTGTTTGCAACTCGTCCAGTAAAACTGAATTTTCTACAAAAAATTTTCCGGCTTTAGTACGAACAAGTTTTCTCAAATGTGCCCCGCATTTTAAATGCTGCCCCAAATCGTGTGCTATTGAACGAATATAGGTGCCTTTAGAACAAGCAATAACAATATCCGCAGTCTGTTTTTCTTCATTAAAATTCAAAAGTTCAATTTTTGAAATAAAAACAGTACGAGGTTGAATTTCAACGGTTTTGCCTTCACGTGCATATTCATAAAGCTTTTTCCCTTTAACTTTTATTGCCGAATATATTGGAGGCAGTTGAGAAATTTCTCCCATAAAATTTCTTAAATCATTTTCAATTTGTTCTGAGTTAATTTTTATATTACTTTCAAACTCAATTTCGCCTTCCAAATCATACGTAGTTGTGCTTTTACCAAATTGAACCGTTGCAATATATTCTTTATCATCATTAAGATACTCAATCAGCCTTGTAGCTTTTCCAATACAAATCGGCAAAACCCCTTCCGCAAACGGGTCAAGTGTTCCGGTATGACCTATTTGTTTAATTTTAGTAACACGACGAAGTTTTGCAACAACGTCGTGTGAAGTCATCCCTTTCGGTTTATATACATTCAAAAAAACGAACAATCTAAATTTCTCCTCGTGAGATTTTATCAATAATCTCTGTTACTCTCGAACCTTTTTCAAATGAATCGCTATATACAAATTTTAATTCAGGAGTAAGTCTGAGGCGAATACGTTTTCCCACTTCATAACGGATTTTGGGAGTATTTTTATCAATAATTTCCTTTGTTTTTTCAATTTGTTCATCAGAACCTAAAACACTGTAGATAACTTTTGCGAACGAATTATCGTGCGAAACTTCCACATCGACAACAGAAACCACACCTACAAGTCCACGAATTTCTTTTCTCAAAATTTCTGAGATATCTCTCATAAGCTCTTTTCTAACACGTTCGTTTCGTAATGTCATAATTTTCTCCTTGTTAAAAGAATTATAACATAAAATAAAAAAACTTAATGCCCCGAATTAATAAAAAAAGAACCCTCACATATGAGAGTTCTTTTTTTACATAAGTTTCTTGTTCTATTTTGCAGCTTTAACAGCTTCAAACACAACATCAAATGCTTCTTTATCATTTACAGCCATGTCAGCGAGCATTTTTCTGTTCACGATAATGTTAGCTTTTTTACAAGCATTAACAAATCTTGAATAGCTCATGCCACGTTCTCTAACAGCAGCGTTAATTCTGATAATCCAAAGACGACGCATATTACGTTTTGTAGCACGTCTATCTCTGTAAGCATATTTAAGTGCTTTCATAACAGCAGTATTAGCAACTTTGAAAATTCTGCTTCTAGCACCTTTAAAGCCTTTAGCAAGTTTTAATATTTTTTTATGTCTTAAACGACTTACATTACCACGTTTTACTCTCATTTTTTGCTCCTATCTTGAATACTTCTTGTATGGTAACTCTTTGGAAACCAGTTTTACATGTGAATCTGAAACCTCAACCATTTTGAAAATCTTACGTTTTCTTGATTCAGATTTGTGTTGGAGCAAGTGGCCTATACCTGCTTGTCTTTTTAAAATTTTGCCTGTTGCAGTAACTTTGTAGCGTTTTGCAGCAGATCTGTGTGTTTTCATTTTTGGCATTTTCTTATCTCCTTTTGGTTTTAAAGTAACTAAAAAATTACAGGCATACCAAAGCCTATAACTTTCGGCAATTAATATAATAATACAAGAAATCTTTATTTGCAAGCGATTTATTAAATCATGTTAATCAAACTTTGTTAATTTGCAAAAGCTTAAAAAATGTGGTAGAATTAGGGTATGAGGAAGTTTGTGAACACAGGTGAATATGGATTAAGCAGGGTGAAAAGCCTTGATATGACCGTGTTATGCCGATTTAGGGGGGGGCAAACCCGCTTGTAGTCTGGGTTTTAGACTGTTTTCTCCTCTGTTTTCGCCTCATTTATTGTTTTTCGACACCGGATAAATACGGTGGATTTTTGCTA
>CAYUIW010000005.1:0-45942 GCA_964444905.1 uncultured Muribaculaceae bacterium
TACCAATAATCAAGAAAAAGGTTGGAACACTGCAGCAACTGTGTTTGAAGCAAAACTTGAGCAAGCTTTGAAAGTTATGAATACTCAAGGTACTTTAGCGGGTTACAGAACTACTAAAGATTTTGTTGATGAGTTATCTAATCATTTAAAAATAGTTAAAGTTTGTGGCAGCGACAAATTAACAGATTGTTTTTCAGATACAGTATGGTGGGGTTCAGGTGAAGCAACACCGGAAGAAGTAGATATTACAACAGTTAAAACAGCAAAACATTTTGGGCAAAAGGATTGGGATACAGAAGTATTAGGATTTCAATTGAATAATGGTACAAACGGGTTGATTGCGTACAATCCGACAAATACTTGTCATCAAGACCAATTCTCAAATCAAGTTACAGGAACAGCATGCGTAGCAATACTTTATGATACATCAGGATTTTCAAAACCGAATACAAGTGGTAAGGACTTGCGTTCGATTAATGTTAGCAGTTTAGGTGGTAAAGATTGTGCATTTGAAATCGGTGGAACTTGTTATGGTGCACCGTTCTTCCCGACACCATTAACCAAAGCGGAATGCGAAGAGCAAAAGGGTAATCTCGGGATAAGTGAATGTGGAGTTGATACCGATTACTGGGCAGGAGCTGTAAAAGCTTGTGGTGGTGTACAAAACATGCCAACATCCGCACAATTAGCAGAGATAGCAAATTACATCTACAACACAGACCAAGTACAGGCTAATAACAATGTATCTAACCTAACAATGGACACAAGCAAGGTAGCATCTTTAGGTTTTACTTTAAATTCTGATAACAGGTTCTACGTTTGGTCAGGTGAGGAGTACAGCGGCTACGCGTACTGCCGCTACTTCAACTCTACCAACACGTACGGGTACGGCAATTACTGCTACAACAACACACAAGCGGTATGTCTGCAATAGTAATTAAAAAAGGGCGGGTTTAATATCTGCCCTTTTTTATCAATATATTTATTTCGTGTTACAATATGTATATGTTTACAGGTATTGTAGAAGAAACAGGAATTTTGCAAAGCATAAGCGGTTCAACGATTACCGTGCAGTGTAAAAAAGTGCTTGAAAATACCAAACTTGGTGACAGCATTGCGATTAACGGTTGTTGTCAAACAGTTGTGAAACTAACATCAGGCACATTTTCTGTAAATGTTAGTGATGAAACATTTCGGATTACTAATTTCAAAAATATGCAAGTTGGTCAAATAGTAAACCTTGAACGAGCTTTGACACCTTCTACAAGAATGGGTGGGCATATTGTTCAAGGGCATATTGATATGACTGCAAAATATTTAGGTAATATGAGATTTGAAGTCCCTAACAGTAAACACATCGTTTATAAAGGGTCAATTACTGTAAATGGAGTGAGTTTAACTGTTGCAGATTTGAAAGACAATGTATTTTCTGTTGCAATAATTCCACACACTCTTGATAATACTAATCTTAAATATTTACAAACAGGTGATTTGGTAAATATTGAAACGGATATTCTCGGCAGATATGTTGAAAAATTTTTATCAACAGACAATAATAATAGCAAGATTAATGAAAATTTTTTAGCGGAAAACGGGTTTATATAAATGGATGAATTCAAATTTGACAATATTGAAGATGCAATAAAAGATTTCAAAGCAGGCAAAATGATTTTGGTTGCTGACGATGAAGACCGTGAAAACGAAGGTGATTTAATTTGTTCGGGGCAAACGGTTACACCTGGTATTATAAATTTTATGGCGAATGAGGCAAAAGGACTTATTTGTTTAGCAATTTCTCCTGATATTGCAGAAAAACTTGAGCTTCCGCAAATGGTTGACCAAAATACAGAAGGCATGAAAACAGCTTTTACTGTAAGTATTGATGCTGCTGAAAAATACGGGGTTACGACAGGAATTTCAGCGTTTGACAGAGCTAAAACAGTAGAAGTTGCGCTTGCACCGGATGCAGTTCCGTCAGATTTGAGAAAACCGGGGCATTTATTTCCGTGTGTTGCACGTCGTGGCGGTGTTTTAGAAAGAACAGGTCACACAGAAACTGTTGTCGATTTGACAAAATTATGCGGACATGTTTCAGCCGGTGTTATGTGTGAAGTTATGAATGAAGATGGACACATGATGCGCCGTGATGATTTAAGAAAATTTGCAAACAAACATGGAATTAAATTTATTTCAGTTGCTGAACTTATCGCATACAGACTTAAGTCTGAAAGATTTGTAACTCGTGAAGCAGAAGCGTTTTTGCCTACAGAATACGGAGAATTTACGATTTACGGTTACAGAAATAATCTTACGGGCATGGAATATGCCGCACTTGTCAAAGATGACGGCAGTGACAAAATCCCTGCAATAAGAGTGCATAGCGAATGTTTAACCGGTGATATTTTCCATAGTCTTAAATGTGATTGCAATTCTCAGTTACACGGCGCAATGAGTTATATTGATAAATATGGTAAAGGTGCTGTAATCTATATGCGTGGTCACGAAGGCAGAGGTATCGGGCTTGTAAATAAAATTAAGGCATATAAACTCCAAGAATGTGGACAAGATACTGTAGAAGCAAATATTTCGCTGGGATTTAAACCTGATTTGCGAGATTATGGCGTCGGTGCGCAAATTATCCTTGATTTAGGTTTTACAACCTTTAACTTGATTACTAATAATCCGAAAAAAATTATTGCCCTAAAGGGTTATGGACTTAACGTAAATGAAATAGTAAAATTGGCTCCTGAAATTAATCAATATAATAAGCATTATATGGAAACCAAAAAAGACAAAATGCAGCATATGCTTTAAGGTGAAAAAATGACGAAATTTGAAGCAAAATTTTTATCAGAAGAATATTACAAAAGTTTTGAGCCGGTTTATAATGATTTTCGGTGCAGAGCCGCTTCCGATTATAATTTTGAACTTGAACCGTTGGCATTTGATGATTTTGTTGAAGCTGTTAAAAAAGATTTGATAAAATGCATGATTTTATTGGAAGATAGTATCCCTACAGCTTTTTTGGTATATACAACAGCAATTTCGGAAGCGGTTGAGCTTAATATACTTCATTCATTAAATCGTGAAAATTTTATATTAAGAAGTAAATATTTATTGGAAAAATTCCTTATCGAAACTGAAAAAGAACGTGAAAACAAAATTGTTTGTTACCCTATGCTTGGTGCTCAAAAATCATTAATCGGTGAAATTGCACGTTATGGATTTAAGTTTATCGGAATTGCAGTTTTACGTTTTCTTATGAGCGGAACAAATTCAGTTGAAATTCTTAAAATGACAAAATTTAATAATTTGCCCAAATGTTACAGTGTAGTTGATTGGAACGAAAAATATTTTCATGATGCGGTTCAAATTGTTCAAGAAGCTTTTGAAACGAGTGCGGATGCACTTTTTGACCCGAGATTTAAAACTCTTGACGGAACTTTTGATATTTTAACCAAAATAACAAAAAATATTTATGCAGAGTTTTTACCGGAAGCTTCAAGTGTTTTACTTTGCGATAATCATCCTGTTGGATTTTGTTTTATGAATTTAACAGGCGGACAAATTGTTAATATTCCTATTGTCGCCATAAAAAAAGAACATCAAGGCAGAGGGCTTTCCAAACTTATGCTAAAACACTCAGTTGATAGAATTATAGATTGGGTTGAGAATGCACAACGACCTATTACAGAAATAAATACGTGTACGGAAACAAATAATTTTCAAGCACTTAAAATGTACAGAAATTTAGGGTTTAAGGAAGATTACAGCTACCCGCAATCGTATTTACCGATTAAAAATTAATATAGACATTTTGTAAAAAATCATTTAAAATAAGTGTATGAATAATTTTGATTTAGGACGAATGATTTCGCGTTTCACAAATTATCAAGCACTTGTAAACCGACAAGTACAACAACCGTCGCAACCTGTTGCGGAAACTTTTGCGCAAAACGTTCAGCAAAATATAGTTTCGCAAACCTCTCAAACAACGGCAAATCTTCAGATGAATACTTTGCAAAGTATGGATATGGCGGTTTATGCACGAGATGTTATGCAGTTGCCAAAAAACTTGAATGAATTTATTTTCATGATACAAAAAGGCTTAACACAAGCACAATTTAATCAAATGTTTGCTCAGCATATTGCAGCTCAAAAGAATGCTCTATCACAAACCCAAGCACAAATTTTGGCACAATTACAAGGGTTAACTTTTCCAACACAAATACAAACAATAATTCAAAGTCAGATGGCTTCACAATTGCAATCAACTTTGAAAAATCTATCAATTTCACCTAACGGAATGATTGATTTGGCTCAGATTTCTCAATTGCTGCAAATAAACGGTAAAGAGGCTTTGACAAAACTTATCACCTCTATGACACAAGCCTCAAAGCAAGGAATAAATGATTTAACTCAAATAAAAGAAATGGCGAGGCTTATTAATGCAAGTGTAGCCATGGCGGCACAAAATGATACCGGACAAACACTTAAAGTTCTGATGATGCTTTATTTACCGTGGCTTCCGTTGGATGAAGGTGTTGGGTTCGATTTGGATATTGAAACATCTGATGAAAGTGAGGAAAGCGACAGTATTCTTACAATTACGATTACAACTGTAAATTATGGAGATATTACTGCATTACTTGTTTTGGAAACTTCAAATTCAGTACATGTTTCTGTTGAATGCGGAAAAGAATTCCCAAAAGATGAGCTTATGGCTCGTATTCAAGGTGCCGAAAAACATTATGCAATGAATTCGGTCGTTACTTTCTCAGAAAAAGAAGTAAAACCATCAGAACCAGTTGCTAAAGCAAAAATTAATATGTCACAAACAACCGAGATAAATCCGTACATGCTTTTAATGGCTCATACAATTATCCGTCATACGATAGAAATTGACAACAATAAGTCAATCGGTGTTACAAGCCATATTGATTAAAATTATTAATTGTTACTATAATAAAGAAGGTCGTTAGACATTTTTACAAATACTTGAAATTAAAAAAATGTCATGATACTATCCTATTACAAATGATTAGATGGGATAGTGAGGTCCGAAATATGAAAAGTTCAACTCTAAGAAGATCAAACCTTTCAAAGGAAAAAATGGCAGTATTGGAAGCTCTTTCCAAATACAAACAAGATTCTACATATGATAATTCGCCAAATGTTTATGTTCGTCCAAGCAAAGAAAAAGAACTTGACATTTTATGGCAAAACTTTAAAATCAGCCAAAAATCGGAAAAATCACCAAGTGTTTATCTTGCAACAGGTTTTATTGCCGGTGCAATTACAATGCTTATACTTACTACAATAATCAGTTTTTCCGTAAAAGGAAATGATGTTCAAACACCTAAAAATGTGAAAGTTAAAAACGAAAAAGTTAATCTTATTCCGGCAGGCGGTGAAACTTCTGCAAGCAATGAAGTTTATACCGTTCAAGGCGGTGATACTGTTGAAAGTATTATGATTAGATTTTACGGTTCTTACAGTCCTGAAAAAGCTAAAACTGTTCAGGAAGCTAACAACTTAAGCAACCTTAATAAACTTCAAATCGGTCAGAAATTAACTATTCCTATGGAATAAGTTTTTTAAACTATTTCTCCATTTAGATACCATGTTCTTGCATTGGTAATTTTTGCAGTGACAAATTTTCCTGTCAAATCTTCATCGCAAGGAATATGAACAGTTTTGTTATTGCGTGTTTTTCCGGTGTTAATTTTTTTACCTTTACGTTCGTAAAAGCTTTCCACAAGAACTTCCATTTCTCGTCCAAGGTACTTTTTATTTGATTTAAGACAATTTTCTTGAACTTTTTTATTTAAGCGTTGAAATCTTTCATCTTTAACATCTTCCGGAATAAATTTATCGACCCATTTCGCGGCGACTGTTTTTTCACGAGGTGAATATGCAGCTACGTTAGAATAATCCAATTCAAATTCATCAATTGCTGTAAGGGTTTCGCCAAATTGTTCCTCAGTTTCTCCGGGGAAACCTGCAATAAAATCACTGGTTATTGTAACATCAGGCACCATATCTCGAACCTTTTTAACAATTTTGGCATAAGTTTCTCTGTCATAACGTCTATTCATTTTCTTAAGAACTTCGCTTGAACCCGATTGCATAGGAATATGAAAATATTCACAAACCTTATCCAACTCGACAACTGTTTTAATAAGTTCGTCAGTAATATCAGTCGGATATGATGTTACAAATCTAATTCTAAAATCGCCTTCTAATGCATTCAAATCCCGCAACAAATCTGCAAGTCTATAATTTTTATCTTTAAAATCTTTTCCGTAGCTATCAACATTTTGTCCCAAAAGTGTAATTTCTTTAAACCCTTCATTTAAAGCATCTTGTGCTTCTTTGATAATAACTTCAGGGAGTCTGGAACGTTCACGTCCACGTGTATAAGGGACAATACAGTATGTGCAAAAATTGTTACAACCTTCTGTAATGTTAACCCAAGCATTTGTGGATTTCACACGTTTGATACCAAAACCACGTGTGTCGGCTGTTTTATGTGTTTCAGTACATTCACAAACTTTTTCGCCATTTTCAACAGCTTTGATAATTTCGGGTAATTTGTAGATATTATGAGTGCCCAAAACAAAATCTACATAGTGAGCACGTTTAAAAATATTCTCTGCTTTTTGTTGTGCAACACAACCGCAAATACCTATTTTTATATCCTTTTCTTTTTTACGTTTGCCCCACGCTCCAAGAAGACTAAAAGCTTTATCTTCACTGAGCTGTCTTATTGAACAAGTGTTCACAATTAATAAATCGGCATCTTTCCAATTTTCTGTTTCTTCATAATTAAAATGAGCCAACATACCTAGCATTCTTTCGGTATCAGATTTATTCATTTGGCATCCCATAGTTTCAATATAAACTTTTTTCATAATTACCTCGCAATATATTAACAATTATAATATAAAAATAAAGTAATAACTTGACTTTTATAATAGTAAATAATATGCTTAAGGTAGTTTCTGATTTACATGGAGTTAAAGAATAAAATGGGGACAACAAAACACAATATCCTTTCCGTTTTGGAAGAACGAACTAACGCATATGGAGATAGAATAGCCTTGGGAATTCGCACACCACTGGGGTGGAAAGAGTTTTCATACAAAGGTGTAGGGCTTTTGTCAAGAAAACTTGCAAGTCATTTGATTATGCAAGTCCAAGTAAAAAAAGGAGAACGTGTCGCAATACTTTCAGAATCGAAACCTGAATATGGAGCATGCGTTTTTGCTTCAATTATGGCAGGCATGACAGTTGTCCCTTTGGATATTAAGCTTACCAAATTTGAACTTGTTTCAATACTTTCGGATTGTGAGCCGACTGTAATGCTTGTTTCACATTCGTTTGTACAAATGGCGTTGGAATTACAAAAAGAAATTCCGACAATAAAAAATATTTTTGTAATTGACGAACCATCTTATAATCTTGGGTTAACAAGTATTTATGAGTTTCCGAATGTTTATGAATGCAAATGGCGTCACAGAAGTTCTAAATCAACAGCCTTAATTATATACACATCAGGTACTACCGGTTCTCCAAAGGGTGTTGAAATATCTTTTGCAAATATGTTTGCTCAATTAACAGATTTGGAAGATGCTATAAATGTTATTCTCCCTAATCGTAATGTTACGGTATTATCTATTTTACCAATGAACCATTTGTTTGAAATGACAGTCGGATTTTCAACATTTTTAAATTTCGGGTTCAGTGTATATTATACTCAAAGCCTTAAACCTAAAGATATTTTGGGAATTATGGTTGAGAAAAAAGTTGACTTTATGATAGTTGTACCGGCATTTTTGAAACTTTTAAAAACTGCAATTGAAGCAGAATTAAATAATGCTCCTAAAAATGTCAAAATTGCGTTTAAAATAATGTATGCAATTGCAAAAATAATTCCATCCTATAAAATCAAAAAAATGATGTTCAAAAAAATCCATGACAAATTTGGCGGGCATTTCATTGGTTGTATTTCCGGTGGTGCTCCATTGGATGTTGCGGTAGGTGAATTTTTTGAACGAATAGGATTAAAAGTTTATCAAGGTTACGGTTTGTCGGAAACAAGTCCGGTAGTATCTGTTAATACAAACAAACGTGGTGATTTGGCATCTGTCGGTCAACCGTTAAAAAGTTACGAAGCTAAAATCGATAAAGAAACCGGGGAACTACTTTTGAAAGGACCTTCCGTAATGAAAGGGTATCACAATCAGCCGGATTTAACAGCAGAAGTGATTGATGAAGACGGTTGGTTACATACAGGTGATATTGCAAACATTTCAATGGACGGACATATTTATATCACCGGCAGAATTAAGAACATGATAGTTCTTTCCGGTGGCAAAAAAGTTTTTCCAGAAGAAGTTGAATCGGTTCTTGAAAAAAGTGACTATATTGCAGAAATTTGCGTATTAGGTGTTTCCAGAACTTTCGGTTCAAAAGACGGTACAGAAGAAATTGTTGCTGTTGTTGTTCCTAAAGAATGGTTATATAGCAAATATGATGACAAAACTATTGAAAAACTTATAAGAGATGATATAAAGTTGTTGTCATTGCAGTTAACGCAATACAAACGTCCGACGAACATAGTTCTAACAAAAGAACCTCTACCTAAAACAACGACAAGAAAAATAAAACGTAAAGATGTAAAAGAATTAGTTAATGTATAAAGAAAGGAACTAAGAATGAAAAAAATTTTAACACTAGCTATTTTAATGGCATTAGCATCATCATTTACTCCTGTATTTGCCGGCGGTACAGAAGGTACTCCAGGTAAAGTTTCTGGTAAAAGTGTTGGAGCTGCAGCAGTTTCATTGCTAATTTGGCCTGGGCTTGGACAATTAATTTTGGACAATCCTGTTGATAAAAACGTAACTCACGCAATTTTAGGTTTGACAGGTGTATTCAGAATATGGTCTTGCTATGATGCATTTGTTGACCGTACAGGCGGTGTTTGGCACAACAGAATATAATATTTAAGAAATATAAAAACGCCCTAAATATGAAAATAATCAGAATTAGGGCGTTTAATATTGGAAATATCTGTCAAAATCAACATCATCAAAACTACAAAGCAGTTTAAAAATTTCATCGTGTTCATCCATTCGTTGAAAATTATATTCATCAAATTTCCAAAATTTTGGATTAATCCCTTTCACACGTACAACACCAACTTCTTTTAAAATATTTAATTTCTTTTTGACGAGTTCTACCGGTAGCTCAACAAGTTTGGCGAGCTCAACGGAAGTAATACCTTCTGTGCTTGTACACTTTTCCGGTGTCATAAACATCAGCTCAAGTCCAACTTTTTTTAGTTCTTTATCTTCGTTTTCCGGTTCATATTCGTACATAAAAGTATTTTACCCAAACTATAAGCATTTTTTATCATATTTATGAAGTAAAAATTTTGATAGCTCTTGGTAAAATTCCAAGACAATACGAAATTACTACACCGTAATTTGTAATTGGTACGTTGTTTGTATTTGCAATCAAAATTCGTGATAATATTTCTCTGCGGTTTGTCATACATGCGCCGCAATGTATAATAAGGTCGTATTTAGAAATATCAGGGAAATCATGCCCTGCATAATGTTCAATAACAAGATTTTTACCTGTTCTTTTGTGTAGTAAATTAGGAATTTTTACTCTTCCGATATCATCTTCAATTGCATGATGTGTACAACTTTCAAGTATAAGAATTTTGTCACCGTCTTTCAAGTTTTCAATGGTATTTGCACCTGTTATAAATTCCTGCAAATCACCTTTTAATCTCGCAAAAAGTATGGAAAAAGATGTTAGAGGAATGTTTTCGGGAACTATTTCCGAAACCTGTTTAAACGCTTGAGAATCTGTAACAACAAGTGCAGGTGGTGTTTTTAGGTTATTAAGAGCTTCTTGAAGTTCTGTTTCTTTTACTGTTAAACAAATACAATTGCTATCAAGCAAATCTCGAATTGTTTGAACTTGCGGGAGAATAATTCTGCCTTTCGGTGCTTCTTTGTCAATTGGAACAACCAAAATAACCGTACTTTTTGCCGGTACTAAATCCCCGACAATTTTAGGTGAATTTATAAAATCCTCAGGTAACAATTTCACGATAGCATCTTTAAATTTATAAACTAAATCTTTGTCACTTATAGCAGATGTATATAGCTGAGCTACTGAGCTGCTGAACTGCTGAGCGTCCAAATTGCTGAGCTGCCGAGCCACCGAGCTGTCGAACTGCATTTTATCGCACTTATTATACAAAATCAGATACGGAATTTTAAGCTCTTCAAACTTATTAATTAAATCATTTTCATAATCGTCAAGACCTCTTTCGTCGCAAACAATAACTGCAACATCTGTGCGATTAATAATTTTCATTGTTTTTTCTATACGTTTATCAGCCAGTTCTGTTTTATCATCCAAACCGGCAGTATCAAGAAAAGTTACGGGACCTATCGGTAACAGTTCCATAGATTTTTCTACAACATCTGTTGTTGTTCCGGCAACCTCAGATACGATAGAAACATTTTGACCGGCAATCCGGTTTAATATAGAAGATTTCCCGACATTGGTTTTGCCGAAAATACCTATATGCAATCTCATTGATTTTAATGTTTTCATTAAGCTCCCTTGATACTAAAAGACCGACCTTTGAGGGGTCGGTCTTTTATAAATTAACCTCTGATTTTCAATTTCTTGATTAAATCTCTGTATTCATCAAGATTTTGATTTTTCACATAAGCAAGTAATCTTTTTCTTTTACCAACCATCATCAAAAGACCTCTTTTAGTTGCGAAATCTTTTTTGTTTGATTTTAAGTGTTCGGTAAGTTCAGAGATTTTTTTGCTCATCATCGCAATTTGTACAGCAGCTGAACCTGTATCTTTTTCGTCTTTGCCGTATTTTTTTACGATTTCTTGTTTGTTTTTCAAGTTAATTGACATTGTTTTTTCCTTTATTTGTTGAGTGACATATTGGCGTAAGCACTCTACAAAGGAAATTTTAATATATCAAGAAAAAAAATCAAGCATGATGTAAATAAAGATTAACCATTGAAATACAGACCACGACGTTGTGTATTTACGGCATTAAACCTTGCATCTAAAGCTAAATCAACTTGCATTTCCGCATCGTGAGTATTTTTAATCAGTTCTGTTGTATAACCTGATTTTGAAGCAATACTTGATTTTTCGGAAGATGAAATTACGCCGTCTTCACCTTTTTCGGCTTGTAATGCTGTCATTAATTTATTATATTTAATTTCTGCGTTGTGTTTTTGTTTTTTTAATTGAGTAAATATAGCTTCGGCTTGATTGTATCGAGCAGTGGCAGTAGCATATTCTGCCTTGCCTTTATTGTACAAATCCCATGTTGAGGTTGTTTTTAATTGCTCGGCGAGATAATTTTTATAATCCCCATATTTTTCAACCATTTCGGGATTATACTTAAATTGAATTTCTGAAATTATCTTGTTCGTTCCAGCCATAAATATCCTCTCGTATATATATAAAGTGTTTTATTGCTAAAAAATTGCGTTTTTTGTAAAGTTTTGTGTTAAAATAATATTATGATTGAAAGATATTCACGTGAAGAAATGAAAAATATTTGGGAATTAAATTCCAAATTTGATTACTATTTGAGAGTTGAATTAGCTGTATGCGATGCTTATGCTGAACTTGGATTGTTTGACAAGGAAGATGTTTTAAAAATAAAACAACTTGCAAAATTCGATGTAAAACGTATTGATGAAATTGAAAAAGAAGTTCGCCATGATGTAATTGCTTTTTTAACAAATGTCAATGAGAGTCTTGGTGATTTGGGAAGATATGTTCATGTCGGATTAACGAGTTCTGATGTAATTGACACTGCTTTTGCTCTTCAAATTCAAGATAGCGGCAAGATAATTGTCGATGATTTAAATAAAACGATTACATCTTTAAAAAAGCTTGCAAATAAAAACAGAACAACTGTTTGCATAGGTCGCTCTCACGGTATTCATGCTGAAATTATGACATTTGGAGCAAAGCTTTGTAACTGGATTGATATTCTGGAACGCCAAAAAGATAATTTTGAACATACTCTTGAACAAATTCGTGTCGGACAAATTTCCGGACCTGTAGGAACTTACAGCAACATTTCACCTGAAATTGAAACAATTACTTGCAAAAATTTAGGATTGAAACCTGCAAGAATTTCAACACAGATTATCGCTCGTGACTATCATGCGTATTTTATGCAATCATTAGCTTTGATTGCAAGTGTAATCGAACAATTTGCAACAGAAATCAGACACCTTCAAAGAACAGAAGTTTTGGAAGTTGAAGAAGGATTTGGAAAAGGGCAAAAAGGTTCTTCCGCTATGCCTCATAAGAAAAATCCTGTCTTAAGTGAAAATTTGTGCGGATTAGCAAGAGTTGTAAGAGCAAATTCCATTGTTGCTTTGGAAAACATTCCGCTTTGGCACGAACGAGATATTTCTCACAGTTCTGCAGAACGTATAATTTTCCCTGATAGTCTTACTTTGGTTGATTTTATGCTATCAAGATTTAACGGCGTTGTTGAAAATCTCGTTATCCATAAAGACAATATGATAAAAAATACTGACAAATTCGGCGGAATTGTTTTTTCACAAAAGGTTTTATTGTCATTGGTTGCAAAAGGTTTAACCAGAGAAGAAGCTTATGCGATTGTACAAAGAAATGCGCTTGATGCATTTAATAATCACGGTGATTTTAAAGCAAATCTGGCAAATGACGAAGAAGTAAAAAAATATCTTACATCAGATGAAATTGAACAAATTTTTAATAAAGAAGAATTTTTAAAAAATATTGACAAAATATATGATAAAATTCTGTAAAAAACTTGCCCCCAAAGGCATATTAAAATAAAATAATATTGAGAGGACAGTATGGCAAAATTTAATATAACAGTATGTATGGGAAGTTCTTGTTTTGCTCGTGGAAATCAGCAAAATTTGGCTTTTTTAGAAGAATATATAAAAGAAAATAATCTTGATGCCGAAATTGAACTTGAAGGTACAAGATGTGAAAACAAGTGTGCAACAGGTCCTAATATGTTCATAAACGGTATTGAATATACGGAAGTTGATATTGATAAGCTAAAAGAAATTTTATCAAAATAGTTCTGCATAAGGAGTAAATATGGATAAACAAAGTCCGGTCTATACATTAACTAACGAATGTCACGATTGTTATAAATGTGTCAGAGAATGTCATGTAAAAGCAATTAAGATTGAAGACGGGCATGCTTCCGTAATTCCTGATAAATGTATTGCTTGCGGTGCTTGCGTTAAGGCTTGTCCTGCCGGTGCAAAACGTGTAAGAAACGATATCAATAAAGCAAAGCAGCTTATTAATGATAAAAAGAATGTATATGTGTCTTTAGCTCCATCATGGAGAGCCTCATTTGAAAATTCTGCTGAAAAAATGATTGCACTTTTAAAACAGCTTGGTTTCAAAGATGTTTCTGAAACAGCTCTCGGTGCACAAGAAGTTTCAATTAAAATTGCACAAATGCTTAATGAAAATGAAAAAGGGCTTTTTATTTCAAGTGCATGTCCTGTTATTGTTGATTATATAAAACTTTATAAACCAGAGTTTACTAAATATATAACACCTGTAGGTTCCCCGTTAATGACCCATGCAAAAATGCTTAAAGAAACATACGGCGAAGATATTTCAATAGTGTTTATCGGTCCGTGTATCGGCAAGAAAAACGAAGTTACTTATTCAGGTTTGTTTGATGTTGCATTGACTTTTGATGAATTAAGAATGTGGTTTAATGATGAAATTATTGATATTTCAAAAGTCGCAAAAGACAGCAGGTATCATTTTGTTCCTGAATCCGCTTATGAAGGAACTCTTTACCCAATTGACGGTGGTATGAATCAAACAATATTAAAATCAGGTGTAAATGATAATGTTCAATTGCTTGAAGTCTGTGGTTTAAATTCGATAGAACGAGCTTTGAAAAATCTTGATGTTGAAAAGTTGGATAAAACTATATTTATTGAAGCTCTTGCCTGTGAAGGCGGTTGTGTAAGCGGTCCGTGTATTTCTTCTGATAAAGCAGGTATTACAATGGTTTCCGATATCCTTACAAAAGAAAAAAAACGTGAATGTATTCCACAAGAACCTAAAGTTGTTGTTGATTACAAAATAGAACCTAAAAAAGTTGAAAATTCTCAATATCCGATAAGCGAAATTTTGATAGCTTTAAAACGTATCGGTAAACACACTGTTGATGACGAACTTAATTGTGGCGGTTGCGGTTACCCGACTTGTCGGGAAATGGCTATAGCACTTTTAAACGGTGATGCAGAAACTTCAATGTGTGTTTCATATATGAGAAAAATCGCAATGCGAAAAGCTGCCGCAATGATACGATGCATGCCTGCTGCTGTGGTTATGGTTGACAACAATATGAACATTTTGGAAGCAAACGACAGCTTTATGAAAATGTTTACAGGCGATATGTATGAAATCTTCAAAGCTCGTCCTGATGGCATGACAGGTGCAGCAATCGACAGAATTGTAGATTTTTCGGATATTTTCAAAACAATTTTGAAAACAGGAAAAGATTTGCACAAAGAGCGTTTTCCTGTCAAAAACAGATTGTATGACATAAGTGCATTTACAATTGAGGAAAATGAAATTGTTGGTGCAGTTATTACTGATGTAACTCAAACCGAAACAAATCGTGAAAAAATTTCACAAAAAGCTCACGAAGTTATTTCCAAAAATATTTCAATTGTACAAGAAATTGCTTGTCTTTTAGGTGAGCATATGGTTGAAACGGAAACACTTTTGAGTTCAATTGCCAATGACTATGATGATAAAGATGAGGAGAATAAATAGTGTTCATCGATATCGATTGCAGTCAAATGAAAAAATATAACCAAAATGCTTACGGAGATTACTTTGTATCAAAGCGATATCCCGATGAAGCAAGGCTGATTGCTGTTTTATCAGACGGCTTGGGTAGCGGAATTAAAGCAAATATACTTTCTTGTATGACTGCAACTATGTTGTTGAGATTTATTGAAAACGAACAAATTTCAATCAGAAAAGCTGCTGAAATTGTAATGAACTCACTTCCTGTTTGTAAAGTTCGTCATATAAGCTATTCTACATTTTCGGCAATTGATGTTAACGATGACGGTCATGCAAAAATAGTTGAAGAAGGTAATCCGGAATTTTTATGGATAAGAAATAACGAGGTTTTGCAACCTGAATATGAAACAATTCAGTCCAAAACATTTAAAAATCGGAAATTAAAAGTTTATAAAATCCAATTAAAATTAGGTGACAGGTTAATATTTTGTTCTGATGGCGTAACACAATCAGGACTAGGCGGAGGTCGTTTAAAACTTGGACTTCGCCGTGACGGTTTAATTGTTTTGGTAAAAGACAAACTCGCAGAACATCCTGATATTTCGAGTTCAGAACTTTCACAATATATTGTAAATCAAGCTCGTAATATCGAAACTGATCGTGACCCGAAAGACGATATTTCCGCATGTGTTTTATATTTTAGAGAACCGAGAGAGTCGTTAGTGTTTACGGGTCCGCCTTATCATCAATCAAAAGATGCCGAATATGCCAAAATGTTTGAAAACTTTAAAGGTAAAAAAGCAATTTGCGGAGGTACAACCGCAAACCTTATTTCACGTGAACTTAACAGACCAATTACAATGGATACAACGATAAGTATTGGAAAACTGCCTTCCTGCTCATTTATGGATGGGGTTGATTTGGTTACGGAAGGAATACTTACGTTAACAAAAGCATTAGAATATTTAGAAGCAGGCACAATAGATATTGACAATGCGGCAGGAAAACTGGTAAACTTTTTTTTAGATAGTGATTGCATTAATTTTATGGTTGGTGCAAAATTAAATCAAGCACATTATGATCCTGCGCTTCCGGTAGAAATAGAAATCCGGAAAAATATAATCAAAAAAATAGGCAAAGTGTTGCAAGATAAATATTTTAAAAAGGTCAGCATACAGTATATGTAGGAAGGATAGGCAAAATGGACAAAAAAGTTAGTGTAAAAGTATGTTTAGGAACAACATGTTTTGTGATGGGTTCTGCAAACTTGCAGGAATTGATTGAACTTGTACCGAAAAAATATGGTGACAAAGTAGAAGTTTCAGGGGTTCCGTGCTTGGGTTTGTGCTCAATTGATTGGGAATTTTCAAAAGCTCCTTACGTAAAAGTTAACGATGAAGTAGTAAAAGAAGCAACTGTCGAAAAAGTTCTCGCTAAAATTGAAGAAAAATTGAAATAAATTGAATTTGTAACTTGCTCCTTCCCCATAAATGGGGAAGGTTCGGATGGGGAAATTTTAGTTTAAATATTTTAAGATTTCCTCATAAACCCCTTCTATATTATTTTCTATTTCATTATTCCAAAATCTTATGACTTTGTAACCAAATTTTTCAATGTATTGTGTACGTTTTTGATCGTATAAAACATTCTCACTCTGATTATGTTGACCACCATCAATTTCAATAATCAATCTCTTTTCAAGACATACAAAATCAACTATATAATTCCCGATTGGATATTGCCTTCTAAATTTAAAATTGTTTATACTTCTTTTTTTTAAATATTGCCAAAGCAGTCTTTCTTGTTCTGTCATATTTTTTCTTAAAATTCTGGCTTTAGCGGTTTTGCTATTCATGTTTTTATATTATCACAAAAATGTCCCCACCCTAACCCTCCCCACAAGTGGGGAGGGAACTTGTTACACTTCTTCTATCAAATCTCTCAAGATTTTATAAATCTTTTCAAGCATTTTGTTATCGTCTTTTGCTGTGTTAATATAAAAATTTATCTGAGAAATAAGTTCATCATTCGATTTAATATGATCGTTGGCAAAAAGTTCTTCGGTTGAAACATCCAATGCTGCCAATAATCTATCTAATGTTTCTGCTTTGGGAAAATTTGCACCGACTTCAATATTACTTAGGTTTCTTGATGAAATATCAACTATTTCAGCTAATTGCTCCTGTGTAAAACCTTTCTGTTTTCTAAATCGTTTTATTTTTTCGCCTAATTCTCGTTTAATGTTCATAAAAACTCCTTGTGTAACATCGTTTTTTCAAGCAAATACGAACTACTAAATCATAGTATATTAACTTTTGTAAAGCTTGAATGTCGCACCATTGTGAGATTTATCAAAAATTAGAAACAATGCATAGAATTTTATGCAATTTTAGATAACAAAATGTTTTTATATAGATACGAGAGAAATATTACTTAAAAGAGGAGATAAAAACATGACAAAAGTTAATCCCAATATGGCCTTATTTTTAGCACAAACACTTGATGCAAAAGATGGAAAATGCGATGGTAAAATCAGTGCAAGTGTTTGGAACGAATTTGTGCAACGCAAAGGCGGCAAATCAATTAAATACTCAATAACAGTAGAAAATGCCACTCGCTCTATTTCAACATACTTGGTAAGAAATAGCCAAAAAACAGGGAAATCTAAAGAAGGATTATGTGTTGAATGGATGCAGCAACAAGATAATACTCCTTATGCAAGTAAAAAAATGGAAGATATAGGACAAGTAATGGGACTTGATGCACAAAACAAAAAAAATGCATTAAAGCCTGAAACAATTGAAAAAGATGCTAATACTATTGTGGATTTTATAAATGGTAAAAATGAACAATTCGCTATAAATCCTGATAATGCATCACAAGTGTTTTTAAAAGCATCAGAACAGTTTAGTTGTAACAGAATGCCTTCAAAGATGGGAACAGCTATTTATTTAAAGAGTCTTCTTCCAATGTTAATCAAAAAAGCTAAAGCATTAGGAATTATAACAAAGTTTGCAGAAACGAAACTTAACCGCTTTAGTGACATTCAGAATAAAATTACAGCTTGTCACGATTTAGCATACCAAATAGTAGAAAAAGAAAAAGAACTTCCACAAAATAAAGTAATATAAAATAAAAAACCCGTTACAATTAACGGGTTTTATTTTTTTGAAAAATTTCATGTTTATGTGATAATATTATATAGAGTAATTTAAGAAATTGGAGTTGGAAAATATGAGTATGAACACTACCCCCAGACAAACATCACATTTAAAACGTGAAATTTTAGTACGATTAATAAGAGCATATTTAAGTGACGATTTTGCTGAAAATACACGCTTAATTCCGTATGCTATGCGTCCGAAAGGAAGCGAAGTTCCTTATAGATGCTGTATTCATAAAGAAAGAGCTATCCTTAGAGATAGAACCGTTGCAGGCTTAGGAATGTCAATTGAAGAAGCTGATGACAGCGTGCTTCTTTCAACGTTGGCTGAAAAAGCTCTTGAAAGGACTGAGTTAGAAACAGACCCGTTAACAGTTTTGACAACTGCTTGTAAAGGTTGTGTACCTTCAAGAATTTATGTAACTGATTTGTGTCAAGGATGTGTCGCAAGACCTTGTGTAAACACTTGTAAATTCGGCGCAATCAGTGTTCAAAACGGTAAGTCTGTAATCGACCCTGCTAAATGTAAAAATTGTGGAATGTGTGCACAGGTTTGTCCTTACCAAGCAATTACAAAAATTATAGTTCCTTGTGAAAACGCTTGTCCTGTTGGTGCAATTACCAAAAATGAAGAAGGACATGCTCAAATCGATTTTTCAAAATGTATTTCTTGCGGTAAATGTGTTGCAGCTTGCCCGTTTGGTGCTGTTCACGAAAAAAGTCAAATTATAGACATCTTGAAAAATATTAAAGCCGGTAAAAAGGTTATTGCAATGGTTGCACCTGCTATTATGGGTCAACTTCCTTGTACTCCGAAACAGTTAAAAGAAGCTATCATAAAACTTGGTTTTGCTGATGTTTATGAAGTTGCACAAGGTGCAGATATAACTACAAAAACCGAAGCAGCTGAATTTGAAGAACGTCTTGAAAACGGAGCGGAATTTATGACAACATCTTGCTGTGCAGGATATAACGAACTTGTTGATAAGCATATTCCGGAAATGAAACCTTTCCGTTCAGATACAAAAACTCCTTTGTATTATACAGCTGAGATTGTTAAAAAAGAACATCCTGATGCTGTTACTGTATTCTTCAGCCCTTGTAACGCAAAACGTAAAGAAGCTATGAAGAACCCGAATGTCGATTTCGTTATGAATTATGAAGAACTTGGTGCTTGGTTTGTTGCACTTGGTGTTCAAGTTTCAGAATGCGGAGAAATTGAATTCAAAGTAGAAGCTTCCGCAGAAGCAAGAAACTACGCAGTTACAGGTGGTGTTGCACAAGCAGTTCAAAAAATGCTTCCTGAGCACTTGCCGACTTATCCGGTTGTAATCAATGGACTTGATAAACAATCAATTCGTGATTTGAAAAAATATGCGAAAAACGGTGTTTGTGACCTCGGTAACTTAATTGAAGTTATGGCTTGCCCCGGTGGATGTTTGGGTGGTAACGGAACTGTTAACGCATACAAACAAGCTTTGAAACAATTAACAGGATACGTTAATGAAAGCAAATCACTGGTAGCAGAAGATGAAAATGTAACAAAATAAAAAAGAGCCTTCGGGCTCTTTTTTTGTTTTATAATGATTAGTATGAAGAGAAAGATAAGTATAATAGGATCAACGGGTTCAATCGGAACTCAGGCATTAGAAGTTTTGGAGAAACTTCAAGATAAGTTTGAAATAATAGCATTGGCAGGCGGTCATAATAAAGAACTACTGGAAGCACAAGCGCAAAAGTTCAAACCTCGCTATACCGTGCTTGGCGAAGAGGGTCTTGAAAAAATTTGTTCCGATAAAGATAATGATATAATCCTTGTCGCTTGTTCTGGTAAAATAGGTTTGCGTCCTACATTAACAGCAATAAGGAACGGTATTGATATCGCTCTCGCAAACAAAGAAACTCTTGTCATGGCTGGTGATATTGTTATGGCAGAAGCTAAAAAATACGGGGTAAATATTATTCCTGTTGATAGTGAGCATTGTGCAATTCACCAATGTATAAAAGATATTAATCAGGTGGAAAAACTTATTATAACTGCCTCAGGCGGTCCGTTTTTGCACAAATCAATTGATGATATGAAAAATGCTACGGTAAAAGAGGCTTTAGCTCATCCTAAATGGAATATGGGTAAGAAAATTACTGTTGATAGTGCAACTTTGATGAATAAAGGTTTGGAAATAATTGAGGCGCATCATCTTTTTGGATTTGATTACGATAAAATTGACGTAGTTGTACATCCGCAAAGTATTGTACATTCTGCGATTGAATACAAAGATGGAAGTGTAATCGCACAATTAGGTTTGCCAAGTATGCACATTCCTATTCAATATGCTATAAGTTATCCTGAAAGATTTGAAGGAATAAAATCTAAAAGTTTCAGTTTTGCGGAAATTGCTCATCTCGATTTTGAAAAACCTGATTTTGAAAAATTCCCGTCTGTAAAACTTGCTTACCATGCAGGCAAAGTTGGTGGCACTATGACAACTTGTCTTAATGCTGCTAATGAAGAAGCTGTATTTGCGTTTTTAGACGGTAAAATAAAACTTTATAAGATTTACGAAATCGTTGAAAAAATGATGTCAGAACACGTACTCATTAAAAATCCGACAATTGATGAAATTTTTAGAGTTGATAAAGAAATTCGTGAAAAAACTAAAAAATATATTACCATGAGTGTGTAAAGTTAATGTTATTAGTCAACCGAGAAGATTTCTTTGATATCTTCCATAGTGAGTGATTTAGTAATATTTCTGTCAACTGAAATTACGCTATCAACAAGGTTACGTTTAACTGTTTTAAGTTTTTGAATTTTTTCTTCAACTGTATTTTTTGTAATAAGTCTATAAACAAATACTTTTTTAGTTTGTCCAATACGGTAAGCACGGTCTGTTGCCTGATCTTCAACAGCAGGGTTCCACCACGGGTCATAATGAATAACATAATCCGCACCGGTTAAGTTCAACCCTGTTCCGCCGGCTTTCAAACTAATCAAGAATATAGGTATAGACGGAGTTGAATTAAATCGCTCAACAGCAGCCTGTCTGTCTTTTGTTTTACCGGTTAAGTACTCATATGGAATATCTTCACGTTCAAGCCAAGCCTTAACGATGTCTAGCATGTCAACAAACTGACTGAATAAAAGTACTCTGTGACCTTCAGAAACAATTTCTTCCAACATTGATTTAAGTTTTTCAAATTTGCCTGATGAAAGAATATTTTTAACGTTTTCTTTATCATAAAGTCTTGGGTGACAACAGATTTGACGTAATCTAAGCAATGCTGAGAAAATAGATAATCTGCTTTTTTCAAGACCGTTTTGTTCAATTGATTTGAATAATTCTTCTTTTGTACTATCAAGAACTTGCAAATAAAAATCTTTTTGTTCATCAGTAAGTTCACAGTATGCAATGTTTTCAACTTTATCCGGCAAATCTTTTGCAACATCTCGTTTCATACGGCGAAGGATGAACGGATAAATCTGTAATTTTAAACGCTTTTCAACAGTTTTGTCCTGACGTTCCATAATAGGATTGACATATCTGTAATTAAAATCAGCCATTGAAAACAAAAATCCCGGCATCAAGAAATCAAATACAGACCACAATTCTTCCAATTTATTTTCAATCGGAGTACCTGAAAGCGCAAGTTTGTGTTGAGATTGCAATTTTTTAACAGCTTGAGCCGTTTGTGACATTGCATTTTTAATATTTTGGGATTCATCCAAAATTATGTAACGGAAATTATAATTTTTAAGTTTTTCAATATCACGTCTTACAAGAGCGTAACTTGTAATAACCACATCATAATTAGGAATTTCCTTAAACATTTGTTTACGTTCAACACCTGCAAGTTTCATACAGGAAAGAGTCGGAGCAAATTTTTGTATTTCAGATTCCCAGTTAAAAACAACTGTTGTCGGGCAAATAACAAGAGTTGGCATTGGACCGTCTTCTTCTTTTGCTTTTTGCACGGTTGTTAATGCTTGCAAAGTCTTACCTAGCCCCATATCATCAGCCAAAATCCCGTTCAGGCCGTATTTATACATAAACCAAAGCCAACCAAAGCCTTTTGTTTGATATTCACGAAATTCTGCATTAATACCTGACGGTAGTTTTAATTCTTCAACTGTTGAGAAAGTTGACATCTGTTTCCAGAATTTTTCAAAATCATCGCTCAATATCAACTCAACATCAAGGTTTTTAAGCTCATTAATAAGTCCGGCTCTATAAGTCTTTACGGTAAATCTGTTATCAGGAGTTCTATATACATCAAAGGAGTTGAATGCACGCATCATTGCGTAAATATTTTGTGCTGGATATTCAACAAATCCTAAACTTCTTATACGAGCATATTTTTCTCCGTTTTGTATAGTTTCGTATATATCATCAAAGTCAATAATTTCATCACCGACTTTACCAAAAATATGAATTTCAAAACTATCCTGAACTTCTTCGCTAAACTTTATTTCTGCGCATAAACGAAATGGATCCTCTAATAATTTAAAGAAATTCATATCATCTTTTTCAATAAATTTCCAACCGTCACCGGCTTGTTTTATATAATAATTATAAAAATCAATTGCATTTTCTTTTTCTAAAGCCAAGTTATTAGTTTGCATTGGAACAAAACGACAAGCTAAAAGCATATTGAAAGCTTCTTGTTCGTGTTTAGGATTACGTTTAACCCAATAGATTAAATCTTCATCAGGCTTTTTAACCGTAACATAAGGTGATTTTGCATTTGTATTTTTTGAAAAAGGAACTCTAACCCCATCATATTCAAATTCAAGGGAAGCTTTTAGTGATTGGTCATAGTCAATTCCCATTGTAACAACTTTTATAGGCGGTCGTTCTTCCAACATTAATTTTGAAATATTTTCTGCAATAACAACATCCATTACTTCACGAAGCTTCGGTAACTCTTCATGAATAAACTTACCGCCTTCTGCATCTTTTAAATCAGTAAAAGATGATTTCAAGAGATTTTGAGGGATTGATTGCATTGCAATATTTGTCGGGAAAATTATATTTTTATATCTGCCCCATTTTAAATGACGTGAAAAATATCGAACTTCTTCAAACGGATAAACATCATCACTATCCGGTCGTTGCCATTCCAATGAAAGCATAATGGTTCCGGCTTGAGAACTATTTACATAAAGTACTAATTTCCATTCTTCATCAGAAAATTGAAGACGTTGTTTCGTTTTTTCGTCTAAAACTTCATCTGCCATTGCCAATAAATTGAACATTGGACCAAATTTAGTTATAGGAATATCATACCAACCTGCTTTTTTATCTTGACGAGCAATTTTTAAAAGCTCTTTTAAAATATTCAATTCTACTTTTTGAGAGTTATTAAGTTCAAAAGTTTTATCTTGCTTTTGTGCTTCAATTAACGCTCTAAGGATAGGTTCAATTTGCCTTACGACTTTACCTGTTTCACGTGACATAACAAGAATTGAAAAGAAATTAGACTTTCTTTTTGGATTAAAATGAAAAATATAGTTGCCTTTTGGAGGTTCTTTTAGAGCGGTATTTTCATCGGGAAAATCAAATTCCATCCCAAATTTTGTTTCTAACCAATCTTCATAAGCGTGTTCATCAATAGCTTTTAAAGCAACTGCAACAGCATGTTTGCACCATTCTTCTTTCAACGGGCAATTACAACGAGCTGTTACACCATTTTTTTTGAATATCAAATCAGTATTGTAGTGATCTTGAAAGTTACCTTTTACTTTTCCCATATAAAAATTTTTTTCAGGATAAGTATCAAATACCATATCTTTTTGATGATATTCATAGCCTCTGCGCCAACTACCTGCGCTGGCATGCTCTTTTATGAACTTATAATTGAATTTCTCAACACCCATTACGGAGTATGTTTTCCTTTTCTTTTAAGGGTACAACCACGGATATAGATTCCTAATCTATAAACCCTTACTTCAATTGTATTATTACATGAATATTTTTTTTATGCAAGTACTTAACCTATAAGGCAATTATGGAATAGGAATGCAAACAATATACCGAATAATGCACCCATAACAACTTCAAGCGGAGTGTGCCCGAGAAGTTCTTTTAATTTGCCTCCGACAGCCTGTAAATCGTGTTTGTAAAAATCATCCATCATTCTGTTTAAACATGCAGCGGTTTTACCGGCAGCACGTCTTACACCGGCAGCATCATACATTACAATCATGGAAAAACCGAAAGCTATTGCAAATATCAAAGAATCAAAGCCGGCAATAATTCCCGCTGAAGTACTTAATCCCATAACACCTGCAGAATGAGAACTTGGCATTCCGCCTGTGGTTGTAAATATCTTAAAGTTAATTCTTCTGTTACGTATGGTAAACAGGCAAAACTTGATTACTTGTGCCGAAAACGCAGCTATCAATCCACAACTTAGTGCTTCATAACCGGTATTGATAATTTCTAAATTCATTAAATTCCTACTCTCTTTTTAATCCCGTCAATTATTTCTTTAAAAACATGTGACTCTTGAATTTTATCATAACATTCATCAAGTAGGCAAGAAAGTTTACATTTCGCATTATCAATTCCCAAAAGTGCGGTATAAGTTAATTTTCCTGCAGCTTCATCTTTACCTAAGGTTTTTCCCATTTCTTCGAAAGTAGAAATTTCATCAAGGATATCATCAGCTATCTGGAATGCAAATCCTAATTTTTGCGCAAATTCTGTAAGTTGTTCAAGCTGTGCATCAGAAGCACCTGCGATAATTGCACCTGTTCGTATTGATAATTTAAACAAGTCAGCTGTTTTATGGGTATGAATATAACTTAAAGTTTCCATCGGATTTTCAGGGTAAGATTTTTCACATGCAATGTCAATGACTTGTCCGCCGATAACCCCATAAGCACCTGCATATTTAAAATATTCGTCTAAAATGCGTAATATTTTTTCTGCACCTAAATTTTTAGAATACTTAGTGATTATTTGCGGGGCAAAAGTCAATAAGGCATCACCCGCCAGAACCGCTGTAGCTTCTCCAAATACTTTGTGATTAGTAGGTTTACCACGACGAAAATCATCGTTATCCATACAAGGTAAATCATCATGAATTAAGGTTTGTGCATGTAACATTTCGATTGCGCAAGCTGTAGGTATTGCATCTTGAATATCACCCCCACACATTCTGCAAGTTTCTAAGCACATAACAGGACGAAGTCTTTTCCCCGGAAGTAAAACCGTATATCGCATTGATTTAAATAGTTCTTCAGGATAAACTATTTCCATGTATGTATCAAGATTTTTGTTAATTACATCAATTAATTTTTGCATTATATATGCTCCATATTTATTAATATTCAATATTTTTTATTTGTTGTTTTAATGTGTTTCGTGAACTTTGTCGCTTTTTGTCGCTGATTTTTGCAACTTCACGGTTATTAATATTTTTCTTTGAATTTTCTATTTTATGTCCCTCGAATTTTATGCGTTCTTTATACTCTTTTGCTTCTTCAACAAAAGCTAAATAACTCTCATACCTTGATAAATCTATTTTATCAAGGTTAGCCAAAACAGCGCAACCGTCTTCATTTTTGTGCAGACAGTCACTATATTTACAATTTGGGCGAAATTGTGCAATTTCATCAAAAAGTAAATCAACCTCGTGTGGCATTATAAAATCAAATTTGACATTGCTAAACCCCGGAGTATCTACTATTCTGGATTTTTTATTGATTTTTACAATTTCACAATGGCGTGTTGTATGAGTACCTCGTCCAAGTTTTTCACTTACCTCTTTTGTTCGTAAATTCAAATTAGGGTTTAAAGAATTTACCAAACTTGATTTTCCTGCACCGGAACCACCACATAAAACACTGGTTTTTCCGGCTAAAATTTTTTCAAATTCCTTAAGTCCGCTATGCTCAGTGGCTGAGGTGAATACTATTTCAAAGCCTAATGGTTCGTATATGGCAATAATTCTGGATTTTAAATGTTTATCCCACTTTAAATCACTTTTATTAAAACATAAAACGGTTTTAATTTTATGATATTGTGCAAGCGCAATATAGCGATTTAGTTGATTTAAGTTCAAATCAGGTTTTTTTAAAGCAGATACTATTACAATTTGGTCAAGATTTGCAACACTCGGACGTGTGATAAAGTTTTTTCGTGGAATTATTTTTTCCACTAATCCATTATTAAATTCTACAAAATCACCGACCAAAACTCGTTCGCGCTGTTTTTTTAAAACTTCACGAACTTTGCATTCATGACAATTTGCACCGTCATCAACGTAATAAAAATCGGAATGAATTTTATAAATTTGTCCTTCTGCCATTTCACACGAATTTTAACACACAAATAACAGCAAAGCAAAATTACTTATTATATTTTCATGCTATAATTCTCTTGTGGAAAATAAAAGATTAAAAATTTCAATAGCACATCTTTATCCCAAACTTTTAAATCTTTATGGGGACATAGGGAATATTATTACACTGAAAAAACGTTGTGAATGGCGTGATATAGATGTGGAATTTACAGAAATAAATGTCGGAGATAATATTGATGACCATGACCTGTATTTTATAGGCGGAGGTCAAGACAAACAACAAGAGGATGTTGCCGTTGAATTATATAAGAATAAAAATAATTTAATTGAGCAACGTGATAACGGCTCTGTTTTTCTTGGAATATGTGGCGGTTATCAACTTTTCGGACATTATTACCAACCAAATAACAAAGAAAAACTTTTGGGTATTTCATTACTTGATGCTTATACTGTAGCAGGAAACAAACGTTTTATAGGTAATGTTACTGCTAAAACAGATTTGGTTACACCGGAAACTTTAGTAGGTTTTGAAAATCACAGCGGACTTACATATTTACAAGGTGAAACCAAACCGCTGGCATTGGTTTCAACAGGTAATGGAAATAACGGAAAAGATAAAACAGAAGGTGCACACTATAAGAATGTTTTTGGAACATATCTTCACGGTTCATTTCTACCCAAAAATGTACATTTTGCAGATTATTTAATTGAATTAGCTTTAGAAAAACGATATGGTGAAAAAATCGAGTTAAAAAAACTCGATGATACCTTAGAAGTACAAACACACAAAATTTTAGTAAATAAGGCATACTAATGAAATTATACAAAAAATGGTGTTCAATAGATGATAAAATACGCTTTATTATAATCGGATGTATTAATGCCGGAATTTCATACGTAATTTATGCAATAGCATTATTATTTTTAGGTGAAATACATTATCAATTATGTGTCGCTCTACAATGGGGAATTTCATCCGTATTTTCATATCTCAATCAAAAGTTTTTTGTATTTTGTACCAGAGGTAATTATGCTCAAGAGTACTTAAAATGCTGTTCAACATGGATTGTCAGCTATTTGATTAATGTATTAATTTTGGAAATACTAGTGAAATTTATGAATGCTTATATTGCGCAATTTATTTCAATTTTTCTGGTTTCAATAGTCACATATGTTTTATTTAAACATTTTGCATTTAAAAAAACGGCTTAAAGCCGTTTTTTTATTTAATATTTTTAACTATTGAAATCAAGTCTTCTACTGCTTTTTCCTGAGTTACCTTTGTAATTTCGCCGGTTTCACGAGATTTGTACTCGACCAACCCTTCCGAAATAGTTTTACCAACCGTAATTCTATAAGGGAACCCAATCAAATCAGCATCTTTGAATTTGACACCGGGACGTTCATCACGGTCATCCAAAACAACTTCAACACCCGCCTCAATAAGTTCATCATAGATTTTTTGAGCAACAGGCATTTGAGTTTCATCATTTGTATTAACTGGAACAATTACAACATGATAAGGTGCAATTGCAATCGGCCATTTAATTCCAAAATCATCATAATGAGCTTCTACAGCAGCGGCAGCTGTTCTTGTAACACCAATTCCGTAACATCCCATTACATAAGGATGAGTTTTTCCGTCAGCGTCAATGTAAACAGCATTCATCGGTTTTGAATATTTTGTTCCAAGTTTAAAAATATTTCCGACTTCAATACCTTTAGTTACGAAAAGAGGTTTTCCGCAATCAGGACATAATTCACCGGCTTCCACTAAACGAATATCTGCAAATTTAATATCCGAAATACCTAAATCTTCAAGATTTGCACCTACAAGATGCTTATCGGTTTGATTGATACCCACAACAAAGTTTTTCATATCACGAACGGTTTTATCTGCAATTATTGTAATATCTTGCATAGGACCAATAAATCCCGGAACAGCATCAAAGCCTTTCTCTGCCATAAGTTCCGCAATTTCTGCACCTGATGCAATTCTTATGTCCAAACCGCCTACAGCGTTCATAAGTTTTGTTTCTTCAACTGTTTTATCTGCTCTAATCAAAGCTAACACAGGTTTTTTATCAATAATATAAACAAGTGTTTTTAAAATTAATGTTGACGGAATTTTCAAGAAAGTACTTAAGTCGTCTATTGAATGAGTATTTGGAGTATCTAAAATTTGTTTATTGTCAAAGTATTCTTTTCCGTCAACAACAGCATCTTGAAGTTTTGAAACCGCATGATTTGAATTTGCGGAATAATCACAAGAATTGCAATAGAAAACATCATTTTCACCGGCATCAGTGTCAGTGATTACCATAAATTCATGAGATACGGAACCACCAATAGCTCCGGAATCGGATTGAACCATTTTTGTATCAAGTCCGCAACGGTCAAAAATTCTTTTATAAGCTTTTGCCATGTTTTGATATTCTTTATCAAGTCCTGCTTCATCAAGGTCAAAGCTGTAAGCATCTTTCATAATAAATTCACGACCTCGGAGTAAACCGTAACGAGGTCTTACTTCATCTCTAAATTTTGACTGAATTTGATATAAATTAACAGGTAATTGTTTATATGATTTTAAACCATCACGTGCAACAGAAGTTATAATTTCTTCGTGAGTTGGTCCAAGGCACATAATTCTGTCGTGTCTGTCTTTGAGGCGCATTAACTCTTTGCCGTATGCTTCCCACCTACCGGATTCTTCCCAAAGTTCTTTCGGTTGTACAAACGGCATTAAAAGTTCTTGAGCTCCTGCCGCATCCATTTCTTGACGAATAATATTTTCAACCTTTTTCAAAACTTTCCACATTAAAGGTTGAAACGTATATACCCCAGGCATAAGTTTTTTAATGTAACCTGCACGTGCAAGTAATTTATGAGAAATAACTTCCGCATCTGACGGGAATTCTCTCATTGTTTGCACAAATAATTTTGACATTTTCATACAATTTTCCTTTTACTTATATTTCGCTAAAACAATCTTACCATAAAAAATTATTTCGCTGAAATTTTATCAATTTCTGCTTTTACTTTTTTAGGTGCAATAGAAAGAGTATCGTTATTTTCAAGTGCTTTTTGCAAATAATTTACATAATTTTCAATATCTTTCATAAATTTCTTTATTTGCGCATAAATATAAAATAAATCTCCATTTGCTCCACAATTTTTCAGTGCAGTTTTGATAAGGTCATTAGCACTGTCAAATTCACCATTTTTAGCTAATATTTTTGCATATATCTTATAAGCTTCAATATCTTTTGGGTTTAAATCAAGTGTTTTTTCAAGATTATCGATTGCGCCTTCCATGTTGCCTTCTTCGTAATCAATTACACCGAGGTTATAATATGCCCAACTATAATCAGGAGAAATTTCAAGAACCTTTTTAAATTCAGCTGCAGCTGACTCATTATCTTCAAATTCTTTAAATATATTTCCGATATAAAAATGTGCATAAATATCATTATCATTCAAGTTAACTGTTTTTACGAAATTATCCATAGCTTCAATCAAATCACCTTTTTTAAAGTTGGCAATTCCGATATTAAAATAGCAATTTGAATCATCACCGTCAGCTTCCAAAACTCTGTTAAAACAATCAATTGCTTTATTATATTCTTTTTTATCCGTATAAACCAAACCCAGATTATATAGAGCATCTGTTTCATCCGGAGAATATTCGATTGCCTTCAAGTAAGCTTCTTCTGCCTTGTCCAAATTTTTAAGTTTTTCATAAACAATTCCGAGATTGTAAAAAATCCCGCCGTCTTGTTGAAAAATTTGAGATAAATAAAGAAAATGTTGTAAAGCTTCTTCTGCATATCCTGTGTCAAGAAGAAGTACCGCCAATTGCCTGCGAACAGGAAAATTGGAGGTATCTGCTTTTAATATATTTTGCAATTCTTCTATTTTATCAATTTTTGACATAATTAAATTACCGGAACATCAATCGGATCAACAAGAATAACGTTGATTACATCGCCTTTATTCAGATAAACATCCTTACCTTTTCTTATCATATCTGCAATACTGTCATAAACAAAATATCCTGCTGTACCAAAAGCACCACCAATTGCACCAACAGGTACAGTAAGGTATTTCATGTAGCCATTCCAATAATCATCACCGGCATCAATACCCCAATCAATTGAATCTTTTGTAATAGCAGCAGATTTTTTACAAGTTTGTTTAAACGCATCTGCATAACCTTTTGTTGTAGTAATCCCACCATCATAAGTTAAATCAGTTCTTCCTACAATATTTAAAGTTAGCGGTAGTTGACGCCCGTTTGGTGTAACTACATGGTCAAAATCCATATACAAAATTGCACCTTTAGACATTCTCTTTGCGGGAACTATTTTATTTATGTTTCCACGAACTACAGAACCCATTGGTAAAATTACATCATTATCAGCGGTTTGGTCAGTAATAAGCATCGCCGTAAATTCTGCACCTTCACTGTTTTGTGTGGATAGTGGAGAAAGAAGTTTTACGCTTAATTTAGTACCTGCCGGAATTCTTTTCGTTTTTGCATTCGCATTAAAAGGTCCTGCCAAAGTTATTTGTGTTGCCAATAATGTAGCAATAAATAATGCTAAAATTTTAAATTTCATGTTTATCTCCTTAGTTTACCTGATTTCTTCCATTATTTTTTGAAATATATAATTGTCTGTCAGCAGCATCAATTATATCTGATGGTGTATTCCCGTCTTGAGGGAAAGTTGCAACTCCAAGACTTATTGTAACATTTCCGTCCTGAGTATTACTTAGTTTAAATCTTTTTTCTGAAACTCTGGTACAAATTTTTTGAGCAACAGTTAAAGCATCAGTTTTAGATGTATTTGGCATAATTATACTCATTTCTTCTCCGCCGTATCTGCAAACTATATCGGTTGCACGGACATTTCTTACAAGCATTTGTGCAACCTGTTTCAAAACGGCATCTCCTGATTGATGGCCAAATGTATCATTAAATTTTTTAAAATAATCAATATCAATTATAATTAGAGAAAAGTTTGTTTCGTAACGTTTGGCATGTTCTAACACAATTTTCATCTGGTCTTGAAAATATCTGTGATTATAAAGTTCTGTTAATCCGTCAGTTGTTGCCAATAAATATTGTTGTTCAAAATCTCGTGATTTTATTATGTACTTAATAATGAACGTAGTAATAAACACAAGTATTCCCAACAAAAGCGGGTAAACAATACCTATCCACAAATTGTGATATTTCATTCCGAAATATGCCATCATAATGTATAGTGAATACATTGAAATAAATGACAATGAAACAATCGCAACGGAACTTACTTTTAAAACAAGCAAGCCTGTTAAAATAGCAAGTATAACTCCTGCAAAAACAGTTATAGCATTATCGGCTCTTCTGATGAAATTATTATCAAGCAAATTATTTACATATGTAGCCTGAACTTCAACACCCGGATAAACCTTGGCAACGGGAACAGTTTTTATGTCAAATAAACTGGATGCTGTTGTACCAAAATAGATGATTTTATTTTTGAAATTAAAGCCGGCAGAAGTTCCGTTTTCCACTGCTTTAATCAGCTTGTAAATAGGAATTTGGCGATAAGTACCGGTTCCACCGTACCAATTTAATATTGCACTGCCATCGCTATCAATAAATATTTTTCTATTGTTCAATATGAGGTTAGAGTTACGGTCAATAGTAAACTCTTGAGGATTATAGCCTTCATTAGCCTTAATAATCCCCATACCCAATTTAAATGCAAGTTGCGGATAAAAATCACCCTGATATTTTATAAATATCGGCATCTTACGTAAAATACCGTCATCTGCTCTTGAAACATTAATCGTTCCAATATTATTTGTTGCGTTAATTATTTCGGGAAGTATGGAACGACAATTTTGAAAAGATAATGAATCAAAATCAATATTTTTTGAATAGTTATTAACATTCGTTGTTAATCTATTAGGAAGTTCGGGCGGAATACGAAGTTCCACAGACTGATTATCCATATTCATAGCAGTGTAAATATTGTCGTATTTTTTAAATGTTTCAGCTAATGCGTTATCAGCTCCGGCATTACTTCTAATTGATTTCACAAACATTAAATCAAATGCTATACTTTGAGGATGCTGCGCTTCAAGGTATTCAATAATTTTTGCATACATATCTCTCGGTAATGGCCACTCACCATATTTTTCGAGTATATATTCGTAACTTGCATCATCAATAGCTACAATTACAATATCATTATTAGGTTTTTTATAACCGGATTTTATAATCATATTTTGGCGCAAATCAAATGTTTTGTTTTCCATTGCATCAACAAAAGAATTAAAATTTGCATTCTTTGCCGTATATAGTACTAATATTAAAAATACAGCTATCCAAATTGTATATAATATTTTTTTTAACATGCTAAAGTTCCCAAATCTTATAAATTTATTTTAGCTGATATTTAAAGATTTGGCAACAAAATTTTTCATAATAAATTGTTTTTCCAATATATAATTATTAAGTTTTAATATTTCAGTAGAATATGAAAGCTCATCCGGCTTTTTTAAATATTTTAACAAACATTCTTCGTGCAGATTCATTTAATTTTCCTATTTAACGGGTTACTTACTTATTATTTCAAATTCATATTAAAATTACATCAACCTTTTATACTGTGCGACATGAAAATTCTCATGCAAATGCATGAATTTTATATAATTTAACAAAACACTTGCCTTTTTGTATTTAGTGCGATAAAATATTTTTAGTCGAAATATTCAAGTTTGGAATCTTGAAAGAAAGAGGTAAAAAATGAAAAACGGTATTCATCCGGATTATAAGAAAACAACAATCAAATGTGTATGTGGCAACGAAATTGAAACAGGTTCAGTATCTGACAATATCACTGTTGAAATTTGCAATAAATGTCACCCGTTCTACACAGGACAACAAAAAATTCTTGACTCTGAAGGTAGAGTTGAAAGATTTAACAAACGTTACGGTAAAAAAGCGTAACCGCAAATTGTATTTAAGAATTATATTGCAGCCCCTTATTTATAAGACGGCTGCAATTTTATAGGAGAAGATTATGGAAGGAAATAACAAACCGGTTGTTAATTTAATATCAAAACCTGAAAACATGTTAAAAACTGTATATACAGCATGCAGAACTTGTTACAGTGCTGATTATCCGATTAATATATACAACAGTACAGATGATGAAGAAAAAATGCTTAAATTAATTGAAAGAGTTATTTCATCCGGTCATTATTCGACGATTGAGCATATCCAAGTGAGTTTCGCTATTTCAAATGTATCAAGAGCTTGTACTCATCAACTCGTAAGACACAGACATATGTCCTTTTCTCAAAAATCTCAAAGATATGTAAAAGAAAAAGGTCAATTTGATTATATAATCCCGCCAACGATTGAACGTGATGAAAAATTAAAAGAAAAATTTGTCACATTTATGAATAAAATTTCAGAACAATATCAGGAATTTGTTGAGGCAGGTATTCCGGCGGAAGATGCTCGATTTGTTCTTCCAAATGCAGCAGCGAGTTCACTTGTTGCAAGTTTAAATTTAAGAGAAATGATTCATCTTGCTAATTTACGTCTTTGTACTCGAGCTCAATATGAAATCAGAACAATGGTGAAATTAATGTGTGAAGCTCTTGTTGCAGAAGAACCGTGGCTAAAACCTTACCTTGTTCCAAAATGCGAACGTCTGGGTTTTTGTGATGAAGATAAATCTTGCGGACGGGTTAAAACCAAAGCTATGTTAGGAATTGAATAAAAAAATCCCCCTAAATAATTTTAGGGGGATTTTTTTATAAAGTTTATTATTTAAATTGTTCTAAGAATCTTACGTCGTTGTTAAAGAATAGTCGAATGTCATCTATTGCATATTTTAGCATAGCAAGTCTTTCAACTCCCATTCCGAAAGCAAACCCTGTATAAACATCAGGGTCAATTCCGACACCACGTAAAACATTCGGGTCAACCATTCCGCAACCCAAAACTTCCAGCCAACCTGTACCTGAGCAAGTTCTGCAACCTTTTCCTTCACACATAATACATTGAACATCAACTTCTGCTGAAGGTTCGGTAAACGGGAAAAAGCTGTTTCTAAATCTGGTTGGGCGACTAGCACCAAAATATATTCTGATAAATTCGTTTAAAACACCTTTTAAATCTCCAAAAGTGATGTCTTTGTCAACATATAGACCTTCAATTTGATGGAAGAAGTTGTTTTTACGGGCATTTATGTTTTCATTTCGATAAACTCGTCCCGGAGAAATAACTCTGATTGGAGGTTTTTGATTTTCCATAACGTGAATTTGAGCACCTGATGTTTGACTTCGCAATACTATATTTTTTGCGATTTCAGTATAGAAGGTGTCCTGCATGTCACGAGCTGGATGGTCTTTAGGAACATTTAACATATCAAAATTGTAGTATTCGGTTTCAACTTCAGGTGAATGTTCACTCGGCACAATTGAAAAGCCTAAGCTTTGGAAAATTGATGAAATTTCATTTGTTGTAGATGTTAACGGATGAACATGCCCCATAGGAATATATTTTCCGGGAAGAGTTACATCAATACGTTCTTTTTCCAATTTTTCGTTTAATTCTTTCTTATAAAACTCATCAAATTTACCTTTTAGTGCTTTTTCAAGTTTCTGAGTAATTTCATTTGCTAACGCACCAACAGTTCTTTTATCTTCATCTGATAGGTCTTTTAAACCTTTTTTGATTTCATTAAATTCACCTTTGCGGCTTAAATACTTAAACCTGATTTCATCAATATCTTTAGTTGAAACTGCTTTGTCCAAATCTTGAACAGCACTATTGTAAATATTTTCTAACTGAGCTTTCATTGTTTTCCTCTTATATTATTTCGTTATATTGTTTTTCATAACCGATACTTGTTTCGGGTCCGTGTCCGGGATATACGGTTGTATTTTCATCCAGTTTAAACAAGATATCTTGCACACTGTTTTTAAGTTTTGAAAAATCGCCACCCGGCAAATCACATCTTCCGACACTATTTCTAAATAAAGTATCACCCGAAAATAATTTCCCGTCAATCATGTAACAGACACAACCTTGAGTATGTCCCGGAGTTGCAATTACTTTTATTTTAGTATTACCGAAAAATAATTCATCTCCATCGTTTACAAATTCATCAGCTTGCGGAGTATCAACATTTGGAACTCCAAAAGTTTGCATAATGTGAGCTGATTCTTCCATTCGTTCTACATCATTTTTATTTACAAGAACTTTTGCTCCTGTTTTTTCTCTCATTCCGTTTACGCCTAAAACATGGTCAAAATGCCCATGAGTTAGTAAAATATATTTTAAAGTTTTACCTTCAAGTTCATTTAAAATTTCTTGCTTAACGCCGGAACAATCTATTAAAACGGCTTCGTTTCCGTCAATTAACAAGTAGTTATTTGCATCGATAGGACCTGATATAAATGTTTTTATTATCATTTTCTTACAATCTCAAAAATATCTTTACAGTGACTGAAAAGAGCTTCCGCATCTTTAAGCGCAATCATGTTAGGTCCGTCGCAAAGCCCTTTGTCAGGATTTGGATGAACTTCGAAGAACAAGACATTCGCACCTGCTGCCATAGCTGCTTTTGCGAGAGGCGGAACAAATCTTCTGTCACCGCCGGAACAAGTTCCATTTGCACCCGGAAGTTGTACACTGTGAGTTGCATCGAAAACAACAGGATAACCGAACTCTTGCATAATCGGAATTGCTCTGAAATCCACAACCAAATTGTTATAACCGAAACTCACACCTCTATCAGTTAACATGATATTGTTATTTCCTGAATCTTCAACTTTTTTAACTAATGATCCCATTTGTTCGGGAGCTAAAAATTGTCCTTTTTTTATGTTAACAATTTTACCTGTTTTGGCTGCAGCGACGAGTAAATCAGTTTGCCTACACAAGAATGCAGGGATTTGAAGTATGTCCGCAACTTCAGCTACCGGTTCAGCCTGATCCGGTGTGTGTATGTCCGTAACAATAGGTACATCATATTTTGACTTAATTTCAGCAAGCATTTCAAGCCCTTTTTTAAGTCCTGGTCCTCTGTATGAATTAATTGAGGAACGATTTGCTTTATCAAAAGACGATTTAAACACAAAATTTATGCCTAATTTTTGTGTAATCTCTTTTAATCCTTTTGCTGTTTCATCTAAAATTTCCATGCTTTCAGCAACACAAGGTCCGGCAAGAACTGTAAGCGTATTTCCGCCGATTTCAAAATCTTTTAATTTTAATTTTTTAATAATTTCCATAACTTGATTATAGCACAAAGATAACATTCCTGTCGGATTATTATTATAATCTAAACTTAAATTATAGAACTTGTTCACCTACTGACTTGTTCATCACTTCTAAAAGCAATTGTAACGAAATGTAAAAATGAATTTAAAAGGGCTGAAACCCTGTTATAATGCCTGTATGGTCGTCGAAGTGTGCGTGTAGCAAAGCAAAAAAAAACATCTTTCTTGTTTAATAATCATGTAGGTAATAATTTGAAAGGATAATGTATGAAAGTGAACAGTGTCTCGATTAATTGTGCAGGAAAATCCTGTCCTCAATTTAAAGGCAGAGAATTGGTTTCGGAAACCAAATATCCGGATTATATTGAAAAAAGATATAATGTCGATGCTTCCAAAGGCAAGAAGTGGGGTGTCGGTATCGCATCCTTTGCAATGTCCGGTTTAGGTCAATTCATTAACGGTGATATATGGAAAGGTGTCGGATTTTTTAGTGTATCAACTTTAGCATTTGCAGGTCGTCGATATGCGCAAAAGAAAAATTGTTTCCCGGCTCTTGTTGCATCAGGGATTTTAGCTGCCGCTACAAAAGTGATAAGTATTGTTGACGCAGTGAAACATGCTAAATCAGAAGCTGTTGAAATAGTTCCGAAAAAATAATTAATTTTTTATGTTAAACTGAATTTATGGAAATTTTGTTTAACCCAATTGTAATTTCAGTAATTTTACTTTGCGCATTATGCCTTTGTAAAATCAATGTACTTTTAGCACTGATGATTTCAGCTATTGTTGCCGGAGTTGTCGGGCATATTCCGGTACCTGAAATTATGCATACATTTATTTCCGGTATGGGCGGAAATTCCGAAACCGCACTAAGTTATATTTTGCTTGGAGCATTTGCTGCTTCTATGACACACACGGGACTAGCTCCGCTTTTAGCAAAAAAAATCGGGTTGCTAATAAAATCTAACAAATTTCTTTTAATAGCAATTTTAACGGGAATTGCTATTTTGTCACAAAATCTTATTCCTGTGCATATTGCTTTTATTCCTATTATAATTCCTCCATTATTGCATGTTATGAATAAACTTAAAATTGACAGACGTGCAATCGCATGTGCTTTAGCTTATGGTTTAAAAACCCCGTATATTGTAATTCCTGCAGGGTTTGGGTTAATATTTCAGGGACTTATTGCCGATAACATGACACAAAACGGGCTTGAAGTCGCAAAAAGCGATATTTGGCATTATACTTGGTTTTTAGGTGTTGCAATGACTGTAGGATTATTGATTGCCATTTTAGTTTCTTACAGAAAAAATCGAGAATATGAAGATATTTCTGTCTGTAACTCAGAAGATGTAGAATGTCTGAAGTTAAACAAAAATCATTATATAACTCTATTTGCGGCATTTATGACACTTGTTGTTCAATTATGGACAAATTCTTTACCGTTAGGTGCTCTTGTCGGTTTAGGTATAATTTTCGGGACAAAAGCTGTTGACCACGATAAAATGGACAAACTTATAAATGAAGGCATTGGTATGATGGGTTATGTTGCATTTGTAATGCTTGTTGCTGCCGGATTTGCAATGGTTTTAAAAACTACCGGCGGAGTTGATGCTTTGATAAACGCAATAGCACCATTAATGGAATATAATAAATTTTTAGCCGCATTTTTAATGCTTTTTGTCGGATTGTTTATAACAATGGGTATTGGTAGCTCTTTTGGTACAATCCCTATTCTTGCAGTTTTGTATGTTCCTATGTGCTTACATTTAGGTTTTAGTTTACCGGCATCAGTTATTTTAATTGCAGCGGCAGCAGCATTGGGTGATGCGGGCTCTCCGGCATCTGATACAACACTTGGACCAACAGCAGGACTAAACGCTGACGGGCAACATAATCATATTTGGGATACGTGTGTTCCTACTTTTTTACATTACAATATTCCGTTAATTATTTTTGCATTATTAGCCGTTTTAATTTTTTAAATTTGTGTTATTATATTCGCAAAAAGGAGTATAAATTATGTTTGAAAAATTGGAAAAATTCCAACTGGTATTGTTAGCAATCATTCTGGCTTTAGGTGTATTTTTTGCAACAAAATATGCAACAAATTCTTTATCAAGAGAAGGTATTTCCGTAACCGGTTCGGCTTATGAAATTGTAAAATCTGATTCAGGTCGTCTTTCTTTTGAAATAAATGTTCGTGCAGCATCTAAAAGTGCCGCATATCAAACATTAAAAACTCAACTTCCAATTGTAAAAAAATATTTAACAGATAAAAATATTGCAGAATCTGATATTGATGTAAAAACATATAACGGATATTATTCATATAAATATAATGAAATAACAGGACGTACAACAAATATTGTTGACTATTACAGCCTTTCACAACCGATAGAAGTTGCTTCAAACGATGTTGAATTATTAAAAGAAATTTCAACGGATATTCAAGGACTTTTAGACCAAGGTATAGATATCAATGTTTATCAAACTGCATATTTTTACTCAAAATTATCGGATTTAAAAGTTAAATTATTAGAAGCGGCAACAGATGATGCTAAACAGCGTGCCGCAGCTATGTTAAAAGCGACTCACAACCGTGTCGGCAAAATCCAATCTGTCAAGATGGGAGTATTTCAGATAACCCAAGTTGATTCTACAAATGTTTCAGATATGGGAATAAATGATACTTCAACAATTGACAAAAAAGTTACTGCAGTTGCAAATGTAGTATTCAAGATAAAATAAGTGAGGTTTAAATGAAAAAAGTTTTAATGTTTTCAGTTTTAGTTGTTGCATGTGCGCAAATGGCACATGCTTATCCGAATGTGGATGTGACTACAGGCAGTATGCCGTTTAGAGTAATCCAACAGCAAAATTTCCAAAAAATGGAATATAATGATTTTAAAAAATTTAAAGATGCTGATGATTACGCTGTAGAACAAAGATTTGATGATGCAAATCAGATAAAACAAGAGTATGAAATCAAAAATCTTAAGCAACCTGCAAAAATAATGCTCGGACAGCCCAAAGAAGTTCCGTCAGCTACAGAAATGGAATTAATTCAACAAGATGGAAAAATCCAAATAAAACGAGCAGAGTAATCACACAGTATTACCTATTTGTGGGATTATAAAATTTAACTAAACCGATACAATAATTTTATAAAAAGGAGATGTTATGACTTTATTTATCAGGTGGTTATGTTATGCTTTGGCGATTATTTTTGTTTCTTGGGTTGTTCCGGGAATAGAAGTTTCGAGTTTCTTAAACGCAATGTTTGTTGTTGTGATTATTGCTCTTATTAATACTTTTATCAAACCTTTGTTACAAATAATTACTTTACCGATTAATTTGTTAACTCTCGGATTGTTTAGCCTTGTTATTAACGCATTATTGTTAATGCTTGCAGGTTATATTACTCCGGGGTTTGTGGTTGACGGTTTCTTAAGCGCCTTAATCGGTTCAATATTACTTTCGTTACTGGCTATTGGTATCAGTAGAATTTAAAAAAGCCTCTTTTGAGGCTTTTTTAACCTATTTCAGGAACCTTGTAATCAGATTTCGGAACATCGTTTTCATCACGTGTAACCGGTTTTACTATAGGTTTCACAGGTGTTGTAGGTTCCGGAATTTTCTTTTCCATAGTAGGAACAATATGTACCGGTGTATTCATTTCTTCATAATTTGCTTTGTTAAAGTTCAAAAGTAATACACAAAGAATTATTAATATAATTAGGCTAATAAGTATTCCTGCCAGTTTTAAAATTTTCATAAAAATTACTCCTGATTATATTAAAACACAAAAAATTAAAAATAAAATCCGCTTAAATTAAAACTGTTTTTAGTCTTAATATTTATAATTATTAATTTTTACCAAAAATATCAGCAGCTTTTTGTCCTTGCTTTAAAAGTCCGTAATAAAATTCTAATTCGGCTTCTGTAGCATTATTCAATATTTGTACTGATTTTGTATAAAATGGGTTGTCGTTTACTGATACTTTTTCGAGATTTAATCCTGTATCATCCATTTTTAAATCTAAAGCTGTCAAAACTTTATTTAAGGTTGAAAAACTCGGCTTATATATGCCTAATTCAAGCTTGGATATATGTTTTTCATGAACTCCGGCGAGTTCTGCTAATTTTTCTTGCGTCAAACCCTTTGATTTTCTTATTTGTTGTAATTTCTTGCCAAAAGCATTATTGTTACTCATATGATACCTTCTTCTTTATTTTAAGAAGACATCAACTAAAATTTAACAGTATTTTATGAGAATATTTTGTAACAAAAGTATCAGATACTTGATATTAAATTTAATCTATGTTAGTATTATTTGCATAATGATGGAAGAGTATGTTTAATACTCAAATAGGAGTAAATTGAATGATGAAAAAGAGAAAATTACTAGCAGCATTGTTGTTGTGTACGGCGGTTTCATTAAATGCATCCGGTATTGCCGCAACTCATGATGTTAATGTAACAGAGGTTATTAACAAAACTTATGACGGTTATACGTTTAATGGTGATGGTGGTGGTGCAATATATAATAATACAGCTATTTCCAGTGTTATTAACAATTCAATTTTCAAAAATAATCAGGCAATCGGTAATGATATTGGTCAAGGTGGTGCGATTCGTTCGACTTTAGGTGCAAATGTAGATGTTAAATCATCGACATTCACCAATAACAGCGCTGATTGGTATGGCGCAATTGCTCACGGTGTAAGTGGCGGTATGATGAATATTAATGATTCTACTTTCACTAATAACGAAGCAGGAGCCGGCGGTGCAATTGGAAACTTTGCAGGTAAAAATACTAACAGTGGTATGACAATTACAAACAGTAGTTTTATTTCAAACAAAGCAACTTTATCTGATGATGAAGGTGGCGGAGCTTTATACTTAGGTTCTGAATCTAAAACAAATATTCAAAATACCATTTTCAAAGATAATACTTCTGCAGCAGCAGGAGGTGCGATTGCAACTCGTATCGGTAACGGTGTAAATAACAACAGCGGCGCAACTTTAGATGTTACCGGCTCAACTTTCGAAAATAATACAGCTGGAACCAATGGTGGTGCTATTTATAACAGTTTCTATAACAGTGCATCAAATAGCGGTTCTGTAAACTTTTCTTCTAATAAGTTTATAAACAATACAGCCGGTGAAAGCGGTGGAGCTATTTATACAGAAAAAACTGCAGATAAAAACGGTTTTTCCGCTGCTATTTTAGTTGATAATTCAAGCTTTAGCGGTAATAACGCTAAAAATGGCGGTGCTATTGCACATAGCTCAAACGGTGCAATGCAATTGAAAAATTTAACATTTGAAAACAATAAAGCATCTAAAGATGGTGGTGCATTATTTATTGATAACACAAGCAACACAACCATAGATAATGTTGCATTCAATAATAACACCGCATATCAAGGCGGTGCGATTCGTTCGACTTTAGGTGCAAATGTAGATGTTAAATCATCGACATTCACCAATAACAGCGCTGATTGGTATGGCGCAATTGCTCACGGTGTAAGTGGCGGTATGATGAATATTAATGATTCTACTTTCACTAATAACGAAGCAGGAGCCGGCGGTGCAATTGGAAACTTTGCAGGTAAAAATACTAACAGTGGTATGACAATTACAAACAGTAGTTTTATTTCAAACAAAGCAACTTTATCTGATGATGAAGGTGGCGGAGCTTTATACTTAGGTTCTGAATCTAAAACAAATATTCAAAATTCAGTATTTAAAGGAAATGATTCAAAAACTGTTGGTGGTGCGATTGCAACTCGTATCGGTAACGGTGTAAATAACAACAGTGGCGCAACTCTAGATGTTACCGGCTCAACTTTCGAAAATAATACAGCAAGAACAAATGGTGGTGCTATTTACAACAGTTTCTATAACAGTGCATCAAATAACGGTTCTGTAAATATTTCATCCAATAATTTCATCAATAATACAGCAGGTAGCAGCGGTGGTGCTATCTATACCGAAAAAACAGCTGATAAAAATGGCGGTTCTGCCAATATGACAATTGATAATTCCAACTTCAAAGGAAACAGTGCTCAAATCGGTGGTGCTATCGCACATACTTCTGAAGGACTTATTGATGTTAAAAATTCAACATTTGAAGGTAATACGGCATCTATTCAAGGTGGTGCAATTGCAACATACATAGATGCAACAATAGCAGATTCAAGTTTTACAAACAACTCTGCCGGTTCCAATGGTGGTGCTGTTTGGGCTAATCAAAACTTAACTGTTAATGCGGAAAATTCAAACATCGTAATGTCCGGTAACACTGCGGCTAACGGTGGTGACATTTATATGAATACTGCCGGAACTAATCTGAATATGAATGCTGCTGATGGTAAATCAATTACTGTGGCAAGCGGTATTTCCGGTAACACTTACAATATGAATGTTAACTCAAATGGCGGTACCGGTTCATTGGTTATCAATTCTGCTATTCAAAATGCGACAATTGATGTTCAAAACGGTACATTCCACCTAGCTCAAGGCAGTGCGTTGAATAATTCAACATTGAACATGGCAAGCGGTTCTACTTTGAATACTGCAAATAACCAGATTTCATCTTTTGATAATAATATAACATTACAAGACAATGTTAATCTTGTTGTTGATGTTGACTTAGGAAACAATAAAGCTGATAATTTTAGCAATGCCAATGTTCAAGGTAACGTAACTATTACAGATGTTAATCCTATTGCTAATACAACATCTAATAACGTTTCAGTTAACTTGGTAGAAGCACTTGGTATTGACCCGAATAGTGTAACAATTTCTTCAGCATTGCAAAGTGAAACTCAAACAGTCTTGACACCTATCAGATACTTATCCGGTTCTGTTTCTGAAACAGGGTTGTTGACTATGGCACCGACAGGTAACGGTTATAAAGATTTTAACCCGTCTGTAATGGCAAGTCCGATAGCTGCGCAACTTGGCGGATATTTGACACAATTAAATTCTTATGACCAAGCATTCAGAAACATGGATATGTACATGTTAATGACTAAAAAACAACGTGAAGCATTAAAACTCAGAAATAAATATGCAGCAGCTGATGGTAACTTGATATTTGACCCGACCGGTAATCAATACGATGATAGAGCTGCTTGGGTAAGACCTTACGCAACATTTGAAAATGTACCGCTCAAAGGTGGTCCGAGAGTTTCTAACGTAGCTTACGGTTCATTCTTTGGTGTAGATTCCGAAATGTATGATTTAGGAAACGGTTGGGACGGTATGCTTAGTTTCTATGCAGGTTACAATGGTTCTCACCAAGCATATGACGGTATCGGAATTTACCAAAATGGCGGAACACTTGGTGTTGTTGGTATGGCTTATAAAGGCAACTTCTTTACAGGTTTAACAATAAACGCCGGAGCTAATGCGGGCGAAGCAAGTACTTATTACGGTACTGATAATTTTGCAATGCTTATGGCAGGTATCGCAAGCAAAACAGGTTACAATTTTGAACTTGCTGATGGCAAATTCATCATCCAACCAAGCTTACAATTATCATACTCATTTGTTAACACATTTGATTATACAAATGCCGCAGGTGCTCGTATAAGTTCAGACCCATTGAACGCTATTCAAGTAGAACCGGGAATTAAATTCATCGGCAACTTGAAAAACGGTTGGCAACCATATGCAGGCGTAAGTGTTGTTTGGAACATCATGGATAAAACAAACTTCCACGCAAACAATGTATCACTTCCTGATTTGAGTGTTAAACCTTATGTAAGATATGGTTTAGGTGTTCGTAAAACTTGGGGTGAAAGATGCGTAGGTTTCTTCCAAACTTACTTCACAAGCGGTGGAAGAAACGGTGTCGGCTTACAAACAGGTTTCAGATATACTCTTGGTAAAGGCGGAAACGGTTCAGTAAGTAATAAAACTCCGGAACGTCCAAAAGCACAGTTGCAATTGAGCAATTGCGATGTTTCACCGAAGTTTTAAATTTCAGTAATAAAAAGGGCTGAATAAGCCCTTTTTTACTATTTACAATATTTATTAAGGGTGTATAATTTTATATAGTAAGGAGTATAATATGAAAAAGATAAACACATTATTAATTGCAGGTGCATTTGTTGTTGGCATCGGATTTAATTCACTTGTCATGTCACACGTTCTTCCATCCAAAATTGCTGTAGTAGATGTAAATAAAGTAATCAGCAGTTCTTCTCAAGTTATGGCACTTAAGAAAGAACAAAATTTAAAGAATGAAGAATTACAAAAGTGGTTGGTAACCGCAAAGGCTGATGTTGACAAACAAAAGACACAAGAAGGCAAAGAAAAACTTATAAAAAAATATGATTCTGAACTAGCTAAGAAACAACAAGCAATACAGAAAGATTATTCTACTAAATTACAATCTATCGACAAAGATATTTCTGCTGTTATTGCAAATACAGCCAAAGAAAAAGGTTATGATGTTGTTCTGGCAAAGGGTGTAGTATTATATGGCGGAGATGATATTACCAATACAATTGCAAAATTAATTAAGTAGATAATTTAGTATTAGGATAAGATAAAAAAGCAAGAACTATAATTCTTGCTTTTTTAATAGCAAAAAAAATTATATTGACGTTTTCTATAAACACAGGAGTAAAATTATGTTAAAAATTGGTCCCAAATTACAAAAAAATGTTCATCAATATTTTGCAAAGAATACTGTTAGAGCCAAATATGACAGGAATATGGATGCCGCATTAGTGTCAGGAATTGTCGCTGTAGGTGAAACTTTGACTTGTCTTGAACATTTTGAACCTCATAATATTGCTATTTTAACAACAAGCGTGGCTGTTTACTGCAAAACATTTACAACAGCAATGAAACAATTATTAAAATTACAGCCTATTAGAAAACGAGCGATAAAAATAAAAAAAGCATCAAAATTAAATCGTTAAATATTGCAATACGTATTGTGATATCATCGATTAAACATATAATATGCATATGGTAATTGGGTTGGAGTAGGTTTGTTTTTTTGTGTTTCAACAACAGCAAAATTAAATGATGCAACAAGCACAAAATCAAGTGCAAATGCAACAGTATAGAGATAATGCTAAAATGCAAGCTGGAATTTGAGTTAATCCACTAAAAAAACGCAAATAAAAAAGAATATAAAAGGTGAACAAGCTATTAGTAGAACTATACCTACAATAGTAAAAAATATTTTTAAAAATTTATCTACATTCGTATTTAAAATATTCATATAAGTACTATCTACCCAAAATAAGGAGTTGCAATAAAAAAAATGT
>CAYUIW010000006.1:0-44862 GCA_964444905.1 uncultured Muribaculaceae bacterium
GAACTGTATCTGATGAAGTTGATGTTAGTAATGTTAAAACAGCCGCTGATTTAGGTCAAGAGGATTGGGGTACGGAAGTTTTAGGGTTTCAACTAAATAATGGTACAAATGGATTGATAGCGTACAATCCGACAAATACATGTCATCAAGACCAATTCTCAAATCAAGTTACGGGAACAGCTTGTGTAGCAGTTGTTTATGATACGTCGGGATTTAGCAAGCCGAATACGAGTGGTAAAGATATGAGAGCTATTAATGCAAAGCTTGGCGATAATTGTGCTTTTAAGAGTGGCAGTACATGTTTTGGAACTCCGTTTTTCCCGACTCCAATGACATATGCAGAATGCGCAGGAAAAAATGCAACATCTGCGGAAACAACAGCAACAACCGCAGGAGCAGAAGCAAGTGCATTAGGTATAAAAGAATGCTATTATGAAAATGATTACTGGGTAGGTGCAGTAAAGACATGTGGTGGAACAAATAAAATGGCATCAATGGCACAGATAGCAGAAATAGCGAACTACGTTTACAACACAGACAAAGTACAGGCTAATAATGGTATTATATACGACCTAACAATGGATCCAAGTAAAGCATCTTCTCTAGGCTTTACTCTGAACTCTGCAAACGAGTTCTCTGTTTGGTCAGGTCAGGAGATCAACATCCACGATGCGTATCTCCGCCACTTCTTCCAAACCTACACGGGTTGGGACGGTAACCGTCGTTACTTCGAATTGCAGGTGGTGTGTATAAAATAATAACTTAAGATTTGTTCATTGTGTTTATGGTAAAATAAATGCGATGGACAAATCTTTTTATACAATTTTTAAAACATTTTTTAAAGTCGGGACTTTACTTTTGGGTGGCGGATATGTGATTTTACCGCTTTTGCAATCTGAATTGGTTGACAAAAAAGGTTGGATAGATTCGGACGAACTTTGTGAATATTATGCTTTAGGACAATCTGTTCCGGGGATTATTGCAGCAAATATGTCAATTTTTACGGGATATAAATTGAAAGGTCAAGTCGGTGCACTTGCTGCAGTTTTAGGGATTGTAGCACCTGCATTTTTGGCTATAATTCTTCTTGCAACAATGCTTGAACAACTTGTGCATTTAAAATTTATACAAAGCATTTTTTGGGGTGTAGGTATTGGTGTTGTACTTTTGCTTTATCTTGCAACAAAAGAAATGTGGAATAAAAGCGTAGTTGACAGATTTACTTGTGGTGTATTTCTTGTGGCTTTTATTATGTCTGCGTGTTTTCATATATCTCCTGCGATAATTATAATTCTTGCAATTGTTGCAGGAATAGTTTACAGAAAGAAAAATCCGCCGATATTTGAAAATAATGAGGAGTGTGAAGAATGATTTATTTGAATTTATTTTTGCAATTCTTTCACATCGGTTTGTTTTCATTTGGTGGTGGGTATGCGACTTTACCGTTTTTATATCATATAGCGGAAGTCCAAAAATGGTACACCGTTCAACAACTAACTGATATGATTGCACTTTCATCAATAACTCCGGGGCCTGTTGGAGTGAATGTTGCGACATTTGCAGGATTCGCAACATCAGGAATTTTGGGTTCATTGGTTGCAACAACATCAATAATTTTACCGTCATATATAATTGTAATTTTGGTTTCAAAACTACTTGAGCAATTCAAAACAAACAAAAATGTTAAAGCTGCAATATATGCTTTAAAACCTGCCGGATGTGGACTTTTGGCAGCTGTCGGAATTGATATGTTTGTGAATAATACAAATATCTGGGGGATGATATTACTTGTTGTTTTGTTTATTATCAGCCGAAAACAAAAGCATGATCCGTTGTTCTATCTTGGGGTTTCAGCTTTAGTCGGATTATTTGCGGGGTTCTTGCATTTAACTGCGTAAATTTTCTTAATAATTAATGATTTTGTGGCAAAATTTATAATTAGGAACTTTAATAAATTAGTATAGTAATTGAAAGGATTTTTATGATAAATAACGTAAATTCAACCCCGAGTTTTGGTTCAACAAGAATTCCTCTTAATAAATTTGATGAAGCAACGAAAGAACTTAACAAATACTTTACTATAAAAGGTTACATATCAAAAGCAACACCACAAGAGCTTGCTGATAAAATAGATTTTAATCAAGCTGTTGTTAATTTGAGTTCAAACAAATCTGAAGCTGTATTTATTGGCAAAGACGGCGGTTTGGGCGGTGCTGATACCTTTATCGGAAGAGTTTTGAAAAAGATTATTCCGGAAGCTAAATTCACTGACGATGTTAAGCCGGTTGAAATCGACGGACCCGTAATTGATTTGACGAAGTTAGATTTAAACGCCTAAAGCATCTTTATCAAACATTTTGTACTGAAGCGCCTGCATAAGGTGCTTTTGTGCTATTATTTCCGAGTTATCCAAATCAGCGATTGTACGTGCAAGTTTCAAAATTCTGTCATACCTGCGTCCGGACAATTGATATTGCACAATAGCACGTTTAAAAATTTCTTCTGAGGCTTTATCTATTTTGCAATATTTTTTAACTAAATCAGGAGTTAGGTCGGAATTTGTTAAAATACCATCATTTTTATAACGTTCAGCCTGAATTTTTCTTGCATTAATAACTCTTTTTCTTATATCAGCGGAAGATTCTGCGATTTCAGTTGTGTTTAAAAGTTCATCGGAAGTTAATCTGGGAACATTTATCTGCATATCAATTCTATCAAGTAATGGACCTGAAAGTTTCGCCAAATAACGATTTATCTGAAAATCCGTACAGGTGCATTGTTTTTCTTTATCGCCAAGATAACCGCAAGGACAAGGATTCATTGCACCTAATAACATAAATTTTGCAGGATATTTAACAGAATGTTTGGTTCTGGAAATTACGACTTCACCGTCTTCAAGCGGTTGTCGAAGAACTTCAAGAACATTTCTCGGAAATTCAACCATTTCATCTAAAAATAAAACTCCACGGTGTGCAAGTGTTATTTCCCCGGGGACGGGATTACTTCCGCCACCGATAATACCGTTTGCCGAAGCCGTATGATGTACTGCTCTGAAGGGGCGTGAAGTTACAAGCGGTTTGTCTGACGGTAAAAGTCCGCAAACGCTATATATTTTTGTCAATTCAAGAGCTTCTGAAAGTTCAAGCGGAGGTAAAATTGATGCAAAACATTTTGCCATAAGAGTTTTACCGGACCCCGGTGAACCTGTCATCAGCAAGTTGTGACCGCCTGCAGCAGCTATTTCTAAAGCACGTTTGGCTTTTTGCTGACCTTTTACGTCTTTAAAATCATACAAATAATTTTCATTGACGTTTTTTAAATAGTTTGTGGCATCAACTTTTACAGCAACAAGCGGTGTATCTTCAAAATGGTGGACTACATCGCCTAAGCAATCTGCGCCAAAAACATTAACTCCGTCAATCAAAGCTGCTTCTTGAGCATTTTCAGTTGGCACAATAATGTTTTTAATTCCAAACTCTTTTAAACCTAAAACTATTGGTAAAACACCACGAACACCCCGCAAAGAGCCGTCAAGAGAAAGTTCTCCGACAAATGCATAATCATTTAGCCGTTCAGTTTCAATAACACCTTCTTCTACAATAATTCCCATTGCTATGGGTAAATCAAAACTCGTTCCTGCTTTTTTTAAGTCAGCAGGTGCAAGATTTATAATAACTTTAGTTCTCGGGAATGTATAACCGGAATTTTTAATAGCAGACTTAACTCTGTCGCGAGCTTCGTTTACTGCTGTATCCGGTAAACCGACAACCGAAAAAGCCGGCAGACCATTTTGTACATCCGTTTCCACAGAAACCTTATATGCGTTTAATCCAATAACCGAAGCTGTTGTAGTTTTATTTACCATAGATTTATTATACAACAAATTTTTGAGTTATAATTAGTGTATGGAAAAAATTAACAAAATACTGGCAGTGAACTTTGGCGGAATTGGTGATGAAATACTCTTTCTGCCGGCTTTAATATCATTAAAAAAAGAATTTCCTGACGCAAAAATTACTCTTGCTCTTGAACCGAGAAGTAAAAGTGTCAAAGATTTGACCGATGTAATTGATGATTTAATCCTTGTTGATTTAAAAAATAAAAACAAGTATTTAGAACTCTTAAAATTAATTTTTGAAGCTCAAAAGCATCATTTTGACCTTGCAATTACTGCAGGCGGAAACAAATTCATGAGCATAATTTTATGGTTAACCGGTACGAAAAAGCGTTATGGATATGATTGTGGAGTATTAAGCCGAATACTTTTGACGAAAGCAGTTCCGCTAAACAAAAAACAATATGCGGCAAAAATGTATCACGATTTGGTCAAACCTATTACAAACAATGTAACGGAACTTCCGCAAATTAATGTGCCAATTCAGGAAAAAATCCCCAATTCTATTCTTATTCACCCTGGGGTTAGTAAAATGAGTGTGCAAAAAGGTATGATTAAAACTGTTGGTGCAGAAATTTGGGCTGACACAATTAATTCCCTCTTAGAACAAGGTAAAAAAGTCATTCTTGCGGGAGGTCCTGATGATGAGGAGTGTATTAATACAATTTTAAAAAACACAATCCCATCACCTCTTTTTACAAATTACTATGGTAAAACAAAAAGTTTAAAAGATTTAGCAGAACTTATAGGAAAAGCAGAAAAATTCATCTGTTCTGATTCTGCACCTTTACATGTTGCGGTTGCAATAGGGACTGAAACTTATGCAATATTCGGACCGACTGATGATAAAAAGCTTATACCGCCTAATGTTACAGCAATTAAAGCTAATGATAAATGCCAGCTAAAACCTTGTCTTTGGGAACGCCGACAAACAACTTGCGAAAATCTTGATTGTTTAAAAATAACGGCACAGGATATTCTCAAGTACATATTATAAAAGTTATTGCGGGCAAACACAAGCTGAGATAGCATCTATTAGGCGTTTTACCGGAACAATTTCAATTTTATCAGAGGTAATTTTGTTGCCGTAAGGTATAATAGCTTTTTTAAAGCCTGAAACAATCGCTTCATTTAAACGTTTTTCTATATTGTGAACAGGATGGATTTCGCCCGACAAGCCGATTTCACCGATAATTACGGTTTGGCTGTCAACTACAACATCACGAGCGCAAGTCGCAACTGCAAGCGCAATACCTAAATCTGCACTTGGTTCATCAACTTCAATTCCGCCCATAACATTCACATAAACATCTTGTTTTGAAAGATTTAAACCAACACGTTTTTCCAATACCGCAAGAATTTGAAGTAAACGACTCGTATCAACTCCGTTTGTAACTCGTCTTGGAGTCGGATATGGTGTTGTACCTACAAGTGCTTGAATTTCAACAAGTAAAGGTCTTGTGCCTTCATTTGTAACAACAATTGCACTACCTGGGATAGTTTCTTGTGAACGTTCGTTTAAAAATAGTTGATTTGGATTTGTGACACAAGTAAGCCCTTTCGTTGTCATTTCAAAAATACCGACTTCTGATGTGTTTCCAAAACGATTTTTCATTGAACGTAAAATTCTGAACGATTTATATTTATCACCTTCAAAATAAATAACCGTATCAACCATATGTTCAAGAACTTTTGGTCCTGCAATATTACCGTCTTTCGTAACATGACCGATTACAAGAACGGTTATATTTTTTGTTTTCGCAATTTGCATTAAAATATTACAACATTCACGGATTTGTGAAACACTCCCCGCAGAACTTGTTATCTGCTGTGAATAAATCGCCTGAATACTATCAACAACAACTATATCAGGTGAGAGTTCGTCAATCTGTTCTCGAATGCTTTCCATATTTGTTTGCGGATAAATGAAAAGATTATTTGAATTAATCTCAAGTCTTTCTGCACGAAGTTTCAATTGGCTTGCACTTTCTTCGGCTGAAATGTAGAGAACTTTCTTATTATTACAAAGCTCTCTGCTTGTTTGTAAAAGTATCGTAGATTTACCTATTCCCGGATCACCGGCTATCAAAACTATTGAGCCTTGAACAAGTCCGCCACCCAGAATTCTGTCAAATTCGGAGATATTTGTGCTAATTCTAACTTCTTCTCCAATATGAATATCCGTAAGCAGTGTAGGTTTTGCATCATTTAAAAATCCTTGCGGAGTAATATTTTGAGGTTTAAACGCATTTTGAATTTCTTCCGTAAACGAACCCCACGAACCGCATTCGGGACATTTTCCCAAATAACCGGCTGTTTCGTATCCGCAATTCTGACATATCCATTTTGATTTTACTTTTGCCATAATTAAATTATATCATAAAATTTTTGCCCCTGCTAAGGGCAAAAAACTATTGTTTTTTATTTAATGCATTAACATCAACAACTCGTAATGCAAAATACGGTTTGTCTTTTTCGATTAAAAACATTACAAAGGTGTTATCAAAAAAGAAGTCCGCCGGTTTTCTGAACGAAGGATGCAACAGCGACATCTTCATCATAAGTGCAGCTTCACTCTTTAATTTAACACCTTTATTATCCATTTTAAAATCGATTGATTGGACAGCTTTATCAATAGTTAAATCAGTATTTTTGATAGATTTTCCTTCAATTTCAGGGTAATCGTTTCTGCTCTTGAAACTTATGAAAGGAACTTTTAACCTGTCGCCTTCAATGAAATTTTTATCTTCAGTGTAGGCAGCAGATTTTTTCAGCATATCATCGTAAATATCGGAAAAAGCTCTTTCATCATCAGTTCTGTACAACTGTACTCTATCATTCTGTTTTGTTAATAATTCAACCGCAAAATCGTTTTCATTATTATAGAAAAGTACTCTTACATTATCTCTAAGGTCTTTTGAACTTTTTTCATTAATGCCAAAATATTTAACTTTCGCTTTTGTTTTACCAAATTTTTCTTTTTTAAGTTCATCAAAAGCAGATGAAAATTCAAAATCTTTTTTCAACATCGCATAAACAAGGTAATCTCTGCCGGACCAATCCATACCATTTAAAATGTCACTGGTTTCATTGAATTTTTCTTTAAGTGCTTTTTCAATTTGTTTTTTCAAGTTTATATTAGCAACTCCATGCGCCGTATAGTAGGAATCCTCACTTAGCATATCTTTTGTGAATTGCTTTTTATTAAGTTGTTCAGCTAAATATGACGGTCCATCCGTAAATTCAACAGGAGCTTTTACAACTTCATCAACAAGTTCATTCCAAACAAGTTCAAATGTGCCGACCCAAACTTTATTTGGTGCAGGAGCTTCAGTTGAAAATAACGGCATTACAACAAGTTCTGTATCAACTTTTTTACCGAAAGCAAATGCAGTTGTTGTGAGTGTTGCAAGTGCCAGTAATGATAATAATATTTTTTTCATAATCTCTCCTTTAAATATTTAAAAATCTGAAAAAACTTTCTAAAAAGCCTTTGGTATTTTGGGGGTGTGGAATATTTGCGGATTTATAATATTTTTCATAGCTTTTTATTATATTGTCAGGTAAATCCTCTCCTTTTTCCATTGTAAATGAAATAAATTCAAGGTAATCATCCTGTTCTTCTTTATATAAAGTATCCCGTCGTCTAAGGTCTTCATCCGCTTCATAGTGTACTAATGCATGATATGCTGCCATTATACTTTTGTCATCAGGCATATCGGGAAACATTAGCATTGCATCCCGAACATGAAGTTCACCAAGGCGTACTTTCATTAGAATTTCACCAACAAGTTTTCGGCTTTCTATTTGTGTCATAATTACTTAACTATAAATTCGCAACATTCACGTTCAATAAAATGAAGCATTTCTGTACAACTTCCGTTGAAAAACTGTTCAGCCACAGTTTTAATGGTTTCCATTGCCATTTCACGCCTGTCCATTGTTGCTTTATAAAAGAATTTTTTACCAACCTTGTATCGAACTAAAATACTTTTCATTGTCAATCTGTCCATTACGGTTTTGATAGTTGTATAAGCTCTATCTACACCAAGTTTTGATAAATCATCAACAACATCTTGAATGGAAATATCTTTATCTTCATTATTTTCAGTCAAAGACCAGAAAGAATTTAAAATATCAATTTCTAATTTGCCGCAAACCATTATGCATTTCCTTTATTATCTATAAACTACTAACATTGTAACACAAGTTTAAAAGTTTTCAACTCTGATATACAAAAAACTTTACAATCAATCTATATTGAACAAATCCGTATCTTTTTTGTAATTTGTTTTTTTACGTCTTTGCTTTTCATTCTTTTTTTTAGCTTTTGTCGGCATGTTTCTGTAAGCGTTATCTACAGAAATTTTGGTAATCGCTTTACCGGTACGTCTGTCATAGAAAGTCAGCCAAAAATCTCTGTGAATATTATCAACTGCAAAAGATACTCGTCCTGCAACTTTTTCCCCTGAATGAATTGTTTTGAACATCATTTTTGTATCTCCAAAAATTGACGGACGGAATATAGAGTTATAATCATTAACTAATGCCATATCAAAGCCTGAAAAAGATTTGTCAGACATGTTTGATATCATTACGGTTAGGGTAATAGTGTTCATTTCCCCAAACGGATCTTCTTCGTGTTTAACGTCACTTATATGAATTTCAAGCCCGGGATAAAGAAGTTCTTCTTGCATGAGTGCTTCATCTTTATAAACAGGAAGTGGAATACTTGTGTTTATTTTTACTTTAATTTCATCTCTTGGTGCAATTAAAACATCGTTACCTTTTCTGATTAAAGCCATACCAAGTCCTACAGCTCCTCCAATTGCTGCACCGCCGGCAATTGTGTAACCTTGAGAAGCTATTGCAGCCTCAAGACCTAACCAATTGAGAGCCAAAAATCCGCCAACTACACCACCGGCAGCTGTATAACCTACGTCCTGTGCAATAATTTTTGTGGTTTCTACAACAGGGTGAAGTTTTGTTGACATTTTCCCTTCTATCGGAATTTCTCTGCCATCAGGTGTTACAAGGTAATCAAAAGAAAGTTCCAACCACGCTTGTTTACCCATTTTCCCGGGACCGCCTGTTTGCATAATTCGTCCATGTGCAATTGTTCCTTTAGGTATAATAACTCCTTTGTCACTATTTACATCCGAAGTAACACGAGCGAAAAATTCATCTCCCTCCATTGCATAAGAACTGTCTAAAACTTGAGTTACAGACATATTTATAATGTCTTTACGATCAAGATTTTCAATGTGACCGGTAAATAGTTGATTTTCCAATTGTCTATATTCATCAGTTTCTTCAATATGCCCTTGTAAAGTATCTGCAAAAGCTAAAGTATTAAATGAAAATATAAATAAAATTAATAAAGCTAAAATCTTCTTCATACTTGTATTATATAACGGTTTTAAAAAATAGTAAAATACTTAAATTTAAGTTGACTGTTTATCTCAAATTGTGTTAATATCCTTTTTAAAGGAGAGCATATAATGATTACAAAAACAGTTGAACTCGATAACGGTATTGAATTATTTTATAAACGTAACGCTAATACTCCAAGAGTAGCTTTATGTTTTAATTTTTCCCTAAACAACCCTTTTCAACACCCCGGGGTTTATTCTCTAATGGCAAGACTTTTTATGCAAGGTACAAAAAATCGTTCAGCAGAACAAATTGCGAATGATTTGGACAAGTATGCCATAGAATTTTCTTCAGAAATAAAATTGGACTACCTTAAATTCAAGTTTGTCTGTTTGAATGAAGATTTTGACAAAGCTCTTGAAATTTTTGAAGATATTATTAAAAATACAACTTTTGAAGATTTTTATAAAGAACGTGAAAAACTCGCCGGTGAAATTCAAGCAGAACTTGACTCTCCAAAATCTAAAGTTGTTGATAATTATTTTAAAAATTTATATGCCGGACATCATTACGGTTATACAAACACTGTAATCCTTGATAATCTCAAAAATATATCAAAAGAAGATGTCATAAATGCTTATAAAATTTTTACGGAAGACAGTAAAAAAGTTATGGCTTTTGTTGGAGATTTGGAATATGACACGGTTTATTCCGCATTGAATAAAACTTTTGGTAATATCGCAAAATCCGTAAAAGAATTACCGGAACTCGCTAAACCTGAACTTACTCAAGCAAAAGAACTCAGTATTGTAAAACCGGATGCAAATCAAGCTCATATTATTCAAGGTTGGTATGTACAGCCACCTTCCGGTGAAGATTATCCTGCACTTACTCTAATGAATATAATTCTTGGTGCTTCCGGATTATCATCAAGACTTTTCCTTGAACTTCGAGATAAAAAAGGATTGGCTTATGTTGTTAGAAGTTCATATGACATAGCAAGACTTTGTGCAAACTTTTCAATTTATATTGCAACTGAACCAAAAAATATTGAAGTTTCCCTGCAGGGATTTAAAGAGGAAATTGAAAAAATTAAAACTACTCTTGTTTCTGTAGAAGAACTTGAAAATGCAAAAAATAATATTCTTGGTAAATGGGCATTTTCGCAAGAAAATAACAGCCAACAAGCAACTATTTATGCATATCATGCAATAACCGGATTGGGTTTTGATTTTAGTGAGCGTGCAAAAGAAATGATTAAATCAGTTACTCCGGAACAAATCAAAAATTGCGCAAATAAATATTTTAATGATAATTATGTACTTTCCATAATTAGACCTTAACCATATCAGGGAATGATTTTTACTTAAAATTTATACATAATGGTTTTGATGAATTTTTTCAAAACCATTATGCTTTTTATTTTGTTTTTAGGAACGACAGTTTTTGCAAATGAACCCCAAAATATTTATATTGCTTATGAAGAAACAAATTTAATGAATGTGGAAAATTTGTTTAAAGAAAGAGTAAAACCTGCGGGACAAATGCTGTTTACATATGTGCCACGAGGGCTTATTATAAGTATTGAGGAAAATGTTTTTTTCAAAGATAATCATGAAAAAATTTCTTGCAATTCTCTGGAAACACTTAATGAAATTGGAAAAATTATCAATCTGTCAGGTGCTAATTGGGTTATCGAAGGGCATACCGAACACACAAACAATATGCGTTTTAAAACGGATTGGGAACTTTCACTGGCAAGAGCAAACAATATTGTTCTGTACTTGATGCGTTGTTCTAAAGTTTCTCCGGAAAAAATTATGCCTATTGGTTATGGTGAATTTATGCCATTTTTAGACCGTAGCAAATCGAACATGAACAAACGTATTGACTTTGTCATTTTGGATTACGAGGCAAAACGTTAGGCTACAATTGATTGATGTAAGCGATTTGAACGATTTTCGCTAAGTATATTTTTCAACTTCATAATTCCTTGCGCATGCAATTGGCATACTCTGGATTCTGACATATTTATCGTTTCGCCGATTTCTTTAAGTGTCATGTTTTCTTGATAATAAAGAACCATTATGATACGTTCTCTTTCCGGTAATCTGTGCAATGCCCTCTCCAATTCGTGTTTTACATTCTTTTCTTCTGCTTCTTCGTGCGGGGTAAGTTTGTTTGTATCTTGAATTGTGTCAATGATTTCGACACTGTCTTCCGTATTTCCTTTTTTGTCATATATTGATGTCATGGTTACATCTTCCGACAAAATTTGACTGACTTTTTCCGGTTCCATGTCAATATAATTGGCTATTTCGCTTGTTGTCGGAGTTCTTCCCAGTTCTTGTTTAAGATATTCTTGCGCTTCTCTAATTGTTTTAATTTTCTGTCTTACACTTCTCGGTAAGAAATCTTGTGCACGAATTTTGTCAAGAATTGAGCCTCTAATTCTTATAAGTGCATACGTTTCAAATCTGGTATTTTTTTGCGGTGAATATCTTTCAATCGCATTAATAAGTCCTTCAACCCCATAGCCTGCTATATCTTCAACTGAAATAGTCGATGGAAGAGTAACTTTAACTCGTCCTACGACATAACGGATTAAATAAATATATTGAACAATTAAGGCATCACGTGATGATTTATCTGATTTGTCTGTGAGATATTTATTCCACAACTCAACCAGCTCATCTTCCGACAGCCTTTTTATGTTGTTATACGATGTAAAATCGAAATTTTGACTCATTAATCCGCCCAAATATTGTTCAATATACTTTTATTCTATACAATATTTAATGCGGTACATCATTTAAAAAGATGAGCCGATTGATAAATCATCATTTTGATGTAGCTGTGTTAATTTTATACAAATTAATTACTTTACAAAACGGCTCGTTTAGTCTATCATTAAAGAAAATAGTATCCTATGGAGAGAAAATAGATGAAATACAAACGAATTTTGTTAAAGATTAGCGGGGAAGCACTTTTAGGCAGTCAACAATTTGGAATTGACCAAGAACCTGTCAAGATGATTGCCGGAGAAATAAAAAAAGCTCGTGAAGCTGGTGCGGAAATTGCAGTTGTTGTCGGTGGCGGAAATATATTTCGTGGGATGAAAAACAGTGCAAAATTAGGCATGGATCAAGCATCAGGTGATTATGTCGGAATGTTGGCAACTGTTATGAATGCCATTGCGTTGCAAAGTGCACTTAATCAAATGGAAGTTCCTTGCAGGGTTCAAAGTGCAATTGCAATGAATCAAATTGCAGAACCTTATATAAGACACCGTGCAATCAGACACCTTGAAAAAGGTAGAGTTGTTATTTTTGCGGCAGGTACAGGTAATCCGTTCTTTACGACCGATACGGCTGCTGCATTAAGAGCTTCGGAAATAAATGCCGAAGCCATGCTTATGGCTAAAAATGGTGTGGATGGGGTTTATACTGATGACCCGAATATTAATCCACAGGCTAAAAAACTTGATAATATCGGGTATGATGATATTATTAAAAACGGTTTAAAAGTTATGGATACAGCAGCTTGTGCATTGTGCAAGCAAAATAATATCCCTATTGTTGTATTTGACTTTGAAGCAGAAAATGGTATAAGTGATATACTTAATGATAAAAAAATCGGAACTTATATTTGTAAATAATTGAAAGAGGTAAAATATGTCAGAAGCTTTAGAAGAAATGTTTTTATTAGGTGAAGAAAGAATGGAAAAAGCTATAAATCAGCTACAGCGTGAATTTAGCAGCATTCGTTCAGGTCGTGCAAATCCTGGGATTTTAGACAAGGTCCAAGTGGATTATTATGGAGTACCTACACCATTAAGACAAATGTCACAAGTTACGGTTCAAGATGGTACAACACTTGTTATTTCACCGTACGATAAAACTATTTTGAAAGAAATAGAAAAAGCTATTATTAAAGCAGAATTGGGTATAACTCCAAACAGTGACGGTATTTGCATTCGTTTACCATTCCCGCCTTTGACTGAAGAAAGAAGACGTGAAACAGTAAAAGATGTTAAAAAACTCGGTGAAGATGCAAAAGTCGCTATCAGAAATATTCGTCGTGATATGACTGATGATTTGAAAAAGTTAGAAAAATCAGAAAATCTTCCGGAAGATTTAGTCAAAGATAATCAAGACAAAATCCAAAAACTTACTGATAAATATACTGGAATTATAGATTCTAATGTATCAGCAAAAGAAAAAGACGTTATGACTGTTTAAGGAGACGTATTTTGAATATAAACGCTACAAGAATGCTTACGGGACTAATACTCGGCACGGTTGCAATGCTTTGCATAATATACGGTGGTTTTGCTTTATTGTGTATGCTTTTGGCTATTGTATGCTTTGCCTCTAAAGAATATGTGCAAATTTTAAATAATAAAGGGTTTTATCCGAGTTTAAAAATAATATTCTTTTCGGAAGTTATTCTTGCAGCAATTGCATATTTCCAAAGATTTGATATGGTCGCCGTTGCACTTACTATATGTACAATGGCGGCATTCATGTGGGTGCTTTTCAGAGGAAGACAGCCGTATATCGCTAATGTTGCAACTACTATTCTCGGCTTTGTTTATATCGGATGGTTTCCGTTGCATTTGATATTTTTGCGTGATTTGAGTTGTACAAGATTTCATGACGGACTTGCATTTGTTGTAATTTTATTTATTGCAGTATTATTAACTGATGTAGGATGTTATTATGCCGGTAGGCATTTAGGCAAACATAAACTTGCACCTGTTGTTAGTCCGAATAAAACTATTGAAGGTTCAATCGGCGGAGTTGTTTGTGCTGTTATAGGTGCAATGGTGATAGGGCTTTATATCGGATTAGAATGGTATTTGGCTTTGATTGCCGGACTCCTTTGTACCGTATTTGCGCAAATTGGTGACTTATCAGAGTCTTTAATCAAACGTGATGCAGGTGTTAAAGATTCCGGTCATAGTCTTCCAGGACATGGCGGCTTTTTGGACAGATGTGACAGCTATATATTTACTATCCCTGTTATGTACTATTTCTGTAAATATTGCGTTTTTTCAAATGATTTAGTTGAAATGGTTGGCGGATTTTTTAAAGGTTTGTTTTAGATGAAAAGTTTATCGGAAATTTTTGGTATAACTGTTGGTGATGATAACCTCTTTAAGACTGCATTAACTCATTCATCTTATACAAAAGAACAAGAACTTCCACATACAGCTTGCTACGAACGCTTGGAGTTTCTTGGTGATGCAGTTTTAAAGCTTTGCATTTCAGATATTTTATATAAAAAATATCCTGATTATGCAGAAGGTGATATGTCAAAAATACGCTCTATTGTCATTTCAGATGCAACTCTTTTTGAAATATCAAAAGTAATTGGTCTTTCAAATTTGATTATTATGGCAAAACATGAAGAAAAACAAGGTTGTCGCAAACTTGAATCTGTTTGTGCTTGTGCTTTTGAAGCTGTTTTGGGTGCATATTATCTCGATGGGAAATTCACCGAACTTTTGCCAAAATTGGAAAAACTTTTTACCCCATATATAGAAGATGTTGACAAACACTTTGAAAAATTTAACGCAAAAGCTTTATTACAGGAATATACACAAAGTAAAACGAAAACAATTCCTGTTTATGAAGTTGTTAATGAAACAGGACCTGCTCATAATAAAACTTTTGAGGTAAAAGTATCTTATAATAATGATATTTTAGCTTATAGTATTGGTAAAACAAAAAAAGAAGCCGAACAAAAATGTGCATATGAAGCGTGTAAAAAATTGGGGATTTTAAAATGTCAGGAATAATTATTTCACCGTCTATTTTGTCTGCAGATTTTGCGAATTTAGAAAAAGATATTAAAAAAGTAGAAAATGCCGGTGCAGATTGGTTACATGTTGACGTAATGGACGGACATTTTGTTCCTAACATTACAATTGGAGTTCCTGTCGTCAAATCTATTAAAAAAATTGCATCTATTCCTTTAGATGTACATTTGATGATTGAAAATCCAGAAAAGTATATTGAGCCTTTTGCAAAAGCAGGTGCCGATATTTTGACATTCCATTATGAGGCAGCTAAAGATGTTAAATCTGTTATAAATTTGATTAAGTCATTTGGTATTCAAGCAGGCATGTCAATAAAACCTAACACTGCACCTGAAGAAGTTTTTGAATATTTAAGCGAGTTGGATTTGTTACTGATAATGACTGTTGAACCGGGATTTGGCGGACAAAAATTTATGCAAAATTGTGCTGAAAAAATTCCGGTTATAAAAAAGCATGCCCCTGAACAGCTTATAATCCAAGTCGATGGCGGAATTAATGCTGAAACAGCAAAAATTTGCACCCAATTGGGCGCAAATTCGCTTGTCGCCGGTAATTATATATATAATTCCGATGAGGTTAATTCTGCAATAAATAGTTTACGTTAACGCTGGATACCTTTTCTTTGTTTACGTTTTAGAATTTCTAACGGGTCAGTGTTAACCGTATCATTTGCCAGTGTAGGGTCTTCTTTTTCAGGTTTAGGCTCAATTACAGCTTTATCAGTTTCTTCTTCAGCTTCTTCGCTTTCGTTACCAATATTATTTTCGGTTTCATCAGTTGGAGTAATTTCACCTGTTAAAAATTCTTTTCCGAGAGTTTCTTCCAGAGCAGCAATATCAGTTTCACCATTTGTCATTTCATATGTGACATCATCATTAACTGTCAATACTGCTGAAATCGCTGCTGCCCATTTTTGGTATTCGTTGGGAACTTCCTGTCCCTCTTGTTGGTATTTTTGAATTTCTTTTGCTGTAAGTTGTTGCCACTTAATCTTTGTGTTTAGGTTGTTCTGAATTTCCATGAATATTCTCCTTATACTCCACTATTTTTATCGGCACAATTCAAAAAAACTTTAATAATTAATTGTAAAGTTATGTAACAGTTTTTATATAAAGTGAATATAAAAAGTCAATATTTTTTTACTAATTTTTTTTATATAAGTACGAGAGATAAATAAAGCTAAAATCCAAAGAGAGAGGTAAATTATGGCAACTATGCTATTATTTTCTAATGCAATTTCAGATACATATAAAACAACATCAGAAGCAATTAATGATGTTAAATTAAATGATAAATTAGTGATAAGAAAATCATTGTCAGCTTTAATGAAGCAATCTTTCTTTCACGGTGCAAACAGATTTGGAACGAATTTTATAGCATAAATTCGTTGGAAATATAGGATAAGGATTTAAGGATTTTGAGCGGCTTATGCCGCTTTTTTATTTTATAAATAATTTTGTGCTATAATTCTTGCGGTGAGGTATTATGACAGTTGAGGAATTAACAGCACAGGAAGTTGTTCAAACAACAGGTTTGAAACATATTGCAATTATTATGGATGGAAATCGACGCTGGGCAAAAGAAAAAAATCTTCCATCTGCAATGGGACACAAAAAAGGTGTAGATGCCCTTAAAACCACTTTAAAAGTTTGTCATAAGTTCGGCGTAAAATACCTTACAGTTTATGCATTTTCTACAGAAAATTGGAACCGAAAACCGGAAGAAGTTAATTTTCTAATGGAACTTCTTGCAAGTACTATTAAAAATGAACTGAAAGAGTTGCATGAAAATGGTGTTGTAATCAATTTCATAGGCGATTTGTCGAAATTATCACCTAAATTACAAGCAATATTAAATGAAGCAGTCGAATTTACTAAAAATAACACAGGTGTAAATTTACAAATAGCGTTTAACTATGGTGCTCGTGATGAAATTATTAATGCGGTAAAACAAATTGTAGCAAGTGGTGTTACGGTTGAAAATATTAATGAAAAAACAATTTCTAATGCGCTTTATACAAAAGATATTCCTGATCCTGATTTGTTGATAAGAACAGGTGGTGAAATGCGTGTTTCTAATTATTTACTGTGGCAGATTGCATATGCTGAAATCCTTGTTACAAAACAATTTTGGCCTGAATTTGATGAAAAATCTTTGTCAGATGCGATTTTTGAATTTGGACAAAGACAAAGACGATACGGAAAATAATTTTCTAAGATGAAAGGAAAATCTATGGAAATAGTTTTTGCAACCGGTAATTCACATAAATTAGAGGAAATTAATGAAATATCAAAAGACAGCGGAGTAAAGTTTATTTTACCGCCAGTTGGTTTTAATCCAATTGAAAATGGGACAACATTTGAAGAAAATTCGCTTATAAAAGCCAAAGAAGCAAATAAATTGTCCGGCAAAATTAGCCTTGCTGATGATTCCGGACTGTGCGTAGAGGCATTAAACGGAGCACCAGGGCTTTTTTCAGCCAGATATGCAGGAACACAGCAGGAAAAAATTGACAAAATTCTAAAAGAACTTGAACCGCATACAAATCGAAAAGCAAAATTTGTTTGCGTTATGACACTTGTTGATGAAAATGGTGAAATCTTACATGTTTCACGTGGAGAATGTCATGGTGAAATTGCGAAATCTCAGTCAGGAGTAAACGGTTTTGGTTATGACCCTGTTTTTATTGTAAAAAATACAAACCGTACAATGGCAATTATGTCCGAAGATGAAAAAAATTCAATATCTCATCGTGGAAATGCCCTTAGAGATATGCTTTTATATATAAATAAAAGATTTATGTGAATTTTATACATAAATCTTGCCAAATAATATATTTTTTGTTAATATTGTGTTGCAAAAACAACAGAATGGGGAGCGACAATGAAAAAAAATATAATAATTATTCTTGCTATTTTAATTGCAGCGATATTTTTCAGATATGCATCAGGCAGAATTAATCAGTTTATGCAAAATAAATCACTAAGAAATAAACCGGCACCGAGTGTTCAGGTTGAAGCTATTGGTGAAAAAAACATTATAAGAAGTTTTGAAGCACCGGGTAGAGTTACTTCAAAATATCAAGTAAATGTGCTCGCACGTATTGCCGGTTATTTACAAAAAAGTTATTTTAAAGAAGGTGATTTTGTAAAACAAGGACAAGTCCTTTTCCAAATAGAACCGACTGAATACTTAAACACGGTTAATGTCGCACGTGCAAATGTTGAAAATACCCGTGCACAACTTGTGTATGCGGAAAAGCAACTGGCTCGTGCAGAAGAATTGGTTAAACGTGATTATATAGCAAAATCTGCATATGACCAAATACTTTCGCAAAGAGATGCATACAGGGCTCAATTGGCTTCTGCGCAAGCAACTTATCAGGACAGCCAACGTAATTATGGTTATACAATGGTAAAATCACCGGTAAACGGACGTGTTGGTATAATTACAGTTACAGTCGGCAACTACGTTTCTCCGTCCTCAGGACCATTAACAACAATTAACAGTACTGATCCAATATATGTTACGTTCCCGTTAGATGCAAGTGATTTTAATATTCTTTCAAATGCTGATAAAGACAATAATCAAAACAGAAAAGTTGAATTATTCTTTAATAATGGAGAAAAATATGAATTTGACGGTGTCCAAGATTTTCATGACAACAAAATTGACCAATCTACAGGTACTGTAACACTTCGTGCAACTTTTAAAAATCCAAACAATCAATTATTGCACGGAGAATTTGTAACAGTAAAACTATACTCAAATAATAAGGTTAGTGTTCCGGTAGTTCCGCAAACTGCTGTTTTGGAAAATCAAGCAGGAAAATATGTTTATTTGCTTGATGAAAAAGAACTTCCTCAATTGACATATATAAAAGTTGCCGGACAAGAAGGTGATTTTTGGATAGTTAAGGAAGGCTTAAAAACAGGTGACAGAGTAATTACTGACGGCTTACAAAAAATTACTCCGGGAAAACCGGTTACTGTTGTTACACCGGAAGAAATGGCAAAAATTAAAAAGAACGAACAAAATACAGAAACAGGTAAATAAAAATGGCAAATAATTCAGGAAATTTATTTATAAAACGTCCGAAACTTGCGATTGTAATTTCGCTTGCAATTGTACTTGCAGGACTTTTGATGATAAATACACTTCCATTGGAAGAATACCCTTCTATTACACCTCCGCAGGTTGTTGTAACAGCGACTTATGCCGGTGCGAGTTCTGACGTAATTGAATCAACTATTGCGGCACCGGTAGAAGCACAACTTAACGGTGTTGAAGATATGATTTATATGTCATCAACTTCGCAGAACGGTCAATATCAATTAACTTTATATTTTAATATCGGTTCTGATCCGGATATGGCGGTTGTAAATGTTCAAAACCAACTTCAACTTGTAACTCCACGTCTGCCGGAAGAAGTTAAACGATACGGGCTTTCTGTTAAAAAGTCAACAGGCGGTCCCGGGATTTTGATGATTTCGGTAAATTCACCCGACGGAACGTATGATAACCTTTATATTGCTAACTATGCTTCTATATATATTAAAGATGAACTTGCCCGTATTAAAGGTGTTGGTAAGGTTCAAGTATTCGGTTCAACGGATTATTCAATGAGAATATGGTTAGATGCCAATAAAATGGCTAATCTTGGAGTTTCGACCAGTGAAGTTTCTGCAGCTGTTCAAGCTCAAAATACTCAATCGCCTGCTGGTGATTTGGGTGTTGAACCTATGAAAAATAAGCAAATGATTAAACTTACAATGAGAACAAAAGGTCGTTTGCAAGATGTGGAAGAATTTGAAGAAATCGTAGTTCGTTCTAAACCCGATGGTTCTCAAATTAAATTAAAAGATATTGCTCATGTTGAACTTGGGGCTGAAAGTTATTCTTTCTTCTCTCGTATTGGCGGTGCAAATTCAGCAATTATTTCTGTCAGTCAACTCCCTGAAGCTAATGCAATTGATTTATCAAATAAAATTCAAAAGAAAATGGCAGAATTAAGTAAAGGTTTTCCACAAGGTATTGAGTATAAAGTTCAACACGATGAAACTGAATTCGTAAGAGAATCTATTAATGAAGTTGTTCATGCAATTGCATTGGCAATTATTCTTGTAGGTATTGTTACATACATGTTTTTAGGAAGTGCACGTGCGGCATTTATTCCGTTTTGTGCAATACCGGTTTCATTAATCGGTGTATTTATATTTATGAATGTCTTAGGATTTTCAATAAACCTTTTGATATTGTTTGGCTTGGTTCTTGCTGTCGGACTTGTTGTTGATGATGCAATTGTTGTATTGGAAAACACACAACGACATATTCAAGAAGGCAAAGACAGACAAACTGCTACGGAAGTTACTATGCAAGAGGTTCTGGGTGCCGTTCTTGCAACTTCTCTTGTATTGATGGCAGTATTTGTGCCGGTATCGTTCATGGCTGGTATTACAGGTCAAATGTTCAGACAATTTGCATTGTGTATTGCGACATCAATAGGTTTGTCAACACTGGTTGCTCTTACACTTGCGCCTGCTTTGTGTTCTATAATTTTAAAATCAGGGGATGAAAAAGCTGATTTTGAATTTATTCAAAAATTTGATAACTGGTTTAATAATATACGTGACAAATATCTTGAAGGTGCCAACGTATTTATCAATTCAGCTAAATATACATTATTAGTGCTTTTAGGGATTGTAATTTTTGTATTGTGTATGTTTAAGGTTATTCCTACCGGATTTTTACCGGCAGAAGACAGAGGTGCCATATTTACGCAAATACAACTTCCTGATGGCTCATCCGCATCAAGGACCGATATGGTTGCGACTGAAATTGAAGAACAAATTTTAAAAATAAAAGGTGTTGAAACAACGATTACTCTTGTTGGCTATTCAGGTGAAAACACAGCATTGATTGTTTCACAGTTAGAACCTTGGTCAAAACGTAAATCAAAAGCGGAATCTGCTGACGGTATTCTTGCGATTATGCGAAATCAGTTCGGAACTTATCCGTCTGCATCTGTTGCATCTTTTTCACCACCTGCTATTACAGGTTTAGGTATGTTTGGTGGTTTTGAATATCAACTGTTGGATAAAGGTAACAGAAGTGCACAAGAATTATATGATGAAGCTGTTAAACTTCTTGCTGCTGCAAATAAAAATCCTTCATTCTCTTTGGTTTATACTTCATTTACTGCAAATATGCCTCAATTGTTGCTTGATATTGATGTTTCAAAAGCTATGGCACAAGGCGTACCTATTTCGGAAATATATAACGCTCTTGCTGCATATTTCGGAAAATCTTATATAAACGACTTTAATAAATACGGACGTGTATATCGTGTCTATATGCAGGCAGATTCTGATTTCAGAGCACGACCTTCTGATATCGATAAAATTTATGTGAAAAACAGTTACGGAACAATGGTACCGATATCTTCAGTTTTAAAAATCAAAGAAATTGTAGGACCTTATGCACGAACAAGATTTAACATGTATCCTGCAATTACAATTAACGGTTCAGCAAGAGAAGGTATTTCTTCCGGTCAAGCAATGAAGGTTATGGAAAAACTTTCTCATGAAGTTTTACCTAATGATATAGGGTATTCGTGGTCAGGAAGTTCGTTACAAGAACAAGAATCTTCAGGACAAATTGGACCGATTTTGGCAATGTCACTTGTCTTTGTGTATTTGTTCTTGGTTGCATTGTATGAAAGTTGGATGCTTCCGCTTGCTGTACTTTTAATTTCACCGGTGGCGTTGGTAGGAGCGTTATTCTTCCAATATGTAGCAGGATATTCACTTGACTTGTATTCACAAATCGGTCTGGTTATGCTTATTGGTTTAAGTACAAAACAAGCGATTTTGATTATCGAATTCGCAAAAGATGCACATGAACAGGGTATGTCAATTAGAGATGCTGCTTTACAAGCTGCGAAACTGAGATTTAGAGCTGTAATGATGACAAATATAGCTTTTATCTTAGGTTTGTTACCGCTTGTATTTGCAAACGGTGCAGGTGCAGCGAGTCGTCACTCAGTTGGTATGACAGTATTTGGCGGTATGATTGCGGTTGCATTTATCGGAACTTTCCTAGTACCGGCATTTTATGTAATGATTGAAGAAATGAAAGTTAATCTTGGTAAAAAATTTAAGAAAAAGGACAAATAATGATTAAAAAGCTTTTAGCCTTAAATATAATTTTATATATGACAGCAACCCCGCTTATTGCGGCAGAAAATATCGGAAATGTTATTCACGATAATGAGTATCCGCAATCGGAAAAAGTTTTGCCGGAAGTAAATCAAGGATCTGAGTATATTATTTCAGGTTCTGTAGAAAAAAATATTGATTTAACTCTTGAAAACTGTATTGAGTTGGCTTTAGGAAACAATCCGCAGATTAATGCGGCATTTCAAGATATTTTGGCTTCGGATGCACGAATAAAACAAGTTTGGTCAAATTATTTTCCGCAAATAAGTTGGCAAACAGGTTATACTAAAATTCGTCAGTTGCAGTTGTCGGATGCTTTAGGTAAAAATTTAACGTTCAATTATTATATTTTAGGTCAAGTTACACTTCAACAAATGCTTTATGATTTTGGTGTAACTCAAAACCAAGCAACTATCAAACGTTTGGATTATGAAGGTTACAAAGCTACATTAACAGGTGTTGTTAATGATGTTATTTATAAGACAAAAGATGCATACTTCGCATTGCTCTATGCTTATGAAAATAAAAGAGTTGCTCAAGATACTGTTGATAAATTCCAATTGTTTTATGACCAAGCAAAAGCATTCTACGAAATTGGTATGAACCCGAAAGTTGATGTTACGATTGCAGAATCTAATTTAAGTAGTGCAAAGTTGAAGCTAATTCAAGCTGATAATGCAGTAAACCTTGCGATTGCTAAGTTAAATAATGTTATGGGGGTTCCGTTTATTGATAAATATAATGTAATGGATAAACTCCAATATATTCCGTTAAATATTACGTTTAATCAATCAATAGATATTGCACGTGAGGCCCGTCCTGAATTAAAACTTGCAGAAATAAAAGTAGAATCTGCCAACCAAACTCTTAAATTAGTTAAGAAGTCTTACTATCCGACACTATCTGTTGAAGGACAAGTTCAAGTCGGTGGTAAACATTGGACATCTAACCACGGTTATAACATTGGCGGATACTTAAATTTCCCAACAGTTAACGGAATGCTTATTCGTAACGAAATCAAAGAAGCAAGATATTTGTACGATAAAGAGCTCGCAAATGCTCAAAATACACAAAATGCGATTTATTTAGAAATCCAAAATGCCTTCTTAAAACTTGAAGAAAAGAAAAATCAAATGCCGGTAGCACTCTTACAGGTAAAACAGGCAAAAGAAAACTATGAACTTTCTTATGGAAGATATCGTGTTGGAGAGGCAAGTCCTACAGAACTTAAAGATTCTCAAATTATGTATGAGAATGCTCAATTAACTTATTATGCAGCATTATATGAGTATAATTCCGCAAAGGCTGAACTTGAAAAAGCTGTAGGACAAAATATTATTTCAGATGAAGATGTTATAGAATTAGAAAAATAATTCATTCCGACAATTTCAATTGATAAGCCGTGACTTTTTATGATATAATGAAAGTTAAAAGAGGTTTATATGGTTTTAGAAAACAAGCTTGGCATAACGGAATCAGCAGAACTTGCTAGAGAAGAAGAAAGAATAAGCAAGAAAAAGGCATTAGAACTTTTTGAAAATGGCATTCTTCATTAACCGAGGGGTCTTTTGACTCATTATCTAAAATTCATCAGTACTTATTTGGAGAAATTTATTATTTTGCGGGAGAAATTCGCAATATTAATATAGTTAAAGGTAATTTTAGATTTGCACCTGTTATGTATTTAAAAGCCTCTATTGAACATATTGAACAAATGCCTCAATCAACATATGAAGAAATAATTGCAAAATATGTTGAAATGAATATTGCACATCCATTTAGAGAAGGTAATGGTCGTAGTACACGGATTTGGCTTGATTTAATATTAAAGAAAAAGCTTTCAAAAGTGGTTGATTGGTCTAAAGTTAATAAGGAAGATTATCTTTTAGCAATGGAAAGAAGTCCAATAAAAGATGTTGAAATAAGGGAACTTTTGAAACAGGCATTGACGTCAGACATAAATAACAGAAATGTATATATGAAAGGCATTGATGCAAGTTATAATTATGAAGGCTATTTTGCCTATAAGACAGATGAGTTGAAATAGCCTTCATTTACAATAGATTTTAAAATGCACTTGTGGCAGATGTAAGCCTTATTTTCCGAGTTTGAAATTAAATCCTGCTTGGAAACCAACCCCTGTTCTGCCAACATTTCTAAGAACAGCTTGCAAGTATCCTGATGCTCTATCCGTAAATTTCTTTGTGCAACCGACACCATATTGAATATACCCACGTTTCATTTCAACATGAGGAAGATTTACATTTCCTGCTCTGCCACCGGAAGCGCCGTTTACGTTATACATATATTGTACGGTTAGGTAAGCACTGAAAGTATCTTTTTCCCAGATTAAGTTTAATCCCGGAGCGATATTTACACCGTGCAACATTCCTGCCATCATACCCATTTGACCAAAGTCTGAATGCCAGTTTTGTTGTCCAAAGAAGTTGTAAGCAACCATTAAGTTAGGTTGTAAAACCCAATCTTTATGGAATTTCCAATTGTAAGCCGCTTTTGCAGCCGTACCGGCAAAATAGTTAAAAGTGTTTTCAGAATTTCCGCCTATGTCCATTTGGTTGTCATAAACACCACCATAAGCTAAACCGCTCAAGATAACGTTATCTTTATACCAAGTACCCATAAAACCTAATTGACCACCGTTTTGGTATTGACTCATTCCTTTTCCGTATTGATGGGCACCGTTATATCCGATATAAGCTGTTGGCATAAATTTCCAACCGTTTTTAAGTTCTTTTAATCCAAAATCTGCACCAATTAATGAACCGTAAGAATTGTTTCCGACTTTTAAACCTTGGTTCATATGTAAGTGTTCAAATGTTCCATAAGCCTTGTACCATAAACCACCATCTTTAATTGAATACTGGTAAGGTGCAAATTGCGGATTAATTGCGGCGTAGTTATTAGCCATTTTACCGTTTTCGTCTTTGAAACTTGGTAATACCATTGAATGAGTGAACAGCATATCATCAATAGCTAATTGGTTCATCCATTGTGCAACTGTTGCAACTTGTCCTCTGAATACTTGTGGATTGTATTTTACCAAATCAAGTGTATAACCTGAACTTGCAATACTTTTGTTTAATTGATAATAACCAATTGGAGTAAAAGTTGTTTTGTCTGTAACAGAAATGCTTTCGTTGAGTAGAGCCTCTCCGTTATCATTCATAAATACATTGCCAAGTTTGATATGTCTGTCAATCGGAGCATCCCAACCATAAATATCTCCGCCTAAAGACCAATTGCTGATATTTATATTTCCATCACCTGAGAGTGTGCCAATTTTAAATTGGTCGTTGCTGTTATTTTGATTACTTCTGGCATGGATATCTATGTTGAAATTAGCCTGATTTCCTGTTGCTACATTTAATTCTCCAATAGAATGAGTTTTAATTTCTCCGTTTAGTACATTTATTAATGCTCCATCTCCGTTAGCAATTATTTTATCTAAATTAAATGTTCCATTTTTGACTGCAAATGCGGAAGTGCCGTCAATGACCATTTCGCCTTTGGTAATTTCTGTATTTATCGTGTTTAATATGGAATTGTCAAAAATATAAATTGTTCCGCCTGATATTTTACTGTTTTTATTTAAAGTAACATTTGAATGATTATATATATTTGTCAGCCCTGCCTCTTGAGAGAAAGAAGCTGTAGTTGATGCACTGTTATCTAAATTATCTGCAAATATATTTCCACCCTTATTTATAATATTACCGTTCCAAGTAGTATTTTTATCTAAAAAGATTGCCGTACTACTATCCATAGTCAATGTAGCATCTTTTTCAATATTTAATTTTTTAGCCATGACTATACTTGTTTGAGCAAGTGTCATATTAGAGTTTTCTAATAAGTTTATATTTCCGTTTGTAGCAGAAAGAATAAATGATTTATTTTGCGTGCTGCCATAATTAAATTCACTTTGTTCATTTGTTAAAGATATTTTAGCACCATCAATGTTATCATTATTATTAATATTAAGTTTACCGTTTTTTACATCTATAACACCGTTTTCGGCTGAAAGTTTTACTGCATCCTTAATATAACTGCCATTGTCTAAAGTAATTTTAGAAATATCTAAATTACCACTATTAGCTAACAATTTGCCATTTTGCTGTAAATCTTTAACAGTAAGTGAACCACCATTTAATGAGATTGTCCCGTCCCAAGTATCACCGTTATTTAAAACAACATTACCACCTGTGATATTTGCTTTAGCATCATTATTAATTTTTATATTAACAGCTTCTGCAATTGAACTATTGTCGGTAACATTCAAACTTGAACTTGTGATTGTTAAATTACCACCAGAAACATTTGTATTTGCTAAGTTCAAAATGGAATTATCTTCAAGGTTGAAATTACCATTGGAAACCGTCGCATTTACTAAATTTAAAGTAGAATCATAGATATTAACATCTCCGCCTTTTATTGCACTGTTTTTATTAAATGTAATGTTTGAATTAATGATATCCGTACTTCCTGAAGTTTGTTCAAAAGAAGCAGTAGAAGATGTTTTTGTAAAATTATTTATGTTTATCAAACCGCCATCATTTTTTATGGCACCATCCCAAGAACTTGTATTTCCTATGGTTAGATTAGCACCATTCAATGTAATAGTGGCGTCTTTTTGAAGGTTAAATTTGCCACTTACAGAACTGTTACTTGTTAAGGTTAAATTAGAATTTTCTAATATATTTATATTGCCGTCACTTGCCGAAAGTTGAAATTCTTGATCTTTTTCGCTACCGTAGTTGAAAGTACTGTTTCCACTGCCGGTAGATATTTTCGCTCCTTCTATATTATCGCCATTATTAATGTTGAGTTCACCATTAAGTACTTCAATTTTGCCGTCTTTCGCATTAAGTTCTACATCATTTTTTACGTAACTACCATTGTTTAAAGTTGTACTAACAATATTTAATTTTCCGCTATTTGCTTCTAATTTACCATATTCCAAGTCATTATCTAATGTTAAACTACCGCCGTTCAATGATATTGTGCCTTGAGAGCTATCATTCTTATCAAATGTAACATCGCCACTTGTAATATTTAATGTTGCATTTTTATTAATAGTCGTATTAACAGCCTCTGAAATAGAACTTCCGTTTGCAACCGTCAAAGTTCCACTGTCAATATTAAGATTTCCGCCTGTTGCATTTAGTTTTCCGTTTGAAGTAACGTTTGTGGTTAAATTTCCGCTAGATAAATTTACATCACCTGTCCAAGTATCACCATCGGAAAGAACAAGATTTCCTCCGTCAACCGTTAATTCTGCACCACTTTTAATATCAAGATTAACAGCATCTGCAATAGAACTTCCGTTTACAATCGTCAAATTTCCACCGGTAATATCAAGGTTACCGCCTGTTGCATTTAATTTTCCGTTAGAAGTAACATTTGTGGTTAAACTTCCGCTTGATAAATTTACATCACCTGTCCAAGTATCACCATCGGAAAGAACAAGATTTCCTCCGTCAACCGTTAATTCTGCACCACTTTTAATATCAAGATTAACAGCATCTGCAATAGAACTTCCGTTTACAATCGTCAAATTTCCACCGGTAATATCAAGGTTACCGCCTGTTGCATTTAATTTTCCGTTAGAAGTAACATTTGTGGTTAAACTTCCGCTTGATAAATTTACATCACCTGTCCAAGTATCACCATCGGAAAGAACAAGATTTCCTCCGTCAACCGTTAATTCTGCACCACTTTTAATGTTAATATTGACAGCATCTGCAATTGTATGGTCATTGCCATCAACCACTAATTTAGAACCGTTTTCCAAATTCAAATCACCGGAAGTAGCATTCAATTTATAACTTGGGTTTGTTGTTACATAATAATCCAATTTTCCGCCATCCAATGAAACACTTGAAGAAATTGAATCTTTATCATCAATAGCAACACTTCCGCCCGTTATAACGGAAATGGTTTCCGCAGTTACATCCGTGTCTTTTAGAATTTCGCTACCTGTTCCGATTTCTAAATCTTTTGCTACAAGACTGCCACTTTCTGCGATAAGGGCTTTATTTATTCCATATTCTGTAATATCTAAATTACCGCCTGTTAATTTTAATGTACCTTCCCAAAAATCGTTAGTGCCCATAACAAGAGAAGCTTTGCCGTTATCACCCTTAGATACTTCTAATGTAGCATTTTTCCAAATGTGTACCTTTGAAGATGTTTCCACATTACCGCTAATAAATTTTAAACTGCCTCCTCTTATATCAAAATCACCTATTGTAATATTACCTGCATCAAGTGAAGTTGATTTACCGTATGAAATAAAGTTTATTTTAGTAGTATCCGAACCGTTTTTATTTGCTTTAACACAGGCATTATCGCTTACAAGCAAAAATGTTCCGTTACCTGAAATAGTATCGATTTCTAAATTTTTATCAATTTGTATTCTTCTTTCACCGGTACCTGTAAATGTTAAGTTTTCTTGGGTGACATTGCCTGCAAATACTCCGGCACGGATACCCAGTTTACCGGTACCAGTAATATCTGCACCACTATCTAAATAATCCACCAATATTGTGCCATTATTTTCAAAACTTCCTTGAGTAAATTTAATAATGTTTTGAGAAATATAACCGGAATTATTACCACCGTTTTGTACATGCAATATACCGTCATCACCTTGTATTTTGCCAAGATTAATGAGTTTGCCGTTTACATCAATAGTCGCTTTGTCGTTTTGGGAATTATTTTGTATAATAATACCCGATTCTATTTTCAAATCACCATCAACAACTAAAGGTGTATTATCATCGTATGCTCCGGGAATATCTATTGTTATATCCTCTGAATATGCCGGCAAAACTGACATTACGCTCAAAAGAGCAGTTATACATAAAACGGTTTTAAAATTCTTTTTCATATCTAGTTCCCAATCTTAATTCTTTATTATTATATTATAAAAAAAATTAATAGATTATAAATAAAATTAAGATTATTAAAAAGCCCTCGAAAGAGGGCTTTATTCGTCTTTGAGAAATTTTATTTCATCGTTATCGACATCTATAATTAACTTGTCACCACGCTTAAATTTCTGTTCAAGAATTTGTTTTGATAAAGGATTTTCAACAAGTTGTCTTATAACACGTTTAAGTGGTCTTGCACCATATACCGGATTAAATCCACGGGTAGCAAGGAATTCTTTTGCTTCTTCTGATATATCAAATTCAATTTCTTGATCAGCAAGCAATTTGCGTAAGTAATCCATTTGTATATCAACAATTGCACTCAATTGTTGCAATGTAAGAGCTTTGAAGAAAATAATTTCATCAATTCTGTTTAAAAATTCAGGTTTGAATTTCGTTCTCAATAACGCTTGTACTTCGTCTTTTGTTTGTTCAAAATCATTCGGATTAAGCATTGAATCAAGTGTTTTTTCAAGAATTAATTCACTTCCGAGGTTACTTGTCATAATTATCAAAGTGTTTTTGAAATCTACAACCCTGCCTTTTGAGTCTGTTAAACGTCCGTCATCAAAGATTTGCAACATAATATTGAACACATCAGGGTGAGCTTTTTCAATTTCATCAAAAAGCACAACGGAATATGGTTTGCGGCGAACAGCTTCTGTTAACTGCCCTCCTTCTTCATAACCTACATATCCCGGAGGTGCACCGACAAGTCTTGCAACATTATGTTTTTCCATATATTCTGACATATCAATACGTATCAGAGCGTCTTCATCGTTAAACATAAATTCAGCAAGAGCTTTTGCAAGTTCAGTTTTACCAACACCTGTAGGACCTAAAAATAAGAAAGTTCCGATAGGTCGTTTGGGGTCTTTTAAACCTGAACGTGCTCGACGGATTGCATCTGCAACTGTTGTAACTGCTTCATCTTGTCCGATTAAACGTTTGTGAAGTATATCTTCCATATTAATAAGTTTTTGCATTTCACTTTCTACAAGTTTTGTTACCGGAATTCCTGTCCATTTGCTTACAACTTCTGCTATATCACCGTCATCAATCTGTTCTTTTAACAGTTGATTATCTTTTTTGTCACGGTTTTCACAAGCCTTTAATTGCTTTTCCAACTCTAGCAACTTGCCGTATTTAAGTTCAGCAGCTAATTGTAAATCCGTATTGCGTTCAGCTTCTTCTATTTGTTTTTTTACTTTATCAATTTCGTTTTTTATTGCAGCTTCGCCAATAATTGAAGATTTTTCTTGTTCCCATTGAATTTTCATTTTGTTAATTTTTTCTTCCAATTCGGTAATTTGTTTTGAAATATCTTCAACTTTTGCCTTTGCCTCATCACTGTCTTCTTTTTTCAAAGCTTCACGTTCAATTTCAAGCTGAATTTTTTGGCGCATCATACTGTCGATTTCTTCCGGCATGGAGTCAATTTCAATTCTTAAGGAAGATGCAGCCTCGTCTATCAAATCAATTGCTTTATCCGGCAAAAATCTGTCAGTGATATATCTGTCAGAAAGTTTTGCGGCTTGAATTAAAGCACTGTCTAAAATACGTACTCCGTGATGAACTTCGTATTTTTCTTTTAAGCCTCGTAAAATACTTATTGTATCTTCAACACTAGGTTCATTAACCATAACGGGTTGGAAACGTCTTTCCAATGCGGGGTCTTTTTCAATATATTTGCGATATTCATTAACTGTTGTAGCACCTATTGTTCGTAATACGCCACGTGCAAGCATTGGTTTCAAAAGATTACCGGCATCCATTGAACCTTCGGTTGCTCCTGCACCTACAACAGTGTGAAGTTCATCAATAAACATTACGATACTGCCGTTTGAATCTTCAACTTCTTTTAAAACAGTTTTCAAACGTTCTTCAAACTCCCCACGGAATTTTGCACCTGCAACAAGTGCTCCCATGTCTAAAGAAATTAATTTAACTTCTTTCAAACTTTCAGGTACATCGCCACGGACTATACGCTGTGCAAGCCCTTCTATAATTGCTGTTTTGCCGACTCCGGGTTCGCCAATAAGAACAGGGTTGTTTTTAGTACGTCTGTTTAAAACCTGAATAATTCGTCTGACTTCTTCATCTCTGCCAATTACAGGGTCCAGTTTGCCTTTTCGTGCAAGTAATGTCAAATCCGTTGAATATTTTTCAAGAGCCTTCATGTTCTCTTCTGCATTTTTATTATCCACTTTTTTATTACCTCGTATTTTTTTCATTACATTTAAAATACTTCCTGAATTTACCTTGAAATCTGCCAAAAGTTTTTGAATATTAGAGTTGTCTAATTTGGTCATTGCAAGAAGAATAACTTCTGCACTGATAAATTCATCTTTTAATTCATTTGCAACTTCATCAGCTAAATCAAAAAGCCTGTTAGTGTTGTTAGATAAAAATAGTTGTTGAGAGTTTTGCAATCCGGAAATTGTCGGGAAAGTTTTGACTTCAGCTACGACTTTATCAATAAATGCTTGATTGAGCAACTTTAATTCAGTTAAATAATCTTTTATTATTCCGTTATCTTTAATCATTGCCAGCATAATGTGTTCAGGTTGCATTTCCGTATTTTTATTGGAATTAACCAATGCATTTGCTGATGATAAAAGTTCTTGAGAATAGTTTGTAAATCTATTAATATCTGTCATTTTTCAACTCCGTTAATAATTTTCCGAATTTCGGACTTAGTATTTCATCTATTATTATTTTAATAGAGTTTTTATAAAAGTCAGATTTTTTTAACTTTTAATTAACAATGTTGAAACCAATGGTTCATCAACGCAAAATACATTAAAAAATCCCTCTCAAAATGAGAGGGATTTTTGTCTGATTATAAAATTTATACATCAGGTAAGTCACCTTTTACATCGGCAACTTCATCACTTTCCAATCCAAAAACTTCGTGCAAAGCTTTAACGGCTTTATTCGCTTCCGCTTTATCAACAAGACAACTTATTTTTATTTCACTTGTAGAAATCATACGGATATTAATTTCAAGTTTTGCCAAAGTTTCAAACATTGTGGAAGCAATTCCGGGTCTATCAATCATGCCGGCACCTACAATCGAAACTTTTGCAATATCATCATCTACTTTTATATCACCTGCATTGATTTCTTTTTGCAAAATTTCAAGCAAAGCAAGTGTTTTTGGTAAATCATTTTTATCTATTGTAAATGCGATATCATTAGTGTTAGAAATTTTTCTGGCATATGATTGGATAATCATATCAACAGAAATATTTTCATTTGCTAATCTTGTAAACAAACCTGCGGCAACTCCGGGTTTATCAGGTACATCACAAACTACTATTCTTGCTTGTGTTAAGTCTGCAGCAACCCCTGCTACCGGTCTATATAATTCCATTTTTTCAACTCCTACAATTAAAGTGCCTAAATTGTCCAGTTTAAAACTGCTTCTTACTCTCATTGGAACAGCAAATTGTTTTGCAGTTTCAACACTTCTTGGGTGAAGAACGTTAGCTCCGGCATGTGCCAGTTCAAGCATTTCTTCGTATGAAACTTTCTCAAGTCTTGATGCATTAGGAACAACTCGTGGGTCAGTTGTGTAAACACCTTCAACATCTGTATATATATCACATCTTTCTGCATTTAAAGCGGCGGCAATTGCAACGGCTGAGGTATCAGAACCTCCACGACCAAGAGTTGTAATTTCTCCGTCAGGAGTTACTCCTTGAAATCCTGCAACTACAATAATTTTGCCTTCATTAAGGTTTTTTCTTAATTTTTCAGTTTTAATATCAACAATGCGAGCTTTTGAATGAATATTTTCAGTCAAAATTCCAACTTGCATTGCATTAAAACTTACCGCTTCATATCCTGCTGCTTGAATAGCCATAGTCAAAAGAGCAATAGAAACACATTCTCCTGTTGACAAAAGCATATCCATTTCACGACTTGAAGGGTTTGGCGAAATTTCTTTTGCCATTTTTACAAGATGGTCTGTAGTGTGTCCCATTGCGGAAACAACAACAACAACGTCATTGCCGTTTTCTTTCTCTCTTATAACTACATTTGCTACATTCTTTATCTTATCTGTATCGGCGACGGATGTACCGCCAAATTTTTGAACTATTATCTTTTTCATTTGTTTTCTTTTATGTTTTTAAGTAATATCTCTAAATCTGCCCTTAATTCGGGGTATTTAAATTCTTTAATTTTATTTGCAAGCGCAATTGTTTCTTTAATATTATATTCACAAACATTATCTTTGACAAGTTTGTAACTTACATAAAACAACATATTTAACATTTCTTGATTATTTGGTTCCAAATGAACACCTTTTCTTAATTTTCGTTGTGCATTCAAATAATCTTCCTTCTCTAATAAATATTTTGCATATTCAAAGTATCCGTTTGCGAAATTAGGACAAAATTTTATTAATTTTTCGTAGGAGTCATGAACCATATCATCTTTTTGAAGTTTATAATAACATTTTGCAAGTTTTATATAACACGAAATTTCTTCAGGAGTATTTCCAATGATTTTTTTGAAAATTTGGAGCGCATTATCTATTTCTCCAAAAGCCATTGCGCATGTACCTTTTGCTAACAACAATGCAGTACTTTCGTTTCCTTTTTCTTCCAAAATTTTAATCAAATCGCATGCTTTTTCAAATTCATTTGTTTCTGCACAACAAAATGTCATACCTGCTTGGGCATCTTCATTTTCAACATCTTCCAACAGCGCTTTTTGAAACATTTCTTTTGCTTCAGTGTATCTGCCAAACCTTATGAGTGCATTTCCCCATTCTACATACAGATAAATACTTTCAAGGTCGTTATCTTTAGCGGTTTCAAAATATTTTGTAGCATTATCATAATCAAATTTCAACGAATAAATTTTACCAAGTAATAAATATGCAGGTAACATTTGCTTATTAAAATCTAATGATTTTTCAGCATAAACAATTGCATCATCATATTTTTTTCTTGTAAAACACAAATTTGCAAATTCAAAAGCTGAGCTTTCGTTTGGATTAGCGTTCAATAAAAAGCGTAATTTAGTTTCAGCATCATCGTACATCTGAAGTCTTATTTCCGAAATCGCAGCAAGAAGCATGGCTGAAAAATTATAACGATTAATACTTATAGCTTTGAGAAATTTTTCACGTGCATCTTTATATTTTTTTTGTTTAAATAAGGACATACCCCAACCTGTTTGGATATCCGTATTTATAGGAGTAATTTTATCAGCTTTTTCAAAAGCTTTTTCAGCTTCCTCATAGTTTCTTACTGTAACAAGTGTCATTCCCAGATTATGCCAAATATTTTTGTCTTGCGGATTTATATCGGCAGAAGTTTTGTATAATTTAATAGCATTAGAATAATCTCCGATTTTTTCATATGCAATTGCCAAATACTTATAAATAAATGCATCTTTTACATCAATTTCCAATGCTGCATTTAATACAGTTATTGCTTCAAGAAAATCCCCTTTATCAATAAGTTTTTTTGCTCGGTTTACATATGCAAGTGAAGGTATTATTTGCTTATCAGTTTCTTTTTGATAATTTTCAACCGAATCGCTTAAATCATTAACTCTATTAAATATATTTTTTAATCTGTTAAACAATCCGCAACCTCCCTGAATGCACCATTGCCACCATCTGATTTTGTAATTTGAATGCCCTTAATTTTTTTAATTTTTTTTACCGCATGCGGTACTGTAATTTTGTATTTTGCATATTCAAGACATGCGGTATCGTTTATATCATCACCGATATAAACATATTCTTCTTGTGATAAATCATAACGTTCTAAAAGAGATTTTAAAATGTCAATTTTAACTCTTATATCTTGATGAATTTCAGTAATGTTAAATTTTTTTGCAAGAATTTCGATTGCACTATTTTTTTCTCCGGAAATTATTGCAATGTTGTAACCTTTTTTGCGAAGGATTGAAAAAGCCATAACGTCTTTAAAATTAAGCTTTCTGGACATTGTGAAATCTTCATTTACATAAACACAATTATCCGTTACGACACCGTCAAAATCAGTTATAATCCACTTTATTGTTTTTGGCAGTTTAATCAATGACAAATCTCCTCATCTCTGCTATAATTATAGCATAAGGTAAAAAGAAATGATATCATATATTATTAACAGTGGAATTATACTTGTATTTATACTTTTGTTTTTCATAACAAGAAATACAAATAAACGGTGGTCAAAAATCAACGATTACCTTGGAACTGTGACTAATACAGTCAATTCAGTTCGTTACGGAAATCTCACAACTAAAATTGAAAAAGTTGAACATCCGACTTATCAAAATGTTACGGACAGTATAAACCGAATGGTAGAAACGCTTAATGACCGTGAAAAAATGATTATTGAATATCAAGCAGAACTCATGCGTCAAAACAAACTTTTGGAATCCGTAATTAATTCACTGTCTGACGGTATTTTGATTGTAAATGAACATAATGATATTCTTCGTGCAACTCCAAAAGTTACAACATGGTTTGGTGTAAAAGGTAAAAATATTATTGGGAAGAATATTTACGAATTTATTCAAATCGCTGATGATGTGAATATCGAAAAACTTGACTGTAATGATGTTTTTATTAAACATACACCTACAAACAACTTTGTTATAACTTCACAAAAACTTGCTTCTGATGACAAAAAAAATCGCTATGTACTATTAATTAAAGATGTAACGAATGAACGTGAAATTGAAACTCTTAAAGAAGATTTTGTCGCAACTCTTACTCATGATTTAAAAGTCCCGATAGTTGCAGAAGCTAATATTGTTGAATTTTTGTTGGATGGAAAATTTGGCGAAATAAATGAAAAGCAAAAAGTTGCATTAATAAATATGCAATCTTCTAATAAAGAATTGATTGACCTCGTACAAATTCTTTTAGAAACATACAAAATAAAAGAAAAAGGTATTAAGCTTTTAAAAGAAAATATTGTACTAAATCCGTTTATTCAGGAAATCGTTGATGAAATGCAACCAATTGCAGGTAAATCCAAAATAAAAATTAATTTTTCTCCAGAAAGAAATCTGGTTGTTAATGCTGATACAATTCAGCTTACGAGGGTCATAAAAAATCTTATTTCCAATGCGATTTCACACAGTAATACAAAAGAAAACATTGATATAAAAACCGGAGAATTACCCGGATTTATTACTATTTCAATTATCGATTACGGACAAGGAATTTCAAAAGAGGAAATCAAAATGATATTTAACAAATATTATTCAGCTGCCAAAAAATTCCGTAAAATTGGAACAGGATTAGGATTATATCTTTCACAACAAATAGCAATTTCTCATGGTGGTGAAATCTCTGTAGAAAGTGAAGAAAATGTTCGAACAGAATTCTGTATAAAATTGCCGGTATAGCAAAATTGGAGGACTTTTATATGAAAGAAAAATTGTTGAGTTTGCTGGACTGGATTTATAAGAAAAAGTGTTATTTCTGTAAAAGTTCTAAAGATTCCGTAAGAATGTGTCAAAGTTGTTATGATAAAATGTTTTTTCTTCCTGTGTGTGTAAACAGAATTATCAATGGTGTTAATGTTTTTTGTGCCGGAAACTACTCAAAAGAACTTCAAAATCTTATACGAGGTGTAAAATATCATAATCAGCGTGACCTTGCTTTTTATCAAGCTAAATTCATGTATGAATATTGGCAAAAACTTGATTATAAAGGTGAATTTCAGGTAGTTCCCGTTCCTCTCCATAAATCGAGAATGAAAAAACGCCATTACAATCATATGGAACTTGTTGCAAATGAATTTTGTAAACTGACCGGATATGAAGCCAATTTTGAATTGATTCAACGAGTTAAAAACACAAAACCTCAGTATAAATTAACGAAAAAGCAGCGTGCAGAAAATTTATCACAAGCCTTCAATGTTAATACATCAAAGCTCAAAAATTGTAAAATTCTTATAATTGATGATATTTGTACGACGGGTTCAACTTTTGAAGAGATGATAAAGGAATTTAATAAGAATAAAATTTATGATATAATCTGTTTTGCAACAACTACACCATTTTAGAACTATGATACTTACGGCATTTTCAAAATATTTACAAAAACATAATGAGGATTTAATTACTAACAAAACAACGGCAACAAAACTTTTATGTGAGTGGATTAAACTTGTTATATATAAAAATCCTAAAAATAATACTGATAAAATTGTTCATAAAGAAATAATGCTTGCAGAAAACAATTCCGGAGATTTTCTTATTGTAGCAAAGTCAGAAAGCGGCAGAGTTTTAATTAATGCTTTAAACAATTTTGCGTTAAGTTACGAAAATTATATTATGAGTAAATGGTTAGCGGATAAAAAGCCTCATCATTTTAATAATTATACTGACAGATAAATTACCTTGGCGGCGGATTTTATTTGATGTTTATAATCATACAATACTTTTGTAATAAGGAGAAATTGTCATGATTTACACTGCACCCGCATGCGAATTAAAAAACTTTAATAATTTATTCATTGAACTTACTGCTAAAAATTGTAATCAAAGATGTAAGCATTGTTATATCGATTTTCCGTTAAATAAAAATGTAAAAGATTTTATTGAGCTTGATACAATTAAAAAAGCTCTGAATGATACTTTTAACCAAAATCTGGAATGTATTTATCTTACCGGTGCTGAACCTATGACACATCCTGATTTTAATGCTATTTTAAGACTTTGTTTAAAACGTTGTAATGTGTGTATTTGTACAAACGGTTCATTCATCAACGAAAAAAAATCAAGGTTTTTAAAGCGTGTGGAAGGTGAAAGTGACTTTGAAATAATATTTATGTTAAGTATTGACCATTATAATGAAGTAAAAAGTGATGATATAAGAGGCAGAGGAACTTATCGTCAAACTTTATATGCAATTAAAAATCTTTTAAAATATGACTTTAATCCTATTTTATGTATTACTGATTATTATAATGAAGGTAAAGAAACTCTCTTAAATGAATTTAAAAAAGTTTGTAAAAAAATTGGTTTTAATGCAAAAGATAATAACTTTAAAATAAACAAATGGTACAATAAATCAGATGAAGATTGGAATGATTGTGAACTAAAATGGGAAACTCTTGATTGCGAATACGGCAGAATGCTTACTACAAAAGGTGTTTACACCTGTCCGTTTTTAGCAAATGACCATCGAGGCAGATGCGGAAGTGATTTTCAAGATTTTTCACGCAAAAACAGTTTGGAATCATCATGCTGCTTAACCTGTATAAGCAATCAAAACGCAATGTTCGGAATTGATTACAGCAAATTTTAAACTATTTCTGTGCATAAAGTTTCATTTGAAATGCAATTAATAAAATCTTTTTATCTTTTTGATAAGGAACGATTTCCATGCTTGACATATCTACAAAATGTTCATGCTTATATAATTCCTTCAAAAACCTTTCAAAATCACGATAAGAACCTATTAACTCGATATCTAACTTGGCAACATTGTACTTATCAGCTGCATTTTTAACGAAGTTATCATCTTTAGGGTCATATTCGTATTTAATAGATTTTGTTTTAATTGCATTTGAGCGAATTATTGTCAAAATCTCAGCAAACTCATTTGCAATAACAGCTTCAGTATCTAAACCTTGTTCAATAGGTTTGAAAAACGCTTTTATCTGCTCTTTATTTTCTTTACTGGCTTTTTCATTTTTTTCTTGTAAATCTTTTAAGGTTCTTTCTTTATCTTTTAAAGACTGAACCGCATTGTTATAATCACTGTTAGTTTTAAATAAATCAGTAACTGTCGGAATAACACGACTTAGCAAAAATCCAAAAACAACAAGTGTACCAACGAATATTAAAATTACAGATTTAAATTTTTTTAAATAAATTTCAATTTCTTGCATTTAAATTCCCTTATTCTAGCTCTTCTACAGGCTCTAAGTCTTTAACTTTCTTTTTTAAATTTAAAGGTGATTTAGAATCTTTTTTTACTTCTTCTTTTTTCTTCGGAGTTGTTTCTGCAGCAGGTGCTGTTGTAGTCGGATTTAATTCAGCTTCTGACATGTTAGTAATTTCAAATTCATAAGCTGAATTACCTACTGATGAAACTGCATCTTCAATAGAATCTGACATCATTTCAAGTTTATAAAGTTTCAATTGAGTATTTATTAAAGATCCTTTCATATTTTTAAAGAACATATATACATCTTCAACATTTTCGGAGGCACCTTTTATGTCAATTTTTCCATCATCTTTAGTAGAAAAATAAGTAATCCATAAATCTTTTGGAACTGAATCACCGAGTGCTGAATAAGACATCAACTTAGCTCGATTATTTTTAACAACACGTTCAATTTCGGTTTTTACAACAAAAGTACCGGCTGCATTAGCATCATCTGACAATTGTTTAATTTGTCCGTCAATTTTGGATATTTCAGAGTTTATTTCATCCAATTTTGCTTGACTGTTTTTTTGTGCTATTGGCAATGCCAACATAGCTATAAGTGTAGGCACAAGCAATACTCCGGCAATAATGAATGAAATCTTTTTTAAGACACTTTCGGTTAAAACAATTTCATTACCGTTAAAATGGAACGAAACTGTTTCATCAACTGCGCCGGAACTTTCTACCTGTTTGTTACCGGAAAATTCAAATTTTATCGGATAATTACAAATATTTGAAGCTGCGATACCGATAGCAGTGAGTGAAACTTTTAAAACCTGATCAGGAAGAATATTTAAACTTACCGGTAATATTTCACTTTTCTTGAAGCTGTTGTTATCCAAGAAATCAACCTGACCTTCAACTTCTAATTTATGAGCGAGAAGACCGGCACTTACCAAATCAGTATCAGATACTATTAACAAATAATTTGATGGTATATTCATTAATGAAATTTGTGCAGATGCCGCAATTGCATCATATATTTCATTCATATCATAAGTTTTTAATGCAAGAGGTTCTTCGTAATAATCAACTATATTTTTACCGACCATTGAAATGATTGCGTATCCGTTAGAATTTATTGTCATTAAATTCCAACTCACACCATCCGCCATTTGTTTTTCTGTAATACCTGAATATAGAAGGGCTCTCAGTGATGATACCGTTGAAATTTCAACACTGCTCAATTGTGAGCCTAATTCGTTTAAAACTTCTTTAATGTTATCAATAACTACTTTTTGTACAGCTGAATAAAAAATAGTTCTTGTGTCAGAAGGTGAATTGGCATTGCTGGCATCAAACCAACTTACGACAGGCTCATATCGCTTGAATATGTATGATTGCTCGACCTCTGAAATAATTGCCTCGGTTATACCTTCATCATTCAAAAGTAAAGGTAATTCTATTTTACCGAAGTGTACAAGCGGCAGGTTAAGAACAACATTACACTTAGGGTTAATACCTAATTCTGTATATAATTCAGATAAAGCAGTTTTAAAATCCTCATAATTTGCGATTTCTCGCTTAGATTCACTGTACTCAAGAGGTTTACATCCATAAGTTTTCACTGTTTTAATAGCCGGATCAATTTGAATTAACTCAAGACCTAACCCCGGAGTAACCGACAAATAAACAATTTCTCTACTTCCTGCACCTAACTGTGATAATATATCATTTAAAAACTTCTCTATCATAATCCTATTGCTCTAATTTTATTTTTTTATTATACAATATTAATGTTATCAATAATACAATTGTAATATAAATTTACATGGGAGGCAACCGTTTGTTTGAAGGAATTATAGAAAAAATAAATAAATTAAAGAAAGAAAAAAACGCAATAATTTTGGCACATTGTTACCAAAATATTGAGATTGACGAAGTTGCCGATTATGTAGGAGATTCGTTATATTTAAGCCAAATGGCGGCAAAAACCGATGCGGACATCATTGTATTTGCGGGTGTATATTTTATGGCACAGACTGCGAAAATACTTTCTCCGAATAAAAAAGTATTATTACCAAGACTTGAATCAGGATGTTTAATGGCTGACATGGTTAACCTTGAACAATTACGTGAATTCAAATCCAAATATCCGAATATTCCAACGGTATGTTACATAAATTCAACGGCAGAAGTTAAATCCGAATGTGATATTTGCTGCACAAGCTCAAATGCGCTAAAAATTGTTGATAGTTTAAAAGCTGATAAGGTTTTATTTTTACCTGATACCTACCTTGGCAAATGGGTTGAAAAGGAACTTGACGGAGTGGAGGTCATTACTTATCCCGGATATTGTCCGACACATTTGAGAATTAAACCCGAAGATATAATCGAAATGAGAAAAAAATATCCGAATGCAGAAGTTTTAACCCATCCGGAATGTCATAAAGAAGTAGCCGCTTTATCAGATTATGTCGGAAGTACAACAGGTATTATGAAATATGCAAAAGAAAGCAATAATAAAACCTTCATAATCGCAACTGAAAAAGGTGTTGTTGACAGATTGAACCGTGATTTACCGGAAAAAGAATTTATTTTAATCAAAGATAATATAATTTGCCCGAATATGAAATGGCATACATTAGAAGATATTTATAATGCTCTTGAGTACGAACAACACGAAATCAATGTGGAACCTGAACTCGCTGCAAAAGCTCTTGGTTGTATTGACAGAATGTTAGAGGTATCAAAATAGTGGATATTATATACGGCAAAAATTCAGTTGTAGAAGCTTTGATTTCCGGTGAACGTGAAATCAATAAAATTTTAATATCAAAAAATTTGCATAATGATGCTAAATTAAACAAAATTAAAGAACTTGCACAACAAAACGGTGTGGTTTATCAATTTGTTGCGAAAGAAAAATTCCAACAATATGCGGAATTTAATCACCAAGGCGTAATAGCAATGGTTTCGCCGGTAAAATATACCGACCTTGATGAATTTTTAGAACTTCCGCACGAAAATAATTCTCTTGTAATTCTTGACGGGGTTGAGGACCCGCATAATTTGGGAGCAATAATCAGAACATGCGTATGCGCAGGTGTTTCAGGGATAATCATTCCTTCAAGACGGAATGTTCTTGTAAACTCTATTGTAGAAAAAACAAGTGCAGGTGCAATTAATCACATTCCAATAATTAAAGTCAATAGTCTGGTTAACGCAGTCCAAAAATTAAAAAATAGCGACTGGTGGATAATTGCGACAGATGCTTCCGCAAAAGATAATTATTACAACATAGATTATAGCAACATGAATTTTGCCATAATCATGGGTGCAGAACATGCAGGTGTTTCAAAATCATTATTAAAATTGTCAGACTTTATTGTAAAAATCCCGATGATGAACGATTTTAACTCACTTAATGTTTCTAATGCTCTAAGCGCAATAATATTTGAAACAGTACGTCAACGAAATAAGGTTAAATAATATTAAGAAACAAACCTGATAACCTGTAATATTGTAATATAAAATTACGGAGCTTAATTATGAAGAAAGAGTTTGAAAAATTTGGAATTACCACTGATGATATTTCCGACGAAAATATAGATTTCCACAAAATGCAAGAAGAGGATGACGTTTTGGAATCCGTTGAGGATCCTAAAATACAAGAAAGTTTAACTTCTGTAAATTCTGATGACAGCGTAAGAATATATTTGCAACAAATTGGCAAAATCCCACTTTTATCAGCAGAACAAGAACTTGAATTGGCAAAAAAAATCAAAGATGAACACGATGATTTTTCTAAAGATGTTTTGGTAAATGCAAATTTAAGACTTGTTGTAAGTATTGCCAAAAGATATATAGGGCGCGGACTTTCATTCCTTGATTTGATTCAGGAAGGTAATCTTGGATTGATAAAAGCTGCCGGAAGATTTGATTATACTAAAGGTTACAGATTTTCTACTTATGCAACTTGGTGGGTTCAACAGTCAATAACCAGAGCTATTGCAGACAAGGCAAGAATTATACGACTTCCTATACACATGATTGAATCTCTTGGGAAAATTCGTCGAGCAACTCTCGATTTAACAACAGAACTCGGACATACACCAACAAAACAAGAAATAGCATATAGGTTAGGCGTTCCTGTAACTAAACTGTCATCAATCGTAAAGGCGGCGCAATCAACAATAAGCATGGACACTCCGGCGTCTTCGGATGAGGATTCAACAAAAATTTCGGATTTTATTATCGATGAAAGTACAATTGCACCTGAAAGCAGAGTTTCACAAGAAAGTTTGCTTGATGATATCAGACGAATTCTGAATCAATTAAGCCAAAAAGAACGTGATGTCTTAATTCTTCGCTATGGTCTTGACAGCAGCGGAACAAAGAAAACTCTTGATGAAATAGGCTCTCAATACGGTGTTTCCAGAGAACGTATAAGACAAATTGAAAATCGTGCAATCGCAAAATTGAAAAAACTTTGCCGTAATAAAAAGCTTACAATCGGATTAAAAAATTATTTTGGCTAACAAATTTTTTCAACAACTTGAACAACATCATTATGAATTTGTTCAATAGACCTTGATGCGTCAATAACTTTTACACGTTGCGGTTCTTGCCTTGCTATTTCAAGATAACCGTTTCTTACACGGTTAAAAAAGTCCATTCCGGCGGATTCCATCCTGTCCTTTTCTGAACCGACACGACTCATAGAAGTTTCTATATCAATATCAAAAACTAGCGTTAAATCAGGTATTCTACCATTAACGGCAATATCATTTAATTTCTTAATTCTGTCAACAGGAAGTCTTCGTCCATAACCTTGATAAGCTACCGAACTGTCAGTATGCCTGTCACAGAGCACAATTTTACCTGCTCCAACGGCAGGATTTACAATCATATCAATGTGCTGAGCTCTATCAGCTAAGAACAAAAAAGACTCACAACGGTCAGAAACTTCACCATCATAATTAAGTAAAATTTCTCTGATTCTTTCTCCCAAACCCTTCGCTCCGGGTTCACGAGTAATTATAACGTCATGCCCTTTTTTCCTTAAATAATCTGCAAGAAGGTTTAATTGCGTTGTTTTTCCGCAACCGTCCGCACCTTCAAATGTGATAAATAATCCTTTTTCCATAAAAATATTATACAATAATATAATTTAAATATACAAGATTGTTTAAACATCTGATATAAATAACCGTCACTCACAATATTGTGAGTGACGGTTGTGTAAATTTATGATTATTGCAAACACACCGCTTGTAAGTAGTTCTTATCGCGGTCATATTGGGTTTGCCCGCTAGTGCAGGTAAGTCCGAAATTGCGTGGGTACGCGAAGTAGTTGCTGAGTTCACTATTTGACCAAACGGTGACGTAGTTTGAAGAGTCTAGCGTAAAACCTAAAGAAGATACTTTATTTATGTCCATTGTTAAGCTACATACACCGTTATAAGCCTGTACTTGGTCTGTGTTGTAAATGTAGTTTGCAATCTCTGCCAACTGTGCTATTGTTGCCATTTTATTTATTCCACCACATGCTTTTACTGCGCCTGCCCAGTAGTCGTTTTCAACATTACATTCTTTTATACCCAAGGCTTTTGCTTCTGCTCCTGCTTTTGTCTTATTTCCTGAACTTGTTGCATTTTCACCTGCACATTCTGCATATGTCATTGGTGTCGGAAAGAACGGTGCACCGTAACAAGTCCCACCAATTTCAAACGCACATT
>CAYUIW010000007.1:0-40957 GCA_964444905.1 uncultured Muribaculaceae bacterium
CCCAGACTACAAGCGGGTTTACCCCCCCCTAAATCGGCATAACACGGTCATATCAGGGCTTTCCACCCTACTTAATCCATATTCACCCGTGTGCGCCAGTATCCTCATACCCAAATTCTACCACATCTTGCCAATTTTTTCAAGATTTTGAAATTGCAGCGGTTATATAGTTTTATTTTTAGTTCTCATATCTAAATGTAAACAAATGTAAATCAAATATTAATAAAAAAGGCAATTTTTGGGTGAAAAAATCCTTTTTAAATATACAGATTGGAAAGAGGATTTTTATGAAAGAACAAGAATTAAACACTATGATGTCAGTAGTTTCAGACCCGATTAATAATGTATATAAAATCAATTCAAGAAAAGATTTGGAAGAAATTCAACGCATCATCAGAATTTTTAATATTTCAGAAGAACAGCACAACAAACATGCTATGCTTTCAATTAAAAATCTTGCAACATTCAGATTAGTATTAAGCAATAACTAAAATAAAGAAAAAGTAAATGTGAATTTAGTCTTGAGCAAACCTCAAGACTTTTTTATTGGAATAAACTTATTATTGGAGGCAGAAATAATAAAGCTCCGATGATAACTGCAATAAATGTCGTGAACATAACAGCACCGGCTGCAATATCTTTTGCCATACCGACAAGTTTTGAATATCTGTTATGGAAAACCGCATCCAGTGAAAATTCAATGGCTGAATTAACCATTTCAGCGCAGATTACACCCGAAATAGTTAAAAGTAAAACACAAATTTTTGTTACAGAAAAATTTAAACAGACCGCAAAGGCAAGAATTAATAAAGCTGCACAAAAATGAATTCTTATGTTAACTTCGCTTTTCAGAACAAGTCGCAATCCTTTTTGTGCATTGCCAAATGTGTTTTTAAATCCTTGTGCTTTATATTTACTCATATAATCCTTCCAAAGCTTGTTTTTGCATTCCAACGACAAAATTATAATCTTCTTCTGTTTGGTGGTCAAATCCCAACAAATGCATAATACCGTGACTTATTAAAAAAGAAAGTTCATAATCAAATGAGGTTCCTTTTTTACCAGCTTCTTCCTGAACTTTGTCTAAAGCTATCATAACTTCGCCCAAATTAATTTCGCCGTCAAAGATAAATTTTTCATTAATTGGTGCATCTGCAAATATTGCAAAGGTAATAATGTCGGCGGGGTAATCTTTGTTTCTGTAATCACGATTAATTTCATGCGTTTTTTCACTATTACAATAAACGAAGTCGAAAGTAACAGTATTATAATCAAACCCGTGCAAACAAGACTTTTCACCAATATGTTCCATATAAAACTTGAAGATTTTTTTTGCCTGATTAATAAATTTGCGTTCTTTAATTTCAAAATCTTCACATATATTTTCACTAAAAACGTTTATCTTAGTTATTTTCGTCACTTTTTTGTTCCAACTGTTTAATTTTATTTTCCAAATCTTCATCCAACAGTTTGTTTGGCATGATTATTTTATTTTTGTCAAACTCTTCTGCAAGATTTTCTTGATATTTAATTCTATTATGCTGCATACCTCTTAATATTCTGGAGAATGTTGCCGCCATAACTTTTAAGTCGTGCAATGTAAGCGGACTATCAGCTAATTGAGTGTCGTTCAATCTTTCAACTATAATTTTATCTATTATATTTTCAATTTCTTCCGGTGTCGGGTTTTTGAGTGAACGAACCGCCGATTCTACCGCATCCGCAATCATGAGAATGGCTGTTTCTTTTGAATTTGGTTTAGGTCCTGTATAACGGAATTGTTCTTCCTTAACATTTTCAAGTCCTTCTTCTTGAATTGCTTGGTTATAAAAATAGCTTGCAAGTCCTTCACCATGATGTTGTAAAATAAAATTATGAATCACAGGCGGAAGTCCGTATTCTTTTGCCAATTCAACACCGTCTTTCGGGTGTGCAGTAATAACCATTTTACTTAATCTCGGATTGAGTTTTGTGTGTGGATTTTCAATTCCAAAATAGGATTGGTTTTCAACAAAAAACAATGGTCGTTTTAATTTTCCTATATCGTGATAAAATGCACCTACACGAGCAAGTATTGGGTCAGCTCCGATTGCTTCGGCAGCAGCTTCACAAAGATTTGATACCATTAAACTGTGGTGATATGTGCCCGGAGCTTCAAATTGCAAACGTTTTAATAACGGTTGATTATGGTCTGCCAATTCTGCAAGCCCATACGGAGTGATGATTTTGAACCAGCTTTCAAATACAGGGAATAATCCCAATGCAATGATAGAACTGAGAATACCGTTTACAAAAATTAAAACACTGTTTTTTAAAATAAGCATGTTGCTTACGTCTATCAAACATTTTTCAATTAAATAAATGCTTGTTACAAGTATTAAACCTGCGATTGAAATGTGAAATCCTGTACGAATTAAATCAAAACGGCGTGAAAATCTCACTCTTGAGATTGTTATCATTGAAACAATTGTTAAAAGAATAAATGCAACAAGCCATTGAATGTCATATTGGAAACCGATGGCAAACAAACATAAAAGCAAAGAGCTGGCAATTGCCGCAATTCTCGAATTTAAAAATATTGATAAAATAATTATGTATGCAGGTATGGGTAAAACGTACGGTGAAAAACCTGTCGGCATTACGGCTGCAATTGTTGCAATTACTATTGATAAAACCGCAGAAATAGATATATATTGAGGTTCAAGAAATTTCTTTTCAAAAAATTTCATATATCCTAGAAACATCATTGTTGTCAAGAATACGAGAATAAAAATAGCAGAAAGTCCTTGCCAATTGAGTTCATATACATTGTAACCGGCTTGGCGCAATGCATCACGTTTTAGGCGGGTTACAGGTTCACCTTCAAATAAAATTTTGTCACCTTTTTGGAAAGTTATTTCATAAGGTTTTACTGAGCTCATTGCATTTTTTCTTGCAATTTCAGTAGCAAACTCATCAACAACAAGATTTGGCACAATAATTTGTTCCAATAGTCCGCTAATGATAGAAATTTGACGTTTAGAAACATTTGAAACAATATTATTTACAATGAGTTGGTTAATATTGTTTTTTTCAAAATCACTTTCCGTAATTCCAACTCGCAAAATTTTATCAAGAGTTAAGTTCGCTTTGTCAAAAACTTCATGTAAGCTTGCATCATCAGCTTTTAAAAGGAAGGTTGTAATAAATTCCTGTTTGCTATTATCCGAAAGATCTAATAAAATTCCTAATTCTTCAAGCTTTACGGAATTTGGAGTGTTTTTCTTTCTTATTTGTACAATAGAATTTTCAAGAGTTGTTAGGTTAGTTTTAATAAATTCATCTTCTGCTGATGTTAAAACAGGTTCAATTCTTGAAGCGACTTCTTTTTTATGTTGTTCCGTACGCTTAACATCAACAACGGTTAATGTTTTTTGTGCAAGGATATCGCGTTTACTGATACCGTTATCAATAATATTTTGAAAAACGTACGTTTGTGATGAAATAATTGCGGTTAACAATATTGTAAAACCTAGTAAAGCAGAAATTTTAATTGTTTGAGAAGATGTGAAAAATTCTCTTAATTTATTAATAATATCATTTATATTCATAGATAATAATCCTTTTGTGTATATTTTATAACTTCCAATTATATTTTCAAGTCTTAAAAGACTTGACACCGGATTTGAAGATGTATAATTGAGAAGTAACCCTAATATGTATAGAGGTTTCTGCAATCTTGTTATGGGGAAGGGGATACAGCCGATATCAACCCAAAATTTGTTAACATAAGTTTACAAAACAGGGTAAAAATCGCAATTTTTTATAATCACGGAATTTTATATATATACAGAAGGTATTTATGGTCATGAACGTAGAAAAAATTAATTTGGTTAAACAAAATTCAAAAATTGAAGCTGCAAAAGCTCCGAGGGTACAACGTGCAAATTTGTCTGATGCCGCAAAAGATACTGTAACGCTATCTTCCAAACCGGCATTTACCGGCAGAGAATTTGAATTGATAAAATTCTTACCCGGACAAAAAACATTAAACAAACTCAAAAGTGTTGATTGGTTGCAAGGTGAACTTGGCGGTATCCTTTTAACAGCTCTTGGAACAGGTGCTGTAGCTCCGTTTTCAATTGCATTTAACCCGTTTACAAGAGCTCCAAAAGGCGCTTCTGAAGAAGAAAAGAAAAAAGTAAGTGACACTAAAAAATATACTGCATTAAGACAACCTGTTTCAGCAATGACAGCTATCTTTTGTCAAACTCCAATTCAAAAAGTTCTTGACAAATGGCTTGATGCACAAGTTAACAAACCTGAATACTCAAAATATTTCAGTATTGGAACTGACCACAGCGTTTTAAATACAAGCTCTTATCTTGAAGGTTTACAAGAAAAAGAACTACAAGAAGCCTTTGGTATTAAAAAACCGTTTATTTTATCATTTAAAAAACGAAATAAATATAATGATATAGTTAAGTATAGAGCAGGTAAAGCAAGTAATGCCCAAGTTGAAAAACTTGCACAATCTTTCTTGGAAACCGGTAAAATTAAAATTCATGACAGAATTTTAGATAACAATATGGTCGCTCAACTAATTAATGAAAACATCAATGATTACATCAAAGATGCTAAAGCTCTTGAAGTTGATGGTGCAGGAAGAGCATTTTATTTAAAACGTGCACAAGTCCTTATGGATAATGAACAACATTTAAGAGAAATCTTTGGAAATACAGAAAGATTCCCTAACAACAAAGCAGGTTTTGAAGCTTTAGACAATTACCTAAAAGGTTTACTAGAAACTGAACCAAATAAAGATGTTAAAACTTTAATTCAAGAAGTTCTTGATAAACCAATGATTGAAAAAGGTGTAAACAGAAAACCTGTAAATCTTAGAATTAGCAGAATGAACAGAACTTTGGAACGTATAGATTCTATCAAAGCTATGTGCGGAGATCAAGGATTTAGTCAAGCTGTTTATCACAATTCTTTACTTGAAAAAAATAAATTACTGGAAAGAATTATTGGTAAATTAGAGTTCTTAAAAATTGATATTCCTAAAGCTAAAGGAACTATGTTAAGTGATGATGTTATTTCACAAACAATTAAAAAGTTAACTGATACTTGCAGTTTTGATAATAGGTTCTTATCATCAATTCTTCACGATACAAAAACATTTAATTCAGACAAAACTAAATTAGCTAAAAAAATACATAAAGATATTATCAAACATTATAAAGAAACCATTAAACACCGTTTCAAAGCATCAAGCCAAGAACTCAAAGTGTTTACCGGTATATTTACGATGATAATAACTTGTGATATTTTAAACTGGGTATATCCAAGATTTATGAATTTATTCTTCCCTAAATTAGCGGGTGTTAAAAAGGCTCAGTCACAAGTTCAGGAAGGAGGTAACAAATAATGTTACAAGCCGTTTCTAGACAATTTATAAAAGGTTCAGCAAAAGTACTGGGCGCAGCAGAAAATTCAAGATTTGTACAAGGTACTCAAAAATGGTTTTTAAAAGACCCGGGTAGTAACCTTGCAACTATTACAGTAACTTCAATGATTATAAAAGATGCTGTAGGTTGCTGGAAATATGTTACTCAAAGTAAAAACAATAAAGCAATTCCTGAAGATAAACGTAAATTCGTTACAGCACTTGATTTAACTAACGGACTTTTGATGATATTAGCTCAAGCCGGCATGTTCATGGCTGTAAGAAAATATAGCGGACCTATTTTTAATAAGTTATTTAAAAATTCATTTGGTGAAAAAGCTTTGAAAAATGCCGGTGTACAATTACGTAACACTTGCAAAGCAGAAAATATAAAAATCCCAAGAAAAATTGATATTGCTAAAGACTTTATTAAAGAAAAGAATAATATGCAAAATATTTTCAAATTCCTTCTTGAAACTGCATCTGCAACAATCATCGGTAAACGTATAATTGTTCCGCTTATTGCAACACCATTAGCTCAAAAAGTTGAAAAACGTATGGAAGCAAAAGAATTAGAAAAAAATGGCGGTGTTAAAAAAGTAGAAGTCGCAAATGAAGAAGAAAAAGAAACAAAAGCTTTACCGGAAGTTGGAAACAAACTTGATGTAGTAAGCAATGAAACAGGTTCTACAAACCTTCTTGATAAATACAGAAAACAAGCTACAGTTGCTTAATAATATAAGTTAAAAAATAAACCTCAGACCTAAAGCCTGAGGTTTATTTTTATATTATGTTTAAAAAGGTTTAGTTTGATTTAATTTTAATCTCAAATCTCTAAAGCGAGCAATGTCTTCCTGAGTTTTTCCTGAATCTTTGAAAACTGCTTGAGAAGATGGATGAACCATCAATACATAATCCATGTGTATTTCCAAGAAATTGTATCTGCGTGGAGATTGATTTGCATTTCTCGGATAAATTTCAGCATTTGTAACCGCAAGGAAACGTCTTTCTCTATCGTTCAACAAATCAGTAAGTTCTCTGTTTGTGTTTGTATATTTAGAAACATGCACAACCCCTTTTATATCGTGGTCTGCAGTTAAAATACAAACTTCTATTGGTACAGTATCTACATTTTTAGCCATTTGAATATCCTCTTAATAATTTAAGTATATATTATTTTTTTAAAATTGTCCATATGTAAAGATATTTATATAATAATTAGTCCTATTATATTATCCGAGTGAGGTTACTAAAATAAATTCTTTGTTTTATGCTAATATTGAAGATAAGGAGAAAAAAATGAAAAAAAATTTAATTACTATACTTTTAGTTTTTTTGATACCGATAACAGCATATATGGCACTCACAAAATCGACGGCTACAACAGCAAGGACAACAGAATCCGTAAATAACAAGCCCAAAGTAATAAAATTCACATCATCAATGTGTCTTGATTGTCAAAAAATGAATGCTGTATTCAAGGAAATTTTTCCCAAATATGAAGAGAAAATTGTACTTGTAGAAATTCCTGTTCAAGATGGGACAACTTTTACAAATTCACAAATAGAAAAATATAATGTAACTCTTGTGCCGACGATAATTTTACTTGATGCTGCCGGCAGACAAGTAAAACGAATTGAAGGCGCAATTGAAAAACAGGAAATGGACAAATATTTGAAAGGTCTTGAATAATGGATTATACTGCAATATTTACTAACGGAAGTAATCTTTTAGTGCTTTTTATATTGTCATTTGCCGGTGGATTAGTAGCTTCGATTTCACCGTGTTCGCTATCTATGCTTCCGATAATTATCGGCTACATAGGCGGATATTCTGATGCAAAACCTTCAAAAACTCTTGTTCAGATGCTATTTTTTGTATTCGGTACAGCATTAATATTTTCTGTAATTGGTATAATTTGTGCTCTTACAGGTAAAGTTTTTATATCATTTGCGGGTGGTTATTTTGGAATTATTCTGGCGGCAATTATTTTGGTCATGGGGTTAAAATTAGTAGGTTTTCTTGATTTTGAACTTCCGGTTCTTATAAAGGAAATGCCGAAAAGTGATGCCAATAATACATTTGTTTATCCGATTTTACTTGGAGCCGTATTTGCACTTGTCGGGAGCCCCTGTTCAACACCTATTTTAGCTGGCATAATGGCATTCGCATCACTTTCAGCAAATATTGTTAATGCAATAATTATGTTGTTTCTGTTCTCAATGGGACAAGGCTTAATACTAATAATTGCAGGCTTTTTGACATCAAGATTAAAAAACAGGCAAAACTTTTATAAAATTTCCGATATTTTAATGAAAATAAGTGGACTACTGTTGATTTTGGCATCATTATATATTTTTTATAAGATTTTTCATCCGCTTATTGTAAAATAACCCTCTATGTAGTAAAATGTATGCAAAGGGAGTGTGTATTATGAAAACGTACGAAGGACAATTAACAACAAGTAATGAAAAATTTTGTATTATAATTTCCAGATTTAATGATTTTATCGGTTCAAAACTGTTATCCGGTGCAATTGATGAGTTGAAACGTCATGGTGTTGCAGACGACAATATTGATATTGTAAAAGTTCCGGGCGCATTTGAAATTCCACTTGCAGCTCAAAGATTTGCTAAAACAGGCAAGTATAATGCATTAATTACGCTTGGTGCAGTAATTAAAGGATCAACTCCACATTTTGATTATGTTAGTGCAGAAGTGTCTAAAGGAGTTGCACATGTAAGTCTTGAAACAGGAATTCCTGTTATTTTCGGAGTACTTACAACAGATAATATTGAACAAGCAATAGAAAGAGCTGGGACAAAAGCCGGAAACAAAGGTGCTGATGCAGCAAAAACAGCAATTGAAATGGCAAATTTGGTGAAATTGGTTTAATTATGAGCGAAATAATTACAGAATACAGAAACGAAAATACTAAAAATATTGACCTTCTGCCAACCATTGAGATGGTAAGGAAAATGAATGAAGAAGACAAGCTTGTTGCACTTGCGGTAGAAGATGAAACAGAACATATTGCCGAAGCAATTGACATAATTGCAAAACAATTTTTCAAGGGCGGAAGGTTGTTCTATTTCGGAGCGGGAACTTCAGGTCGGCTTGGTATTCTTGACGCTTCAGAATGCCCGCCAACATTCAGTGTAAACTCTGATATGGTTCAGGGAATAATTGCAGGTGGAAAAGATGCTATTTTAAATGCTGTTGAAGGTGCAGAAGATAATTTTGCAGCCGGTGTTGAGGATGCTAAAATTTTAACTGATAAGGATGTCTGTGTAGTAATTTCAGCTAGTGGCAATCCTAAATATCTTTTGGGCGTTTTAAATCAAGCTGATGAAGTCGGAGCAAAAACAATTGCGATAACTTGTAACGCAAAAGCCAGAATTGCGGAAGATGCAGGACTTGTAATTTGTGTTGAAGTAGGTCCTGAAGTTATTGCCGGTTCAAGCCGTTTAAAAGCCGGTACTGCGCAAAAAATGATTTTGAATATGTTGTCAACGGGTGCAATGATAAAAATCGGCAAAACATATGAAAACTTTATGATTGATTTGCAAGCGGTGAATGAAAAATTAAAAGACCGTGCAATACGTATTGTCGCACAAATTGCCGGTATCAGCCATTCAGAAGCACTTGGTGCACTATTGAAATGCGGATGGGAAATTAAAACGGCAATTGTTTCAACAATGGAAAAATTAGATATTAAGCAATCACGAGAAGAACTAAAAAAACATGGCGGAGTTTTGCGAAGAATAATTCACAAGTCTGCTGTAGAGGAGCAATAATGAAATTAACAGTAATTGGAGCAGGTTGTTGGGGATTAACACTTGCTTGGCTTTTAACAAATAATTTTGATGAAGTTACGGTATGGGGACGTGCACAAGATTTATCAGAAGATTTGATAAATAACAAACATACTTCAAAACCTCTTGAAGTACAGCTTGATGACAAGGTTATCATAACATCTGATTTGAAATCTGCAATTGAAAACGCTGATATTATTCTAAATGTAGTTGCAACTTCAGGTACCCGTGATGTTTGCGAAAATCTAAAACTTGCAGGAATTAAGCCTGAACAAATTTTTGTAAATGCTTCAAAAGGTATTGAACTTCCGTCACTTATGAGAATGAGCGAAGTTATAAAAGATGTATTACCGGAACAAAAATTGGCAATCCTTTCAGGACCTACATTGGCAAAAGAAGTTTTGCAAGGCAAACCTACTGCAGCTTCTGTTGCAAGTGATGATATGGCAGTTGCCGAATTTGTCCAAAAAGCTTGTAATGTTGCAGGCAAATTTAGATTATATACAAACAGCGATGTCATTGGTGTTGAACTTGGCGGAAGTTTAAAAAACGTAATAGCGATAGCTTCCGGCTTTGCTCATGCAATGGATTTGGGTGATAACTGTGCCGGAACACTCTTAACTCGTGGTATGGCAGAAATTGTTCGAGTAAGTATTCAACTCGGTGCTAATCCTTCAACACTCTACGGTTTGTCAGGCATGGGGGATTTAATAGCAACATGTTCAAGCCCTATGTCAAGAAATTACACAGTTGGTTCAATGTTAGGTAAAGGTAAAAAAATCGATGATATCCTTGCTGAATTAGGTTCTGTTGCAGAAGGTGTTAAAACTTCAAAAGCTATATGTGAACTTGCTAAAAAACTGGGTATAGAAGTACCTGTTTCAAACGCTATTTATGAAGCTGTTTACACTGATATCACACCTGATGAGCTCCTTGCAAAACTAATGAACAGAAAATTGAAAGAAGAAGAAAAATATGTCTAAATTCGCAGTCAGATATTTAAAAAACACATATTACCCGTTGAATGTACCTGACACGATAAGGTTGACAGATGGTCAGACTGTCATTGTACGAACAGAGAAGGGAGAAGAAGCTCTTAAAGTTTTTACGGTTAATTCAGAAATTGCAAAGTTATGGGACGAAAGCAAACACAAACCTGAACCGTTAACCGTTATAAGAGTACTTTCTCAACGAGATTTGCAAACATTAGACGATATAAAAAAAGAAGAAATAGAATCATTCTTTAAATGCCAAGCACTTATTAAACAGCATAAATTAGCAATGAATTTGGTTCAATGTCGTATAACTTTTGACAGAAGAAAAATCACTTTTTATTATACGGCACCGGAAAGAGTTGATTTTAGGGCACTGCTAAAGGATTTGACACAGGTTTTTACACGTGTAAGAATTGACCTGCGTCATATTGGTGTTCGTGATGAAACCTCTATTGTTGAGGGATGTGGACTTTGCGGAAAACCGTTTTGTTGTTGTAGTTTTTTGAGAAAATTTGCAACAATTAATGTTAAATTAGCAAAAGACCAAGGCATGCCAATAGCTCCGGGGAAAATCTCAGGGACTTGCGGAAGACTTTTGTGTTGCTTGACATATGAGTATTCAAATTATATTGATGCAGCAAAAGGTATGCCTCCTGTCGGTTCATCAGTAATGACACCGGAAGGACTGGGGAAAGTTTGTTACTTGCAGTTTATGTGCGGTAAAGTTGCCGTAAAAATGGAAGACGGTAAAATTAAAGAATTCACCAAAACTGATATCGAAATGGTTGATGCGGATGTTAACGTCGAAATTGATGTTCAGCCGATGAATTCTTATGCAGGAGACGACAGTAATATTGATATCAGACAACTTGAAGATGACAGAAACAGCTCTACCGGTAATATTTAGCGCACACTGATGTCGAGAACGAAAGGTGTTAGAATTTCAGTGATTTGTTGAAACTCCGAATTTGAATATGTTGTTTCATTCATAACTTTGGGGTCAAGAGTTTTTGACGGCACAAATTTTTGTAAATAATACCTTCTTGCACCTTTAATCAGTTTTCCGATTTCTTTAAAATCTTCAAATGAAAGTTGTGACTTAACAACCGTTGTTCTAAATTCATAATCTACACCCGAATTCTTTATAATATTTATACTTTCAAGTATTTTATCAGTATTAATATTGGTGTTTGTAATAGTTGAATACTTGTCTAACGGTGCCTTAATGTCCATGGCAATATAATCAAGATAAGGTAAAAGTCCCTGTAATTTATCAGGGAAAGTTCCATTAGTATCAAGTTTTACTGCAAAACCTAGTTTTTTAATCTCAGTTATAAAATCTTTCAAATCGGCTTGTAAACATGGTTCTCCTCCGGTAATTACAACTCCGTCAAGCTTACCCTTGCGAGTGTTTAGATAATCGAAAAACGCCGGCATTGTCCATGCCGGTTCGTTTTTCAAAACTATGAGTTCAGGATTGTGGCAATAACCGCAACGGAAATTGCACCCCTGCGTAAATACAATTGCACTGATTTTATCAGGAAAATCAAGCAGGGATGTTTTTTGAACTCCACCTATTTGCATTGAGTTTCTCCGATAACAAACTCTTTTCTATCTTTGAACTCTCGTTTTTTACCTTTATTCCATTGATTTACCGGTCTGATGTAACCTACGACACGAGAGTAAACTTCGCATTCTGCTCCACACTCAGGGCAAGTGAAGTGTTCTCCTGCAACATATCCATGGTTTGGACATGTGCTGAAAGTCGGTGAAAAAGTGAAATATGGCAAACGATAATTATTGCAAATCTTTTTAACAAGATTTTTCATAGTTTCAATGCTTTGTATTCTTTCACCTGCATAAATATGAACGACAGTACCGCCCGTGTATTTTGTCTGTAAATCGTCTTGGTGATCAAGTACTTCAAAAATATCATCTGTATAATTCACCGGTAATTGTGTTGAATTCGTATAATAAGGATATTTTTCTTTATCTAATTTAGCAAGTCTGTAAGAAGTTCCTTCTCCTGGAGTAGCTTCAAGATTGTAATTATGTCCTGTTTCCTTTTGAAATTCAACAATTTTAGCACGCATAAAGTCCATAACTTCCAAAGCAAATTGCTTTCCTCTAAAACTTCCGATATCATCAGCCAACAAGTTTAAACAAGCTTCATTCATACCAATTAAACCGATTGTAGAGAAATGGTTTTTCCAGTAAACACCGAAACGAGCTTTTACATCTCTCAAATAAAATTTTGTATATGGATATAAATCTTTATCAGTAAAATCTTCCAAGAGTTCTCGTTTAATCTCAAGACTTTCTTTTGCAAGTTCCATTTTTTCAGCTAATTTTGCCATAAATTCACCCTTAGTTTCGGAATTTGCAGCAATTTTAGGAAGATTGATAGTAACAACACCGACAGAACCCGTTAAAGGATTTGAACCAAACAAACCGCCGCCACGATACTCAAGTTCACGATTATCAATTCTCAAGCGGCAGCACATAGAACGAGCATCTTCCGGTGACATATCCGAATTAATAAAGTTTGAAAAATACGGGATACCATATTTGGCAGACATTTCCCATAATCCTTCAATGTTCTTATTATCCCAATCAAAATCTTTTGTAATATTGTAGGTTGGAATAGGAAAAGTGAATACTCTGCCCGAATTATCACCTTGCATCATTACTTCAAAGAATGCTTTGTTTAACATGTCCATTTCCGGTTGGAAATCTTTATATGTTGCGTCTTTCAATTCTCCACCGATAATAACAGGTTGTTCCGCATAGTAAGAAGGAACCGTCAAATCCATTGTTATATTAGTGAACGGAGTTTGGAAACCGACACGTGTCGGAACATTCATGTTAAAAACAAATTCTTGTATTGCTTGTTTTACTTGTTCATAGTTCAAGTTATCGTATCTTATAAATGGTGCAAGTAAAGTGTCAAAGTTTGAAAAAGCTTGCGCACCTGCAGCTTCTCCTTGCATGGTGTACATGAAATTTACGACTTGACCGAGTGCGGTTCTGAAATGTTTTGCAGGTGCACTTTCAATTTTTCCTTTAACTCCGGTAAAACCTTCCGTTAATACATCTTTTAAATCCCAACCTACACAATACACGGAAATAATATTCAAGTCATGAATATGAATATCACCGTTTAAGTGTGCATTTTTAATATCAGTCGGATAAATTTTATTAAGCCAATATTGTTTGCTTATTTCAGAGGCAATATAATTGTTTAAACCTTGAATTGAATAAGACATGTTTGAATTTTCGTTGACTTTCCAGTCTAGTTGTTTTAAGTAATTTTCAACAAGAGAAAGATTGTCCTCTTTTTCCGAAATTATCGGATTAGACATAAAAGCCCTCTTTGCAGAACCCAAATCGACAACGTTGTTGCCCTTAACAATTGAATTGTTCATAAATAATCTCCCAGATTTCCGTGGTGTAATACAAACTTCCGTAAGCATTCCGACTATCTCTTTTTAAAGAGGTCATTTGCAATATTGCAAAATCGACACGGCTGCGGTCCAGTGTGGGAATTTCACCCATGCTTTCCTCACAGAAGTATTTTTATTTTATAACTGCTTATTTCATATGTCAATAAATATAAAGATTGATTAAGATTTTGCATAAATATTATAAACATCACCATCAATCAATTTGACAGAATATTTCGTATATTTGGGGTAACGGTCATCAGAATCAATTTGTGAAATATTAACTACTAATTCATTATTAATAAAACCTCTCACTTCATTAAGTGAGAAGACTTCTTTTAATAACAATTTCGTAAATTTATCGTAATTATTTAATGCCATATTAATATTATACCCAATTTTTAGTAAAAAACAACATTATTTGATGTGTTTGAAAAATTCGTCAGAAATTAATTGTGAATATTTACCTTTTTCACTAACAGAAACAAGCATTTTTTCATTTCCGTTAGCATCAGGAACAACTGAAATAATACCTGTAACATCACCAATCGGAAGTTTTTTTACTTTTGCATCAAATTTAACATAAGGAACTGTTTTCCCGTATGAATTAATATATCCTCGTTTTGTTACAGTAAGATTATCAATCGAAACTGCCTGATATTTTATTTTTTTTAATGAAGATTGTAGTTTTTCTTCTATATTATCGGATTTAATATCATTTGCTGTTAATATCGGTTTAGCACCGGAATCTACAACTATCATTTTTTGACCGGAAGCTTTATGCTCGGCAATAACTGCGTTATATCCCATAATTCCTGCTGCTTTTTCTATTTCGAATTCGTCATTAATACCGGAAAAATCGCCAACTTTTTTAGCTCTCTCAAGCATGACTTCTTTAGACGGATTTAAAAAATTACCTAACCAGCCGTTTAATAAATCTTTGCCTCCAAGTGACATAAATCCAATAATAGCAAGCGTAAGTATAATGGCTCTAATTATATTTTTTAAACAACCCATGGCTATCCTCTTTTTGTATTTTATGATACAATAATATTATAGATATGACAAAACCAGAAATCAATAATATAAATAGTTGGGAAGTTAATCCGGATGATACGACGCCGATTATGCGTCAATATTTGGAGATAAAACGTGAAAATCCAAACACACTTTTATTGTACATGTTGGGTGATTTTTACGAAACTTTTTTTGAAGATGCTCTTTTGATGTCAAAAGAACTTGAGCTTACACTTACAGCCAGAGATGCAGGGAGTATTCTCGGAAAAGTTCCTTTAGCCGGTATTCCGGTGAAGTCTGCAAATAATTATATTGAGAAACTTGTCCAAAAAAATATTAAAGTTGCTATATGTGATCAGCTTGAAGATCCAAAACAAGCAAAAGGGTTGGTCAAACGTGGTATTACAAGAATTATAACAGCCGGTACCATCACAGAAAGTAATTTCCTTGAAAAAAATTCAAACAATTATATCTGCGCAATTTTCAAAGATGAAAGAAGTGAAACTTACGGATTTGCTTACACTGATATTTCGACAGGTGAATTTAAAACAACTCAGGCTTCTCTCGATTTACTTGTAACTGAACTTGCAAGGTTAAAACCTGTAGAAGTTGTTGGACCTTCGGTTAGAGCAGAAATAAAACCTTTCCAAATTGTTCCAGATGAAAAATTGAATTTGCCGGACATTATTACAAAAAATTATAATTGTTCAAAAATTCCAACATCTGTTTTTGAAACAAATTTTGCTGAAAATAATTTGAAGGCGGTTTTTGAAGTCGCAACTTTGGAATCATTCGGATACGACAGATGCCAACTTGGTTTCAGAGCGGCGGGCGCTCTGCTTGCTTATGTATGGGAAACTCAAAAAGGTAATATACCAAAATTCGATGGTATTGAAACTTACGAACTGTCTGAATATATGATAGTCGATGCAAATACCAGAAAAAATCTTGAACTGGTTGAAACTTTGCGAGAAAAAAATAAATATGGTTCTTTACTTTGGGCAATTGACTCAACACAGACCAATATGGGTGCAAGATTATTACGTAACTGGGTATGTCAGCCACTTAAAAATCTCGAAGACATTCTTAAAAGACAAAGTGCCGTAACCGAATTTGTTGAAAAAGAAGATACAAGAAGAAATCTCGTTAGAATTTTGGAATCTGTTTATGATATTCAACGTCTTGCTTCAAGAATCAGTAATGGTTCAGCAAGTCCAAGAGATTTTATCAGTTTAAAAATTTCTCTTAAAAAACTTCCAGAAATTTTGGATGCAACAAAAGATTTGGATTGTAATCCTTTCAAACAAATAGAGCAATATAAAGAACAAATTGCTGAATATGCTGATTTAATTGAAAGAACAATTACTGATGAACCACCGATACTTCTTAAAGATGGCGGACTTATTAAAGATAAAGTTAATGGTGAATTGGATTATTTTAGAGATTTATTATCCGGTGGAGAAAATTGGCTTTCACGTTTCGAAACTCGTGAACGAAATAAAACAGGTATAAAAACATTAAAAGTCGGATATAATAAAGTTTTCGGATATTTTATTGAAGTTACAAACACAAATATGGATATGGTTCCGGATAGATATATCAGAAAACAAACTTTAACCAATGCAGAAAGATTTATTACTGATGAACTCAAAAAGCATGAAGATGATGTGCTTTCAGCTAAATTTAAATCAACAGAATTGGAATATAAGTTGTTCTGCGATTTTAGAGAATATTCAAAAGAGTTTGTTACCAAAATCAGAGAAATTGCGGAAACAATTGCTTATACAGATGTTATAACAACGCTTGCTACGGTTGCTGTGGATAATAACTTTGTTAAACCAATAATTGATAACTCTGATGATTTGATAATCAAAAACGGAAGACATCCTGTTTTGGAAAAAATTCTTCCGCTTGGAGAATATGTTCCTAATGATTTGGAATTACGTAGCAAGTCAATTGATACAACACAATTTATGATTTTAACAGGTCCAAATATGGCAGGTAAATCAACATTTATGCGTCAAAATGCGTTGATAGTTATACTTGCACAAATTGGTTCATGGGTTCCTGCTGATTACGCAAAAATCGGAATTGTTGATAGAATTTTTACACGTGTAGGTGCTTCTGATGATTTAACGCTCGGACAATCAACATTTATGGTGGAAATGATTGAAACAGCTTGCATTCTTAACTCCGCAACGGAAAAAAGCTTTATTTTACTTGATGAAATAGGCAGAGGTACAAGCACATATGACGGTGTTGCAATAGCTTGGGCTGTTGCTGAATTTATCGCAACAAAAATAAAAGCTCGTTGCATATTTGCAACACATTATCACGAATTGAATGTTATGACACAAACATATCCGCAAATTAAAAATTTCCGTATAACTGTTACAGAAGAAAATGGCGAAATTGAATTTTTAAGAAAAATTGTTCAAGGCGGAGCAAGTAAAAGTTATGGTATTCAAGTAGCAAAAATGGCAGGATTGCCAAAATCTGTCATAAATCGTTCGCAAGATTTGATGACAAAAATGCAGCGAGATTTTGCAAACAATCTGGCAACCAGAAAGAAAGCAGATCCGTCAACACCTGAAGTTCCTCAGTTAACACTTTTTAATTGAAGTAAAAAATTGTAAACTTTCGTTTATAAAAACAGCAAAAAATTTTTTGATGAGTTTTAATTTAAATGGTAGAAAGGTAAGCAATATGCAGGTAAGTTTTAATCCTAATGTAAATTTTAAACAACAAATTCAAACACAAGGGATAGCAGGTCAAAATTCTGTGCCTTATAATGTTCCGGTACAACCTGCTGTTGTTGCGAACAAAAAATCTTCAAGTTTTAAAGAAAAAATTAGTAATGTCGCTAAATTCTTTACCAATTTAAGCGAAATGACAAAAGCTACAGTAAAAGCATTTGCGTATGGCGGACTTACATCATTTGCAATAGGAGCAAGCTATTGGACATTTGGTGCATTCCCGAGAGGATTACGCTCTAAAGAAAAAGGTGCATTCAAAAATGTTCTCAATAAACCGTTTAAAAGTTTGAGTACACAAGGCAAAGTTATTACATTATTAGCCGGTGCAAGTGTTGCTGCTTTTCAATTAATTAAAGGAAAATTAACTGCAAATCAACGTACCGCAAATGTTGACCACCAGTTAAAAACAGGTCACCGCAACGCTTAGATAACAATCGTTATAAATTCAAGTCTTTTTATTGAGAAAAACATCTTTATGTTATAATACTTTTACGATTATTACATGAGGAGAAAATTATGAGAAGACCGAATATTGCTATTTTAGGTGCAACAGGTGTAGTAGGAAGAGAAATTACAAAAATTCTTGACGAATTAAAAGTTGAATATAATGATATAAAATTTTTATCCAGTGCAAAAAGTGCAGGAACTGAAATTGAGTTTCAAGGTAAAAAATATATAGTTGAAGAAGCTAAACCTGAAAGTTTTGACGGTGTAAATATAGTAATAGCATCTGCAGGCGGTTCAACTTCTCAAAAATTTGCACCTGAAATTGTAAAACGTGGCGGTGTACTTATTGACAATTCATCTGCATTCAGAATGGATAAAGATGTTCCGCTTGTAATTGCTTATGTTAATGATGAAGATTTAAAAAAACACAAAGGAATTATTGCAAATCCAAACTGTTCGACATCTCAATTAATGCTGGTTTTGAAACCTCTTCATGAAAAAGCTAAAATTAAAAGATTAATTGTTTCAACATATCAAGCTGTTTCAGGTGCAGGGCTTGCCGCAATTAACGAACTTACCGCTGATACAAAAGCTAATTTAGCTGGCAAAAAATTTGAGAATGTATGTTTTAAAAAGCCGATTTCTTTCAATGTAATTCCTCAAATAGATGTGTTCTGTGAAAACGGTTACACAAAAGAAGAAATGAAAGTTGCAAACGAAACTAAAAAAATTCTTCACCTTGATGCAGAAACTCCGATTTCATGTACAGCTGCCAGAGTTCCTGTCTATAACGGACATAGTGAAGCAGTAGATATTGAGTTTGAAGAAGAAATTACACCTGAAGAGGTTCGTGAAATTTTAAAGAACTCATTTGGGGTAAAGGTTATTGACAATCCTGAAAACTTTGAATACCCGACAACTCGTGATGCTTCAGGTGTTGACCCTGTATTTGTCGGACGTATCAGAAAAAATTTAGCGTTTGAAAACGGAATTTCTTTATGGTGTGTTGCCGATAACCTTAGAATAGGTGCCGCATTAAATACGGTAAGAATTTGTAAAAAAATTACTGAAATGGAATTGTACTAACAAATTTTTCTTTTACGTTTTTTATAAATATAAAGGAGAAATTATGCCCAAAATTGGTGATTTAGTATCAAAATTACAAGTCGGTAATAAAACTTTTAAAAATCCGGAGTGGTGGTCAACACAACATAAATTAAAAAAGGATGCAAAACTTGCGGAATTATTGAAAGTGAAGTTAGATATTGCGGAATTTTCAACGAATAAGCAAGTAGAAGAATCTTTTAATTTAAAAATTCATAATATGATGGCTAATATTGATATACCAAAGTACAATGAATTTGCGCCTTGGAGTAATATTTTCAAAAAGACAAAATCAATAGTTTTATTCAGAAAATAAATTAAGCTCTACAAATATTAAATTTTGTATTTATCGTATTTGTTACCATATCAGGTTGTAAATTTTTCATACATTCTGAAATTTTGTTTTTACAATATTTTTTACTTCCCGATTGCAGGCAACAAGGTGAACAAGGAAAATTTTTACTAAGAACAGTACATTTTTCGCTTCTTGGTTGCCATCTGGCAAGTGATGTAGGACCATGAAGTAAAATGGACGGAATATCTAGTGCTGCTGCAATATGTATTATTCCTGAATCAATCCCAATAACTAAGTCCATTTGATTTACAAGTGACATAGTTTCAGGAATTGAAAGTTTCCCGCATAGATTTATGGGTTGAATTTTAATGTCCAAATTGTCTGTAATATTTTTGTAATTTTCGATATCTTTTTCACCACCTACCAGAAAAATTTGTGCTTCCAGCGTATCTGACAGGTATTTTATAGTTTCTTGCCAATGCTCATCAACCCAATTTTTTTGTACAAATCGACTGTATGCGTGTATTAAAACTTTTTTATTTTTAATGCCGTCAACAAGATTTTTAATTTTTGTATTATTTGTTTCATTAAGCCAAAGTTCTGTCTTGTCATTATTCACCGGAATATTTGAAATTTTTAGCAAGTCTAAATAACAGTCAATTTCATGTCGGTTTACATTATAAGGTGATTTTTGAGTTAAAAACTTGTTACGTCTGATATCAAATCCTATACGATTTTTAACACCTGCTAAAAATGCAACTTCTGTAAAAAATCTGTCATTTTTTAAAAAATAAATAGTATCATATTTTTTGAACAGTTTTATGTATGCAAAAATATTCTTGTATTTACCGTTTACATCAAGAATTTCATTAATGTATGGACAGTTTACAATTACCTGTTTTGCTATTTTATCAACCAGTACATCTATTTGCGCATTGGGCTTTGCTTGTCGAAGTTCTCTAAAAAAAGCACTCGCAAAAATGCTATCCCCTATAGTTCCATATCTTATTACTAATATTTTGTTCATAATTTAAAATTTTACTCCACTGTTAACGGGTTGTATATTGCCTACATGACTTATATTATTATCTTTTTTATTCATTAAGTGGACAATATCTAAATATTTTTCCTTATATTTGGGGATAATTACCTGAATATGAGCATAAATAATAACAAGTTCAGTTTAAATAATTAGTTAATTATAATTAATTTATGATTAGTGTACGTAATAAAATAAAATCACTTATAGCAACAAGGTGTTTAACGATTAAAAAATTGGCTGAAATGATGAGTGAGAAAACAAATAAACGTTATACATTTAAAAGTCTTACAGGAAAATTGCAACGAGGAACACTTTCGCTTGAGGAGGCATATCTTATAGCTGATTTACTCGAATATAATTTGGAGTTTATTGACAAGTTTAAATGAGGTTTTATTACTTTTTGTAAAAACAGTGCTATTTTTGGAGTTTTTCTGGTAGAATAAGTATTATGGGACAAGTTTTAAGAAGAGAAAATATAGCGGAATTTGTTCGCAAGTTACAAAGAAGTGGAAAAACCGTTGTTACCACAAATGGTTGTTTTGATATTCTCCACGTCGGACATGTCAGATATTTACAAAAAACAAAATCTTATGCGGATTATATGGTTGTTTTATTAAATTCGGATAAGTCTGTTCGCTCAATAAAAGGAGAAGGACGACCAATTAACAACGAAAACGATAGAGCCGAAATATTAAGTGCTTTGAGTTGTGTTGATTATGTGGTATTATTTGATGAAGATAGTCCGCGTAATCTTTTGGATGAAATCAAACCGGATGTCTATACAAAAGGTGCAGATTATACAATGGAAACTCTTCCGGAAGCTGATATTATGAGAAAAAACGGTACCAGAGTTGAATTTATAGAATTTGTACAAGGAAAATCAACAACAAACACTATTAATAAAATAAATAACAAGGAGTAGGATATGAAAACTTTTTCAGTTGAAGAAATTACACAAATAGTAGGCGGTATGCTGACAAAAGCACAGGATGCGGAAATTACGCACATTGCGCCTCCGCTTTTGTCTGATGAAAATACTCTTGCGCTTGCATTGGGTGAGGAAGAAATTGCAAATCTTGCACAATCAAAAGCAAAAGCAGCATTGGTACCTTTGGGAGTTCAAATTGACGGATTTACAACAATTGAGGTTGAAAGACCAAGATTAGCAATGATGAAATTGTTAAATCTTTTTTATGTTCCGCCTGTTGTGAATAAAGATGTTCACCCAACGGCAGTTGTTGACCCTTCTGCAAAATTGGGTCAAAATGTTTCAATCGGACCAAATGTAGTAATTTCTCCAAATGCTGAAATTGGTGATAATACAAAAATACTTGCAAATTCTTATGTTGGAAGTAACGTAAAAATCGGTTCAGGCTGTTTCTTCCATCCGGGAGTTAACATTGGTGATAGAGTAAGAGTTGGTAATAACGTAATTCTTCATCACGGAGTTTCTCTTGGTGCTGACGGCTTTAGCTTTGTAACAGAAAATCCTGATAATATTGAACAAGCCAGAAAAGATGGTGAAATTAAAGAAAGTGCACAGCAAAAACATGTTATTTTCAAAATTCCGTCTATCGGTGCTGTTGTAATCGGTAACAATGTTGAAATTGGTGCAAATGCCACAATTGACAGAGGAACAATTGAAGACACCGTAATTGGTGACGATACTAAAATTGATGACCTTGTTATGATTGGTCATAATTGTAAAATCGGTAAAGGTTGTTTGATTATTTCACAAGTTGGTATTGCAGGCAGTTGTGTAATTGGTGACAGAGTTGTTATTGCCGGTCAAGCAGGACTTGCAGACCATATCTCAATAGGTTCTGATACAATTATTGCTGCAAAAGCAGGTGTTTCTAAATCATTCCCTGAACGTTCTATCGTTGTTGGTATTCCGGCTGTTCCAAGAAAAGAATTTATAAAACAGCTTAAAACAATGAAAGATGCACAGGATATTATTTCTAAATTTAGAAAATATGAACCTATGCTTACAGCTTTTGAAGAAGCTCATAGCGAAGAATAAGGTGATTATGGGTACACTTAAAAAGGAAATTTCAATTACCGGTCACGGCTTAATGACAAACAAACCTTGTAAAGTTACGTTTTTCCCTTCAAAAGAAGGCAAAATACGTTACTTTGTCAAAGGGCAGGAATCTTTTATTGCAGATGTCGATAATGTCTTGTCAACAGACCATTGTGTTACATTAGGTAATAAAAAAGCAAAAGCAATGTTAGAAGAACATTTGTCAGCAGCATTAGCTTTTTGCGGAATTGACAGTGTCGATATTTGTATGGACGAAACTGAAGTTCCGGCTCTTGACGGCAGTTCAAAGCAGTGGGTTGAATTATTTAAACAAGCTGGAATTGAAAAATCTAAAGCAAAGTATTATACGGTGTCAGAGCCTGTTTATTATCTGAATGGTAAGACAAGTATGGTAATTTTGCCTGATGATGAATTATTTATTTCTTATGCGGTTAATTATAATCATCCTGATTTAACCAGACGTTGGGTAAATTATAATCCTAAAAATCAACAAGAAATTATTGAAGCTCGTACCTTCGGATTTTATAAAGATTTAAAAAAATACCAACTACTTGGTTTCGCACGTGGTGTAAATATTGATAATACTGTTGGACTTACAGATGACGGTTATACAACAGAGTTACGTTCCGAAAATGAACAGATAAAACATAAAATTCTGGATTTAATCGGGGATTTGTATTTGACAGGTGTCAACCCACTTAATTTAAAAGCTCAAATCCTTGTAAAAGAGGCAGGACATGCGGTTCATATAAAAGTCGCAAAAATTTTAAAAGAAAAGTTAGTAGAAATATAAGGAGAAAAAAATGACAGAAGAAATTTTAAGTTTTGACATTATGGAAATTATGGAAATGCTTCCGCACAGATATCCTTTTTTACTCGTTGACAAGATTACCGAATGTGTTCCGGGAAAATATGCTAAAGGTTATAAAAATATGACAATGAATGAAGGTTTTTTCCAAGGACACTTCCCAAACAATCCTATTATGCCGGGTGTTTTACAGTTAGAAGCTATGGCTCAATGTTCAGCCCCTATCTTGTTAAAGTTGCCAGAATTTAACGGTAAACTTGCTTTATATGCGGGTGTTGAAAATGCTCGCTTCAAAAATATCGTAAGACCAGGTGATAAATTCGAAATGGAAATTGAACTTACGAAAATCAAAGGACCTGTTTGTAAAGCACATGGTATCGGTAGAGTTGATGGTAAAATCGCTGTTGAAGCTGATATGACATTCGCTTTAAAATAATAAAACTTACCTCCTAAAACCGTATTGGATTTAGGAGGTGCTATTTAATAATAAAAAGAGGTCAAATGACCTCTTTTTATTATCTATTCTGCAGTGACTTCTTCTTCGACTTTTGCTTTAGCTCTACGCTTGACACCGCCTTTTTCAAAAGCGATTTTTCCGTCTTTCATAACCATTTTAACGGTATCACCGTTAGCATATTTGCCGGAGAGTATTTCTTCAGCAAGTTCATCTTCAATTTTACGTTGAATTAATCTTCTTAACGGTCTTGCACCATAAGCTTCAGAATATCCGTTTTCCGCGAGATGATCTTTAACTTCATCTGTAACTTCAACTGAAAGTTCACGTTCTTGCAAGCGTTTGAACAAATCTTTCAACATCAAATCAACAATTTGTCTTATTTCTTCTTTGCTTAAGTGTGCAAATACAATTGTTTCATCAATACGATTTAAGAATTCAGGTCTGAAGGCTTTTTTCATTTCTTCAGAAACAGTTTCTTTAAGTTTTTCGTATTTATCTTTTGATTCATCTTCTGCCGTTGAGAAACCTAATCTCGATGTAGTTGTAATCATACTGGCACCAACGTTAGATGTCATAATAATAATTGTATTTTTAAAGTTAATATGACGTCCTTTAGAATCAGTCAAACGACCGTCATCAAGGATTTGAAGCATTATGTTGAATACATCAGGGTGAGCTTTTTCAATTTCATCAAAAAGAACAACTGAGTATGGTTTCTTTCTGATAAGTTCAGTCAAGTGCCCCCCGTCATCGTAACCGACATACCCAGGAGGAGAACCGATAAGTTTTGCAGTTGAGTGTTTTTCCATAAATTCTGACATGTCAACTCTTATCATGTTGTCTTCAGAACCGAACACAGCTTCAGCCAAAGCTTTTGCAAGTTCAGTTTTACCAACACCGGTAGGACCACAGAAAATAAAACTTCCTATAGGTCTGTTTGGTGATTTCAAACCGACTCTTGCACGTCTTATTGCTTTTGAAATAGCAACAACTGCATCGTGCTGACCTATTACACGAGCATGAAGTGTGTCTTCAAGTTTAAGTAATCTGTCACTTTCGCCTTCTGTTAACTTAGTAACAGGAACACCAGTCATCGTTGCAATAACCTCTGCAACATTTTCTGCTGTAACAGTTGGTTTGTTTGCTTCGTGTTCTTCTTTCCACTTTGCTGACATTTCTCTAATTCTATCTTTCATTTCAGCTTCTTCGTCACGAAGTTCGGATGCTCTTTCAAATTCTTGATTTCTGATAGCATCTTCTTTTTGTTTGATAAGTGCACGAAGTTCTTTTTCCATTTCTTTTCCTTCCGGAGAAAGTGTAGAAACTTTTAAGCGGACTTTTGAACTTGCTTCATCAAGAACATCAATTGCTTTATCCGGTAAAAATCTATCCGTGATATATTTATTAGATAATTTTACTGCTGCAACGACAGCATCATCAGAAATTATCAAGCTGTGGTGTTCTTCATATTTATTTTTAATGCCTGAAATAATCTCAATAGATTCATCTTCGGTCGGTTCATCAATAATTACAGATTGGAAACGTCTTTCTAATGCAGAATCTTTTTCAACGTATTTTCTGTATTCGTCAAGAGTTGTTGCACCTATAACTTGGATTTCGCCTCTTGAAAGGGCAGGTTTTAAAATGTTTGCAGCATCAATTGCACCTTCTGCGGCACCTGCACCGATTAATGTATGCATTTCATCAATTACGAGGATTATGTTACCAGCTTGTCTGATTTCGTCCATAATCTTTTTAAGACGTTCTTCGAATTCGCCACGGTATTTTGTACCGGCAACAAGAAGTCCCATATCAAGCTGAATAACTTTTTTCCCATCCAAAATATCAGGTACTTCAGCGTTAACAATTCTGATTGCAAGCCCTTCTGCAACAGCAGTTTTACCAACCCCCGGTTCACCGATTAGAACAGGGTTATTTTTAGTTCTTCTTGCTAAAATTTGTATAACACGTTCAATTTCTTTTTCTCTCCCTACAACAGGGTCAAGCCTAAGTTCTTGAGCCGCAAGCGTTAAATCACGCCCAAATTCATCAAGACTTGGAGTTTTTGTTTTGCCGCTTGAAGATGTAGAACTTGAAGTTGAGCCGGAAGATGTACTTCCTGCGGTTTGTGGTTTAGATTCACCAAGCATTTTAACGACGTTACTTCTAACCTTGTTTAAATCTACACCTAAATTTTCAAGCACTCTTGCGGCAACCCCTTCACCTTCACGAATTAAACCAAGTAAAAGGTGTTCAGTACCTATATAATTATGACCTAATTGTCTTGCTTCGTCCCATGATAATTCAAGCACACGTTTTGCTCGTGGTGTAAACGGAATTTCTACAGCAACGAACCCTGAGCCTCTGCCGATAATTTTTTCGACTTCAGCCCTTGCATCTTTGAGGTTTACTCCCATTGATTTTAAGGTTTTAGCTGCAACACCTGTTCCTTCGCCAATAAGACCGAGTAAAACTTGTTCTGTCCCGACAAAGTTATGACCAAGACGTCTTGCTTCTTCTTGAGCAAGCATTATTACTTTTATTGCTTTTTCAGTAAAACGTTCGAACATTATTTCTCCTATCTCTTCTTAATATATGTAAATTATATATCAAAAGCAAAAAACTTTCAACTATATATAATTTATAATTTAATCAATGTTGCTTCCAATTAGTGAAGATGTTTTTCTAAAGATAAAATTATTAGATATATTAAGAAAAATTTACATAAAGTCGAAAAGTTCTATAATTACCGCATTTTTTAAATACTGGTATAAATTGAAACAGTGCCTATTTTAAATAAACAATCAAAAACAGAATTGTTTTGACGGCATGTAAACGCAATAATACTGCTTGCATTCAAATATTTTGCAAGTATTATTAATAATGGACACTTACAAGCCGAAAAGGAAATTTATGTCAAAAGACGTTATAGAACTAGAAGGAACAATACTTGAAGCCATGCCAAATGCCATGTTCAGAGTTAAATTGGAAAATGATCACGAAATTTTGGCTCACATTTCAGGTAAAATAAGAAAGAATTTTATCAGAATTCTTCCAGGGGACAAAGTAAAAGTTGAAATGACACCTTATGATTTATCAAGAGGAAGAATTACATTCAGATTAAAGTAGCATTTAAGAACTAAGTGCAAATGAGCAAGAAAAACACATCTCACAAAATAATATAAAGGAAAAAACAATGAAAGTAAGATCATCAGTAAAGAAAATTTGCGACAAATGCAAATGTATCAAAAGAAAAGGCAGAATTGCCGTAATTTGTGAAAACCCTAAACACAAACAACGTCAAGGTTAAATTTTGCGTAGAGTGTAGTGAGCGATAGCGAACGAACTCGAAGTAGCAAAAACAAAAGCGAATGGCAACAAAGTGAAATGAGCGACTTGTTTTTGTGAAGCAATAATTTAATAGCGGAAAGGCTGAAACTACGAGCAAAACGGTGGTTGGAGAGGAAGTATTTATGCCTCTTACATAAAAAAATCTAACAACACTGGCGATAAAAGGTTACAAGCATAATGCATAAGCCTTGAAATCGCCCCAAAAGCCAAGAAAAGGAGAAAAAGAAAATGGCAAGACTAGCAGGGGTAGATTTACCTCGTAACAAAAGAATGATAGTAGCATTAACTTATATCTACGGTATCGGACCGACAAGAAGTGCAAAAATTCTTGAAGCTACAAAAATTTCACCGGATTTAAGAACAGATGATTTGACAGAAGAAGATATTAAAAATCTTCGTAACGAATTAGCTAACTACCACATTGAAGGTGATTTAAGACGTGAAGTTACTATGCACATTAAACGTCTTCAAGAAATCGGTTCATACAGAGGTATGAGACATAAACGCAACTTACCTTGCAGAGGACAAAGAACTAAAACTAATGCAAGAACTCGTCGTGGTAAGAAAAACGGCGCAGTTGCTAAGAAAAAGTAAGATAGCCGTTAGTTAACATTACGGAAATCTTAAATCGTGCTTGACACGGAATAAAGTAAAATTAATATTACAAACGTAAAGGAAATAAAAAATGGCAAGACCAGTAAAAACAAAGAAAAAAGAAAAGAAAAATGTATTGCAGGGTGTTGTACACATTCAATCAACATTCAACAATACCATTGTAACTTCTACTGATACTCAAGGTAATGCTATTGCCTGGGCAACAGCAGGTGCAACAGGTTTTAAAGGTGCAAGAAAAGGAACTCCGTTCGCAGCTCAATCAGCAGCTGAACTTGTAGCTAAAAAATCTATTGACCAAGGTATGAAAAAAGTTGAAGTTCACATCAAAGGACCTGGTTCAGGTCGTGAAACTGCAATCAGAGCAATCCAAGCTGCAGGTTTGGAAATTACATTAATTAAAGATGTAACTCCAATTCCGCACAATGGTTGCAGACCACCTAAAAAACGTAGAGTATAGAAAGATGCATAGATGCTCAGCATGTTAACGTAAAAGACTTTGCATCTGAGAATCATCTAAAGTCGGGGGCTTGCTTAAAGCCAAAAAGCAAACCATAGATGCCCCGCAAAAGAAAAAAAGGAGAAAAAATGGCTAGATATACAGGACCTTCTAATAAATTATTTAGAAACAAAAAAGTAAAAGATTTGTCAAACAGAAAATTAACATCTTCAATGAGACAAACAGCATCAGGTCAACACGGCGCAGTTAGAAAAAAACTTTCTGAATACGCAATTCACCTTGCTGAAAAACAAAAAATCAGATTTACTTACTTGGTAAGTGAAAAACAATTCGCAAAATATTATACTGAAGCTGCTAGAAGAAAAGGCGTAACAGGTACAATTCTTCTTCAATTGTTAGAATCAAGATTGGATAATATTTTATTCAGAGCAGGTTTTGGTATTACTCGTAAACAAACAAGACAAATCGTTAACCACGGTCACGTTCTTGTTAATGGTAGAAAAGTTGATATTCCGTCATACTTGGTTAAACCTGGTGACGTAATCACTGTCAAAACAAGAAGTGCTCAATATTTGAAAAATGTTACAGAAATGATTGACATGGCTTGCGCACCTGCTTGGATGACAATCGATAAGGAAGCTCTAAAGGTTACTTTCGACAGAATTCCTGAAAGAGAAGAATTAGATCCTGAAATCAAAGAACATTTGGTTATTGAGTTCTACTCAAAATAGTGCGGGCTGATAAAGCTTAAATCCACTTACGGAGAAATCCAAAAATAGTTATTATAAAACTAGGAGAAAAAACAAATGGAATTAAAAATTAAATGTGTTAATACAACAACAAGTTCTGACGGCTCACAATACGGTAAATTCGTTGTAGAACCGTTGGAAAAAGGTTTTGGTACAACAATCGGTAATTCTTTAAGACGTGTTCTTTTATCAAGTCTTGAAGGAACTGCTGTTACATCTGCAAGAATTGAAGGTATCACTCACGAATACACAGCTATTCCGGGCGTTCTGGAAGATGTTATTGATGTAATGCTTAACCTTAAAGGTCTTGTTGTAAAAACAGATTCTAAAGAAGCTCAACACTTGAGAATAGACGTTGATAAACCGGGTGCGGTTCTTGCAAGTGATATTCAACTTCCGGCAGGTGTTAAAGTTGTTAACCCTGACTGGTTGATTTGTACAGTAGCTGATGGTGGTTCTTTCCATGCTGATGTTATTGTAGAAACCGGTAAAGGCTATGTTGCAAACGATGTTCCAAGAGATTCTAAAGGCGTTTCAATCGACGTATTGCCTATTGATGCAACATTTATGCCTATCAAACGTGTAAGCTATACTGTAGAAAATACACGTGTAGGTGATATGATTGACTTTGATAAATTGACTTTAGAAATTTGGTCAAACGGTTCAATTGACGTTACAAATGCTTTAAGTCAAGCATCAAATCTTTTGATTGACCACTTTATGCAAATTTCAGCTATAACAGGTCAACCTGTTGCAACTCCGCTTGCAACTATCGAAGAAGAAGTTGAAGATGATTCAAATGTTCCTTCAATGACTATTGAAGAATTGGAATTGTCAGTTAGAGCATACAACTGCTTGAAACGTGCAAGTATCAATTCAATGGCTGAATTGCTTAAAAAATCAGAACACGATTTGTTGAATATTAAAAACTTCGGCAAAAAATCTTCTGATGAAGTAATCGAAAGACTTCACCATTTCGGTTTAGACCTTGCTCCAAACCCTGAATTGGAAGAAGAAATCGGTTAGTCAGCTTTGCTGACTGATGCATAGATGCCTTTTAGGTATAGATGCAAAGTTGAAAAATAATTAATATAAGGAAATAGAAAAATGAGACACCAAACTAAAAAACATACGCTTGGAAAAGCACAGGATCAAAGAGATGCCCTGTTGCGCTCTTTAGCGACTGAACTTTTTATGCATGGTGAAATCAAAACAACTATGGCTAGAGCAAAAGCTTTGAAACCATATGCTGAAGAGATTATTACTTTTGCGAAAAAAGGTGATTTGAACAGTCGTCGTCAAGCAGCTAAATTCATTTTCGACAAAGAAACAGGAAAATTTATGGATTTAGCTACCGGTGAAGTTTTTGATGCACCTGTTGCAGATAAAAAACTCGCTGCTGAAACAGTTTTAAGAAAATTGTTTGTAGTAATCGGTAAAAAATATTCTAACCGTGAAGGCGGTTATACTAGGATTTACCGCTTACCGCCACGCAGAGGCGATGCTTCTGAAATGGCATTAATCCAATTGGTGTAACGTTATGCGTTACGCCTTTCGGGTTCAATATATCGGTAAAAACTATGCCGGCAGTCAAATTCAATTTGAGAATGGCAAACAAATAGATGCACCGACTATACAAGGAGAACTCGAAAAAGCATTAAGCACATTGATATGCAGCAAAGCTGCAAATAATATCCGACCGGTTAAAACAATCTTTTCCGGAAGAACAGATAAGGGTGTAAACTCCATCGGACAAGTTGCTCATTTTGATGTTGATAAACCTATTGTTGCTTCAAAGTTTATTTATTCATTAAATGAAATTCTTCCCGATGATATTTCTGTAAGTGACTTGAAAGAAGTTCCAGATTTGTTTCATGCTCAAAAATCGGCAAAAAGTCGTCATTATGTATATGAATTTGTTAATCGCAAATGTAAAAATGCATTTGATGGAGATTTGTTGAGAGTTAAGTACGATATAGATATTCAAAGAATGCAAAAAGCATTGGATTATCTAAAAGGTGAACATGATTTTTCAAGTTTCAAAAGTTCCGGAACGCTTAACCCGAGCAAGGTTTGTTTTATTTATGAAGCGAAAGTTTCTAAGGTTGGTGACAAAGTTATTATTGATATTATAGGAAACAGATTTCTTTATAATATGGTAAGAGCTATTGTCGGAACCCTTCTTGAAATAGAAGGGCACAATTTGTGTCCTGAACATATGAAAGATGTTTTGGATGCAAAAGACCGTCGCAAGGCTGGTCAAAATGTTAGTCCTTACGGATTGACATTAGTAGAAGTAACATACTAAAACCTGTACAAAACGGGTTAAAAACTGGAGAAATAAAGCATGAAAACATATTCAGCAAAACCTCTTGAAGTAGAAAGAAAATGGTATTTAATTGATGCAGAAGGCGAAGTTCTTGGCAGATTAGCTACCAGAATTGCTAATATTCTTAGAGGAAAAAACAAACCTGAATACACACCAAACGTTGATACAGGCGATTTCGTAATCGTTATCAATGCTGAAAAAGTTGTAGTTTCAGGTAATAAAGAAACAGATAAAATATATTATCACCATACAGGTTTCCCTGGTGGTTTAAAATCTGCAAGCGTAAAAGAATTACGTGAAAAAGATGCAAGATTATTGATTGAAAAAGCAGTAAAAGGTATGCTTCAACACAATACTTTGGGTGACACTCAATTTACAAAATTGAAAGTATATACAGGTTCTGAACATCCGCATGCTGCTCAAAAACCAATCGTACTAGAAAAGGAGGCTAAATAATGGCAGATAAAGAAATTATGGCAACAGGCCGCAGAAAGACCTCTATAGCAGTAGTTAAATTGGTAAAAGGTAAAGGCAGAATTTTTGTTAACGGTAAAAAATTATCAGATTATATCGGAAACAGACCTGCTATTGAAATGTTAGTTTATAGACCGCTTGTTTTAACTGATAATCAAGAAAAATATGATGTTAGAGTTAAAGCTGTTGGCGGTGGTATTGTTGCTCAATGTGGCGCAATTAGACACGGTATTTCAAGAGCACTTGTAAAAGCTAACGAAGAATACAAAAACGTATTAAGACTTGAAGGTTTGTTAACTCGTGACCCACGTGTTAAAGAACGTAAAAAATACGGTCGCAAACGTGCAAGAAAACGTTTCCAATTCAGCAAAAGATAGTCGGTCTTATTTTGGTTTTTACATGCCAAGCGAACACTACGACTGTTGCGAAAACGTTAATATGTTTCAAAAAAAGAGCCTTTGGGCTCTTTTTTTATTACCAGTTAAAATTATTAATATTTGTAAAATTATACACAAGAATTAATCCTAAAGTGTTATATTTTATATCCGTTTGTGCTATATATATAATATATAAAATTGGGTTATAGTAAGTAATAACTTAAAGAAACGGAGGCATTAATGTCAGTAGGACAATTTGTATTTATGTTACACAGTCACCTTCCTTATTACAGAAAAGCCGGTATGTGGCCTTTTGGGGAAGAAAACCTTTATGAATGTATGGCTGAAACTTATGTTCCTCTTTTAAATGCAATTTCCGAATTGTACGAGGAAGGTATAAAGGCAAAATTAACAGTCGGCATAACACCTATTCTCGCCGAGCAGTTAAATGATGAGCATTTGAAGCATGGTTTTATAAAATACCTTGATTCAAGAATTGAAAAAGTTGCAAAAGATTTGGACAGATATCCGGATCCAAAAGTTGCACATTCTCAACATTTAAAATATTTGGCAAAATATTATTTTGATTGGTTCAACCATATAAAAGATTCTTTCATTAATAAATATGGAATGGATTTAATTGCAAACTTTAAAAAATATCAAGATTTAGGTTGTATTGAAATTACAACATCAGGAGCTACTCACGGATTTTCACCGTTATTGGCAACAGATAACAACTTAAATGCTCAGTTTAAAGTTGGGTCAGATACGACTAAAAGACTTTTTGGGAAAAAGGCTAAAGGTTGCTGGCTTCCTGAGTGTGCATACAGACAAGGTTATGAATTTGTCGGTAAAGACGGTAAAAAACACTGGCGACCTGCAATTGAAGTAACTCTTCAAAATAATGATATTGAATATTTCTTCACTGAATCACACGTTATTGAAGGTGGTAACTCAATCGGTAACAGACGTGTAATCGGTGTTTACGGAAATATTGAATATATTCCGTTACCAGAACGTGATGCTACAGGATATGATACATATTCAGCATACTGGCTTCCTGATGCACAAGTTGCAGTTATGGGACGTAATGACAGAGCAGGTTACCAAGTATGGTCAGCTGCTGACGGTTACCCGGGCGACGGTTGTTTCCGTGAGTTTCACAGAAAAGATGACAAATCAGGTATGCACTATTGGAGAATAACTTCACCTACTACTGATTTGGGTGATAAAATGCTTTATGATCCGGTGCTTGCGTTGAATAAGATTAATGAAAATTCAGACCACTATACTACACTTATTTATCATTTGCTTAATGATTACAAAATGGCTCATAATGGTAAAGAAGGGCTTGTAATGGTTTCATTTGACACAGAATTATTCGGACACTGGTGGTTCGAAGGTGTTGAATTTATTAAACAAGTTATCAAAAAATTCAATCAGTATATACCGGAAGTTGAAAGAATGACAGCAGGCGAATATGTAAAAGCACATCCGCCTAAAGAAGCTATTCAAATCCCTGAAAGTTCTTGGGGACAAGGTGGACATTTCTATGTATGGAATAACCATTTGACTGAATGGATGTGGCCTATTATTCATTCTTGTGAAAAACGTATAACATCAATTGCTGATAAATACGAAAATATTCCGGATAACAAACTGCTTCATAGAGCATTAAATCAATTAGCAAGAGAAAACTTGTTATTACAAAGTTCTGATTGGCCGTTCTTAATCACTACTTGGCAGGCAAAAGATTATGCAACTGACAGGTTTAGAGAACATGTTGACAGATTTGAAAAAATTGCTGATATGATTGAAAGCGGTAATATTAATGAAGCGGAATTAAGTCAAATTGAAAGTATTGACAACTGTTTCCCTGAAATAGATTATCGAGTTTATTTACCGATAGAAGAAGGGGTAATTCCACAACAGTCAAAGAAACTTGCTCCATTATATCAATAAAATTAAAAAGACCCGATTATTTCGGGTCTTTTTTTATAATTAAATTGGGGAATAATTCTTTTAACTTTGAATTTTCTTCTTTTGACAATACATGACGTTTTCCAAACAGGTCAAAAACAATTGAATTATCTTTTCCTTTGGAAAAATTTAAAAAAGTTCGGTATTCATTTTTAAAACGTTTTATAGCTTGCGGAACATAGTCTGCAAATCCTAACCACGCATCAATAATATAAGGTTTTTTACCATCAACATACAAAACAGCATGGTCTAATGATTTATATCTATTATTACTATTTGATTTAAGTTCCGCGACAAAACAGTTTCTAATGCCGTTAACTCGTGCGGCTACTTCTGAAAACACAGCAGCTTCATTACAATTACCCAATTTAGTTTCTTTAACAATATCACTGTAATTTTTCCAACTGTTAAGTAATCCGCCCAATTGCTCTTTATTAGTAGCATTAACTCTGTTTCGCATATTGATAATTTTAACAAATAAATTTGTAATGGCATCAACGCTTTTGGCACTATTATTCATTCCTTCAAATTTCGTACTTGAAAGGCATGGATATTCAACATTTACGCGTCTAGCTATATCATCCGCTAAACGTATAACAGAATTACGAGATGTAAAGTGTAATTGATTTTGTGCTATGTCTGTTATCATATTTAAAAGAAACCCTCTAAAGATTTTTTTTGCTATTTTATTTTTACATACCTGTTTACTTTTTACTTTGTGTGTTGTGTACTTATAATATGGGAATACCTAAAATAAACAGAAGTCGTATAAAATACACAGCCGCATTATTCAGAAATAAAACAGTATTGAAAGGACTGGAAAAAATTTCCGAACACGGAACATCTTTTGCTGCAGGTACTGCTCTTGCTATGTCGCTTACGGTAAGACCATTAGCAATATTTTCGACACCTAACACAGAAAAAGAAAACAAACAATATGCTGCTGCTAATTCAATATGTTCGGGATTAATCAAGTACGGAATGGTAGAAGCTGTTGCACTTCCGATTGAATATGCCGTAAAGAATATTGATAAAGACCCGTCAAAATTTCTTAAATCCAAAACAATTCGACAATTTAAAGGTTCTGCTAAAAATATAACAGAATCTCAAAGTTATAAACTTGCGGCACAAATTCTTAAACTGGGTTGTAATTTTATTACGGCAATACCAAAATCAGTTCTTACTATTGCAGCAATACCAATTATTATGGATAATCTTTTTAATGTTAAAAAGCCTTCTACAACCCAAAAAACTGAAAATTCGAAGAATAAAAAAGTTACTTTTACAGGGAAATATACTGATACATTAACTAAAGGAGTAGCTAAATATTTTAATAATAATTTGGTGCAAAAATTTGCTAAAAAACATGAAGCTCAATCTCCGGATATTGCAAAGCATATGATGGCTGGAACTGATATCCTTTTAACTTCTTCATTTGCGTATATTACCAACAAAAGCAAAGATATAAAAGAAAATCGTAAAAAAGCATTAATTTATAATAATGTTCTTTCTACTGCGATAACTTTGTTTGGTGGATACGGAGTTGACCGTGCGCTAAAAAAATATACCGATAAATTAATAACAACATTTTCGAAATACAACAAGCGAGATGTAAATCTGCATAAATACATTGAAGGCATAAATATTTTGCGACCGGCAATAATATTTGCTGGAATATATTATGGAATTTTACCGATGTTTTCAACTTTTATGGCTGAAAAAATTGATAAATTTATTGAAAAGCACTAATTTTGAATTGTTTTTATAACTCTACACGGATTACCCACGGCTATAACATTGCTCGGAATATCTTTCGTTACAACACTTCCTGCACCAATTACTGAGTTGTCACCAATTGATACATCAGGCAATACAGTAACATTACCGCCAAACCACACGTTATTACCAACAACAATAGGTTTGGAAGTTTCGACACCGCTATTTCGGGTTTCTGCATCAATAGGATGAATAGCAGTATAAAAAGAACAATTCGGACCTATAAATACATTATCGCCAAATTTAACTTTTGCACAATCAAGAATTACCGTATTATGATTTGCGTAAAAATTGTTGCCTATTTCTATATTATACCCGTAATCGCAAATGAATGAAGGTTCTATCCAAAAACTGCCCTTTTTAGCACCAAGAATTTTAGCCATTACTTTGTTCATTTGCTTGCGTTTTTTCAATGACATTTTATTGAATTTTTGGCATAATAATTTACAAGTTGAACGTTCTTTTTTTAGGACTTCTGATTTTTCCGGATAGTACCAATCACCTGAAAGCATTTTTAATTTTTCTTCCATATTATTCATCCTTCTTAGTTAATTTTTTAAAGAAATCTTTAACTTTGCGTACACTTTTTTGTAAAAAGTTTTCATTGGCTATTTTTTCAGCTTCTTCTTGAGCAACGAGTAATTCTTCAAGAGTAGCATTCGGGTTTTCTGCATCAGCAGGCGGAAGAGTTTCGACGAAACTTTCTGCTGCTGTCACTTCATCAACTGTTGCAAGCCATTTAAAAGATTTAATTAAGGATAATGGTTTTTGAGTATCACCACGTAATACAACTTGGAAGTTTGTTGTACTCATTTTACCAAATTCACCTTCTTCAAAATTTGGAATGGCATCCATTTCTTCTTGGGTTAGTTGTTCACAGAATATTGCAAACATTTTGGCGGCTGCAACATTTAATCCCGGAGTGGCTTTCACAAGATTAATCGGATTAACAGCAGCAATTGGTCCCAGCATATCAGCAATTTTTGAACCTAAACGAGCTCGCAATTTCATGTCTGCTTCATTTGTAAGCAAATTCATATCACCTGCAATATGCATACACATTACCGGTCCAATTGAAGTAATCGGGTCAAGCTGTGCTATCCCGTTATCCAATATGATATGCCCGTTTAACAAATCAAAATGTGAAGTTTGAATTGATGTTAACGAATCAATAACACCGCCAAGAGCAGTTTGGAAAAATTCTGATTCTCTAATATTTTCAGCTAAAATAAGATTTTCTAACTTGCCAAAAGGTCCAAGTTGTCCGTCAATTATAGAGAAATTAACTTCACCTTCGATACCTTTCATCTGTTCCATTTGGTCTTTTGCTGCACCATTAATCGATAAATCAGTATCAAAAGCCATTGTACCTGATAATGTATCTTTCATGTTCATTAATTCAAGGAAGGTTCTTTCAACATCAAAGTTAACACCGGCAAGTTTTGCTTTGATAAGCATAGATAACAGATTGACCGAAACATCACCATTGACTGTTCCGCCAAGCGTCGAAGTCACTATATTGTTAAGGTAAAGTATATTTTTATCAAGTGAAATCTCTCCAGTCGTGTTACTTAACAATATTGGCGGAGAAAAAATACTTTTCATATCAATAGAACCGGTTCGAATTACAACAGGAATGTCTGCAGGTTCGGTATTTGAATTAGAAGTCGGTACATATTTCATAGCGGCATCAACTGTTTTCAGCATTTTTTCAACATCAATATTGTTTGATGAAATATCCATAGTATTTACAACAAAAATTGGCGAAGGTACAAGACTTGCATCTGCTTTAGCTTGAATATCAGACCCATTGAGATTTAATTCTTCAAGAATAATACCAAGTGTATGACCTGAAAAATTAAGAGCAAAATTTTTCATTGTTATAAAAAGTTCAGGAATATTCATATCTTTAATATGGAATTCACCTCTATATTTTGGTGCAATAGCTTGACCAAAAATCAGAAGTTTTCCGCCAAATGTTAGGGCAGAATTATTAAATGCACTTATTTTAACCTGTAAATCTTCCGGTAGATTAATTCTTACTTGATTTATGAAAGGTTCAGCCGTGTCAAGCTTGGAAATGGTTCCGTGAACCGTCGCAACTTCTTTTACTTCTTGCATATTAGCTAAATAATCATCCGTGAAAGGAGTCGGTGCATTTTTTGTATATAATCCCGTGTCACGAATATTCAATCTGTTTCCTTTGAAATCAATTTTTGCTTGTAATATACTTTGCAAACCTTTTACTGTGCTAATTTCAACAGGAGTAATATAATTAAGCTTGTCGGCTTTAATTTGACAAATCATTTGTTGCTTTTTACTGTTTCCGGTAAGGCTAAATTTTAATGGAATTGAACCTTTTGCATCAATAAATTGTGCAATGTCTTTACCTAAAAACTGCTTTAAATCAGCGGTATTCAAATTTCCGTCAGCCACAAGATTTATAATAGGTCGCTTAATATATTCCGAAACAATGCCGGAAAAATTCAAAACTGAGGCACTATTTATTTTTAATTGTAGCGGATTAATCGAAATATTTTCTTCATCAATAATTATTTTTAAATCAGGATTTAATATAACTGAATTTGTTTTAGGCATATGTATTTTAAGATTTTTATTAGAAATACTACCTACAACAGTTTTCATATTACTTGCAAATTCAGCATGCATATTATCGTCAGCAATAACAAGACTATTATCAGTTGTTGAAAGATTTAAATTACTTAACTCAGTTTTTATATTTGCAAAAGCTTTTTTTAGTTCGCCTGACAATTTGACATCAAGCATTAAAGCTCCAGAATTGATATTGTATGCATTTTTCAAATCAACAGGTGCAAATGCTGCAAAAAGTCCGGGCAAAGGAAGTTTCTCTGCAAAAACAGAAATATTAACGACAGATTTTTCGTCAATTCTTCCTTGAGCTTTCAATATTGAATTATTAACCAATAAATGTGTATCAACAATTTCCATTGCTTTATCGCTAAAGAGTATATTTGCATTTACATCGTTGAATAATAAACCGATTTTATTATTTACAAGACTTCCGTTTTTAACAATAATTGCACCATTTGCTTTTAATTTGCGGAAATTAGTTTTTATCTTTGCGTTTGCTGATATATATCCGTTTGCAATTAAATTTCCTAAATCATTTTTTATATGCAAAGTGTCCATAAAAGCTTTTGAAACAACAATCACATCGCTAAAGTATATTTTTTTTGTATTAATACTCAAATCCATTTTGGGCTTTTTGCCATAATCAACAAGACCGGTTAGCATTATATTTTGGTCTTTTGTGACATACAAATTTGTATTTATATCAGCAGCATGCCCATATAATCTTGTTCTAAAATAACTTTTGGGCAAAGTATATCCGGAAAGGCTCATTGTTAGATTTTCTACAAAAGCATAACCTTTTAATACAACTTTGTTGCGGTGACTCATGCGTGCTTTAATTTTTGCAGACACATCAGCTTTTAAATTATAATCACGATATGTTTTAACAGGATTTACAAATCCCATATCAGCACGATAATCAGGGTCATCGTCTTCATCAGTTTCTCTCGCAGGCGGAATAAAAGAATCTATATCTATATCAGCCGTAATATTAGTATTTTCATCACTTAAAAATTCTGCATTAGTTTTAACTCTGAAAGTTTTCATATTATTATAAGCGGCTTTAAGTTCATCACCTTTTATTGTTAAATAATGTCCTGAAGATAAATCGTTAATTTTTGCAGAATAATCAGTAACTTTTACGTTAGGTACTTTTACCTTAATCCAAGCAGGATTAAAGAATGAATTTGAAGTTGTTACGGGAGTAACTTCTTGTCTTTGTTTTTGTTCGTTAATTATGTCTTCTACAATACGCATAACTTTGTATTGCGAACCGTCTTTTTCTATATCAATATTAATTTGAGGGGCATCAATCGCAATTTCAGAAACTCTTACTGTCAATAAAAACAGGCTCGGTAAAGATATTTTAGCTTTTACTCCAGTTGTAGTTAATAGTGAACTGTCGTCAGGTAAATCAATTATCAAATTGTCAATTTTTACTCCAGCTTCCAATGCAGGAGTTGTGTAAATTTCTACATTAGTGAAATCGATATTTAAATGAGCTTGCTCCAGTGCAAGTTTTTGGACCATTTCATTGTATGAATTTAAATCAATTTTCTTTGGCAATACAAATAAAAAGGCTAAATATGCCGCTAAAATTATAGTAAGTATAATAATTCCTAATATCTTTAAAAATTTTTTCATAAAATAATCCCCTATTTATTAAATTATAATATAAACGCTCAAACCGTTAACCAATTTGTAACGTTTTTGTTAATAAATAGAGGATAAAATTAGTATTTGAAATTTATTGCAAACATACCGCCTGTAGGTCACTGTAGTTGCGGCTGTAGTCGTAGATCGTGTAGGTAGGGTAGAAGATGCGGTAGTACGCGTCGTCGTCGCTGTACTCCTCACCTGACCAAACGTAGAACGCGTTAGATGAGTTTAGAGTAAAGCCTAGAGAAGATACTTTGCTTGTGTCCATTGTTAGGTTAGATACATCGTTTTTAGCTTGGACTTGGTCTGTATTATAGATATAATTCGCTATTTCTGCTATCTGTGCCATTGATGCCATTTTATTTGTTCCACCGCATGCCTTTACTGCTCCTGCCCAATAATCGTTTTCATAATAACATTCTTTTATACCTAATTTAGATGCTTCTGCTCCTGCTGTTGTTACATTGTTTGCAGATGTTGCATTTTCTCCTGCACATTCTGCATATGTCATTGGTGTAGGTACAAACGGAGCCCCATAACAAGTTCCACCAATCTCAAACGCACATTTGCTACCCAAACTTTTTACATTAATTGCTCGCAAGTCTTTACCACTAGTATTTGGTTTAGAAAATCCTGACGTATCGTAAAGTATCGCTACGCATGCTGTTCCGGTAACTTGATTTGAGAATTGGTCTTGATGACAAGTGTTTGTTGGATTATATGCTATAAGTCCGTTTGTACCATTATTAAGCTGAAATCCTAATACTTCTGTATCCCAATCATCCTGTCCAAAATGTTTTGCTGTTTTTACAGTCGTAATATCTACTTCTTCTGGAGTTGCTTCTCCTGAACCCCACCATACTGTATCTTCAAAACAATCAGTTAATTTGTCACTGTCACAAACTTTAACTATTTTTAAATGATTA